>NZ_JBHYJX010000024.1:0-116695 GCF_042740985.1 Streptomyces sp. NPDC058985 | reverse complement strand
GAGGCGACCACCGCTCCGACGGCGGCCGGCAGTTCGGCCAGTCCCGCCTCGAAGGGGCGCCTGCCCTGGACCAGTTGCAGGTACTGGGAGAGGAAGAACACCAGCCCCGACAGGCCCAGGATGGTCAGCAGGTCGGCCAGGACCGCCCCGCTGAAGCCCCGGCTGCGGAACAGACGCATGTCGAGCAGCGGCTTCGGCATCGTCAGCTGTCGGCGCACGAACCCGTAGAGGGCGGCGGCGCCCAGCAGGCCCGCGGCGAGCGTGGCCCACGCGAACCCGTGCGCGGCGGCCTCCTTGACGGCGTACACCACACCGACCATGCCGACCAGGGAGAGGGTGACGCTCAGCAGGTCCCACGGGCCGGGGCTGGGGTTGCGGGACTCGGGCAGCAGCTTCGCGCCGACGACGACCAGGACGGCCATCACGGGCAGGTTGATCAGGAAGACCGAGCCCCACCAGAAGTGCTCCAGCAGGAACCCGCCGACGATCGGGCCGACCGCCGTACCGGCGGAGGCGGTGGCGCCCCAGATGCCGACGGCGAGGCTGCGTTCGCGCGGGTCGTGGAAGAGGTTCCGGATCAGGGCGAGGGTGGCGGGCATCAGGGTGGCACCCGCGACGCCGAGCAGCGCCCGGGCGAGGATCATCAGCTCGGGCGTGTGCGCGTAGGCGTTGAGCACGGATATCGCGCCGAACGCCGTGGCACCCGCGAGCAGGATCCGCTTGCGGCCGATGCGGTCGCCGAGGCTGCCCATGGAGACGAGCAGACCGGCGATGACGAAGGAGTAGACGTCGCCGATCCAGAGCAGCTGGGTGCCGGACGGGGCGAGGTCCTCACTGATGTAGGGGGTCGCGAGACCGAGTACGGTCGCGTCGACGGCCACCAGCAGCACGGCCAGCACGAGGACGGACAGCGCCAGCCAGCGGCCGGGGCGCTTCACCGCCTCGGTCGTGTGGGCCGACTGCAGGGTGCGGGTCATGATCCCTCTCTCCGGAGTGCGCCGCCGAGCAGCAGCTCGACGATCATGTGGGTGAAGTCGTTGCGGGCCACGCGGCCCTCGGTCACGGCCCAGGCGCCGGCGCCGATCAGGCCGTAGAGCGCCTCGGTGAGCCAGGCCGGGGTGAGGTCGATGCGGAACTCGCCGCTCTCCTGACCCCGGCGGAACAGCGCGGCCAGCCGGGCGTCGACGCGGGACCAGCCCTCGTTCTGCTCCTCGCCCTCGAACAGCTGGTTCTCGGTGTAGAGGAAGGCGATCAGACCGGCGGCGGGCTCTATCTCGCCGACGAGCCGGCGGACCGCGTCGGCCGCCGCTCCCTCGTCGAGGCGGGCCGCCGCCAGGGCGGCCTCGCACTCGGCGATGCCGAGCGCCTCCAGCGCCCGGACCAGCGCGTCGCGCCCGGCGAAGTGCCGGTGCAGCGTGGCCCGGCTGATCCCGGCCGCCCGCGCCACCTCGTCCATCGTCGCGGTGGCTTTGCGGGTCAGCAGGGACGCGGCGTCACGCAGTACCTGGTCTCGATCAACGGCCATGAGACAACGATAACCCACATGAGACATTCTTGTCTCACGCTGGGCATGTGTGACTCACCTCTCAGATGTGAGTCACGGGCTTGCGAGGGCTCGGGGCTCAGTGCCAGGGCAGCTGCCCGCGCCGCTCCCAGTAGGCGCCCGGTTCCTCGACGAGCGCGCCGAGGCGTGCCACCTGGTCCTCGTCGAAGTCGACGACGGCGGCGTGCAGGTTCGAACCGAGCTGGTTCACGGTGGCGGCACCGGAGAGGACCACGCCCGCCCACGGCTGACGCAGGATCAGCGCGAGGGCGACCGCGTCGCAGCCCAGGGCCGTCTCCTCCGCGACGGCCCGCAGGGCGCCGGGCGCGTGGGGCTCGGCGAGGCGGCCGTTGGCCATGCCCTCCTTGACGATCACGGTGAGCCCGGCCTCGTGCGCCTCGGCCAGCGCGGGCCCGGCGGAGGTCTCCAGCGCGTTGTACGTCGACTGGACGGTGCGGAAGAGGGGGTCGCCGTCCACGGTCACCGCGAGCGCGGCGCGGATCGCCTCGGCCTGGGCGGGGCCGCTGGTGGAGAAGCCGACGGTGACCCCGCCCGCGGCGGCCTCGGCCAGCTTCGCGTGCAGTTCCTTGTCCGTGAGGGCCGGACTGTCGGGGGTCAGCGAGTGGATCTGGTAGAGGTCGAGCCGGTCGCCGAGGAGGGCGTCGGTCTCGCCGCGCTGACGTGCGTAGGTCGCCGCGCCGTGGTCCTTGACCTCGTGCCGCTCGGCCTCGGTGGACCAGTCGGCGGTGTAGGTGTAGCCCCATTTGCTGCCGACGATCACGTCGTCGGCCTCCGGCCGCTCCCGGAGCCAGTCGGCCAGGAACTCCTCCGAGCGCCCGTAGGAGCGGGCCACGTCGAAGTAGCGCACGCCCTGGGCGTAGGCGGCGTCGAGGAGGTCGTGGGTCCGCTCGCGCATCGCCTGTACGGTGCGGTTCTCCCCGAGGTCACGGTCGCGGCCGAGGTTGATGTAGCCGGGGCGCCCGACGGCGGCGAGACCGAGGCCGATGTGGCAGGTCGGGGTCGTTGCTGTGGCCAGGCGGGCGAAGGGCATCGCGGGCTCCGTTCGGTCGGCTGCGGTGAAGCTTGCGACCAACGTAACCCGCGACCCTCGGCCTCAGAGCACGGTCCGGACGGTGGTTCGGCGGGTGCGAGTGCGTCGTGGCTAGGCGCGCAGTTCCCCGCGCCCCTGGGGGGCGCTCGTCCTGGCGTTCGCCCACGCGTGCTGGCCGGCCACGTCCGCCTTCACCTCGGCGAGCTGGACGGCGACCGCCTCGGGCGCCGTGCCACCGCGGCCGTTGCGGGAGGCCAGGGCGCCGGGGACGTCGAGCACGGAGCGGACCTCGGGGGTGAGGTGGGCGGAGATCTTCGCGAACTGCTCGTCGGTCAGCTCGTCCAGTTCCTTGCCCTCGGCCTCGGCGGCCTTCACGCACTCGCCGGCCACCTCGTGCGCCACGCGGAACGGGACGCCCTGCCGGACCAGCCACTCGGCGATGTCGGTGGCCAGCGAGAAGCCGGCCGGGGCCAGCTCCTCCATGCGCTCGCGGTGCACGGTGAGGGTGGCCATCATGCCGGTGAAGGCGGGGAGCAGGATCTCCAGCTGGTCGATGGAGTCGAAGACCGGCTCCTTGTCCTCCTGGAGGTCGCGGTTGTACGCGAGCGGGAGCGCCTTGAGGGTCGCCATCAGGCCGGTCAGGTTGCCGATGAGGCGGCCGGACTTGCCGCGGGCCAGCTCGGCGATGTCCGGGTTCTTCTTCTGCGGCATGATCGACGAGCCGGTGGAGAAGGCGTCGTGCAGGGTCACGAAGGAGAACTCCTTCGTGTTCCAGATGATGATCTCCTCGGCGATCCGCGAGACGTTCACGCCGATCATCGCGGTGACGAAGGCGAACTCGGCGACGAAGTCGCGGGAGGCGGTGCCGTCGATGGAGTTGCCGGCGCTGCCGTGCTCGAAGCCAAGGTCACGGGCGACCGCCTCCGGGTCCAGGCCGAGGCTGCTGCCGGCGAGCGCGCCGGAGCCGTACGGGGACACGGCGGTGCGCTCGTCCCACTGGCGCAGCCGCTCCGCGTCCCGGCCGAGCGCCTGGACGTGGGCGAGGACGTGGTGCGCGAAGAGCACGGGCTGGGCGTGCTGGAGGTGGGTGCGGCCGGGCATGGCCACGTCCGGGTGGGCCTCGGCGAGGCCGATCAGCGCGTCCTGGAGGTCGGCGATCAGGCCGCCGACGGTCCGGGCGTGGTCGCGCAGGTACATCCGGAAGAGGGTGGCCACCTGGTCGTTGCGGGACCGGCCGGCGCGCAGCTTGCCGCCGAGGTCGGCGCCGAGCCGCTCCAGCAGGCCGCGCTCCAGGGCGGTGTGCACGTCCTCGTCGGCGATGGTGCCGGTGAAGGAGCCGTCGGCGACGTCGGCCTCGAGCCGGTCGAGGCCGTCGATCATCCGGGTCAGCTCGTCCTCGGTGAGCAGGCCCGCCTTGTGCAGCACGCGCGCGTGGGCACGCGAACCGGCGATGTCGTAGGGCGCGAGCCGCCAGTCGAAGTGCACGGACGCGGACAGCTTCGCCAGGGCCTCGGCGGGACCGTCGGCGAAACGGCCGCCCCAGAGCCGGACGTCACCGCTGTTGCTGCTCACTTGGGTCGCTCCTCACCGTACGATCACTGTCATGCATGAGTATGCAGAACTCTGCATGATTCGTCAATCTCGCAGGCAGGCGAGACGTGGCGCGCCCACGCCCGCATAATCGTTAGGCATGGGAAAGACTTATGAGCGCATAGACGGCAGACTCCGCGCTTTCATCGAAGCGCAGCCCCTCTTCTTCACCGCCACCGCTCCCCTGGCCGGCGACGGCACGGTGAACCTGTCCCCCAAGGGCCTCACGGGCAGCTTCGCGGTGCTGGACGAACTCACCGTCGCCTATCTCGACTTCGCCGGCTCCAACGCCGAGACCATCGCCCACCTGCGGGAGAACGGGCGGATCACCCTGATGTGGTGCGCGTTCCAGGGTCCGCCGAACATCGTCCGGGTGCACGGGCGCGGTGAGCCCGTCTTCCGCGACGACCCACGCTTCCCCGGCCTCCTCGGCCAGTTCCCCGACATCGACAGCAGCGCGCACGGACTGCGCGCGATCATCGTCGTGACCGCCGAACTCGTCCGCGACACCTGCGGCTACGCCGTCCCCTTCATGGCGTACGAGGAGGACCGGGATCTGCACGGCAAGCGGTTCGCCCGGGAGGACGACGCCTCGCTCAGCGCCTATTTCACCAAGAAGGACCACGTCGCGACGAGCCTGGACGGCCTTCCCGGGCTGCCGTTGCCGCTGCCCCCCTCTACCGTCTGACCCATGCGCCCCGGTGTCGTCGCCCTCCTCGTCTCCGCGTCCCTCCTCACGCTCGGTTCCGCGCCGCCCGGCGGGAGTGCCGCCCGGCCGCTGCCGGACCGGATGGCGGACACCGGCGGCGGCACCCAGCTGATCACCGCGGTCGCGCCGGGCACCGGCTCGACGACGGGCACGGTCACCTGGTGGGACCGCAGGGGCGCGGGGGACGGCCGGTGGGTGCGGGCCGGTTCCGCGCCCGCCCGCTTCGGGGCCGGGGGGCTGACCGACGGGGCGACGCGGGTGCAGGGCACGAACACCACCCCGACCGGGCTGTACGACCTGCCGTACGCCTTCGGCATCCGGGCGGCGCCGCGCGGGACGGCGTACCGGTACCGCCCGGTCCGTCAGGACTCCTGGTGGTGCCAGGACAACGCCTCGCGCGCCTACAACCGCTGGACCGAGCCGCGCCCCGCCGACTGCCGCGCCGCCGAGGCCGAGCACCTGGTCACCTACACGGCGCAGTACGCCCACGCCCTGGTGGTGGGCTTCAACTACCACCGCCCCGTGCGCGGCCGCGGCGCGGGCATCTTCCTGCACGTCAACGGGCGCGGGGCCACCGCCGGCTGCGTGTCGGTGCCGGCCGAGGCGATGCGGCGCATCCTGCGGTGGGCGGAGCCCGGCGAGCGCCCGCACCTCGCGATCGGCACCACCGGCGGCGCGACGGCGATCACGCGCTACTGACCGGCGACAGGAGTCCGGACCGGGCTGAACGCTCGGGCGGCGCGGCGCGTATCTGTGGGCCAAGGGTCAAGTCCCCACGGAGGAACCGTGACCACCACGCTCGCCGGCGGCCGTGCCGCCCGCCGTCAGACGATGCGGCGCATCCGTCCGCGCCGCTCCCCCGCCGTCCCCCTGCTGCTCGCCGTGTGGGCGGGCGCGGCGGGCGTGTTGTGGCTGTGGTGGCGCAACACGCCCGCCATCTCCGACCAGACCGGCATGATCCTCAACGCGGGCCGGATCACCGGCCTGCTCGCCGGGTACCTGATGGCGCTGGTGGTGCTCCAGATGGCGCGGGTGCCGGCGCTGGAGCGGCGGGTGGGCTCCGACCGGGTCGCCCGCTGGCACGCCATGACCGGCCGCTACACGCTCTGCCTGGTCCTCGCCCATGTCTTCCTGATCATGTGGGGCTACGCCGCGCAGGCAGGCAAGGGCCTCGGTGACATCGTCGCCCAGACGGTCGACTCCGTGACGCAGCTGCCCGACATGGGCAAGGCCGCCATCGGCACCGGACTGCTGGTCGTCATCGGGCTGATCTCGATCGGCCCGGTCCGCCGGCGGATCCCGTACGACCTCTGGTACCACGTGCACCTGCTGACGTACGCGGCCGTGTTCCTGACCTTCTGGCACCAGTTGAGCACCGGCAACGACTTCGCGGTCGAGCCGGTCGCCAAGACCGTCTGGTACGTGCTGTACGGGTCGGTGACGGCGCTCGTCCTGTGGTACCGCGTGCTGACGCCGCTCCGTCTCAACCTGCGGCACCGGATGCGGGTGGAGGCGGTGATCGAGGAGACGCCCGGCATCGTGTCGGTGCTGATCGGCGGCCGTCGGCTGCACCGGATGGGCGCGGAGGCCGGTCAGTTCTTCCGCTGGCGGTTCCTGGCGCCGGGGATGCGGTTCAGCTCCCACCCGTACTCCCTGTCGGCGGCGCCGCGCCCGGACATGCTGCGGATCACCGTGAAGGCGATCGGCGACCACAGCGCCCGGCTGCGCGAGCTGGAGCCCGGCACCCGGGTGTGGGCCGAGGGTCCGTACGGCGCGCTGACCGCCCAGCGCCGCAGCCGCGGCAAGGTGCTGCTGGTGGCGGGCGGGGTCGGGATCACGCCGATGCGGGCGCTGTTCGAGACGCTGCCCGGCGCGTCCGGCGACATCACGCTGCTCTACCGGGCCAACAGCACGCAGGAGCTGGCGCTGTGGGACGAGCTGGCCGGGATCGCCGAGGAGCGCGGCGCCCGGTTGATGTACGCGGTCAACAGCCCGGACGGGGAACGCCCGGACATCTCCGCGGAGACCCTGAGCCGCAAGATCCCGGAGGTCGAGCGCCACGACGTCTTCCTGTGCGGGCCCCCCGGTTTCGCCCAGTCGGTGTACGAGGCACTGCGCGGCGCGGGGGTTCCCGCCCGCCGTATCCACCACGAGTCGTTCGAGATGTGAGCGACGGACATCAGGAGTCCAGGACAGATGAGGAAAAGTCACCCCGTTCGGCGTGCCGTGCTCGCCGGCGCCGCGACCGTGTCCGGGATCGTGCTGCTGCTGTCGCTGAAACCGGCCTCGGACCCGGGCGCCGCCTCGGCGGCGGGCGGCGCCGCGCCGCCGGCGGCCGCGCAGTCGCCGCAGGGCGGCCGGGGCGCCGGGTCCGGCACGGTCACCGGAGACACGGCCGACACCCAGTACGGACCGGTGCAGGTCCGGCTCACGGTGAGCGGTGGGAAGATCACCGGGGCCGAGGCCGTGCAGGCGCCCAAGGGCGGGCAGAGCGACCAGGTCACCGCCGACGCGGTGCCCAAGCTCAACCAGGCCGCCGTCACCGCCGGCACCGCCGACATCGACGCCGTCTCCGGCGCCACCTACACCAGCGCCGGGTACAAGAAGTCCCTTCAGTCGGCGCTGGACAAGGCCGCGGCCGCCTCCGCGGGACAGGACTCGGGCGAGGGCTCGGGCTCGGGGCAGGGCTCCGGCGACGGGACGGGGCAGGGCTCCGGCGACGGCTCGGGCGAGGAGCAGGGCGGCGGTGGGCAGGGCACGCAGGTGCTCACCGGGGACGTCGCGCAGACCCAGTACGGGCCCGTCCAGGTGCGTGTCACCGTCAGCGGCGGGAGGATCACCGACGCCGAGACCCTCCAAGCGCCCAAGGGCGGGCAGAGCGACCGGGTCACCGCCGACGCGGTGCCCAAGCTCGACCAGGCCGCCGTCACCGCCGGCACCGCCGACATCGACGCCGTCTCCGGCGCCACCTACACCAGCGCCGGATACAAGCAGTCCCTGCAATCGGCACTGGACCGGGCCGGTGGCTGACGCCGTGGCCGGGTCCGCACAGGCTCCCGCCGCGGTGCGTCACGTGGAGGAGACGATGGGGACCGTCTTCTCCTTCGACGTCCGCGGCGGGGAACCCACGGCCGTACGGGCGGCGTTGGACGAGGCGGTCGCCGGGCTGCACCGGGCCGACGAGGTGTTCAGCACCTACCGCGACGACAGCGAGGTCTCCCGGCTGGCGCGGGACGAGGTGACCGTCGAGGCGTGCGCGCCCGAGGTCGCCGAGGTGCTGGAGCTGGCGGCCGAGGCGGAGCGGGTGAGCGACGGCTGGTTCAGCACGCGGTACCGGGGACGGCTCGATCCGACCGGGATCGTCAAGGGCTGGGCCGTGGAGCGCGCCGCCCGCCGGATCGCGGCGGCGGGCGCGACGGGGGTCAGCCTCAACGGCGGCGGGGACGTGCAGTTGCTCGGGTCGCCGGGGGCGCGGCGGCCCTGGCGGATCGGTGTGTCGGATCCGCTGCGGCCCGGCGGGCTCGCGGCCGTGGTCTCCGCGGCCGGGGCGGCCGAGCTGGCCGTGGCGACGTCCGGCAGCGCCGAGCGGGGCGCGCATGTCGTCGACCCGCGCACCGGGCGTTCGGCCGTCACCGACCTGGTCTCCGTGACCGTGGTGGCGCCGCGGCTGACCTGGGCGGACTGCTGGGCGACGGCGGCGTTCGCGATGGGGTCGCGGGAGGGGCTGCGGTGGCTGGAGTCGCTGCCCGGCGTCGAGGGGCTGCTGATCACGGCCGGGGACGAGGTGCGGTGTACTGGAGGACTGGCGGCCTGGCTGGGCTGAGCCCGGCCGACGGGTGACCGGCACGCCGCCGGGCAGGTGTCCGCACGCGCTGGAGGAGGCCGCATGGCAGGGGCGAGCGATGTCGAGGCCGTCGTGTTCGATGTGCTCGGCACGATGGTCGACGAACCGGGGGGACTGCGCGCGGCGTTGCGCGAGGCGGTGCCCGAGGCCGACGCGGCGTCGGTCGGCGACCTGCTCACGGTGTGGCAGGAGCACGTGGAGCATGAGATAGGACGCATCGGGGCGAAGGAGCGGCCGTACGCCGACTCCGGGGTCCTGGACCGCGAGGCGGCGGAGCGGGTCGCCGAACACGCCGGGCTCACCGACGTGGACGCCGTCGCGCGGCTGGCAGGCGCCGGCCGGCGCCTGGCGCCGTGGGACGACTCCGTCGCGGGGCTCGCGCGCCTGGCCGAACGGTTCCCGGTCCTGGGGCTCTCCAACGCGAGCCGCGCGTCGCTGCTCCGCCTCAACGCGTACGCGGGGCTGCGCTGGCACCAGGCCCTGTCGGCCGAGGACGCGGGGGCGTACAAACCCGCGCCGGAGGTCTACCGGCTCGCCCTCGGCGCGGCCGGCTGTCCGCCGGAGCGGGTGCTGATGGTCGCCGCCCACGCCTGGGACCTGCGCGGCGCCCAGGCCGTGGGCATGCGCACCGCCTACGTCCGGCGCCCGGTGGGAGACCCGCCGCGCGGCTCGGACGCCTTCGACTGGGCGGTGGACGGTCTGGCCGAGCTGGTCGCGGTGCTGACCCGGAGGTAGCCCTCGGGCACACCGGCCCCGCTCAGTGGCCGTTCTGCGCCAGCCGCAGCAGGTGGTCGGCGAGCGCCTGCCCGCCCGTCGGCTCCCGGCTGATCAGCATCAGCGTGTCGTCGCCGGCGATGGTGCCGAGGATGTCGTGCAGTTCGGCCTGGTCGATGGCCGAGGCGAGGAACTGCGCGGCACCCGGCGGGGTGCGCAGGACCACGAGGTTCGCCGAGGCCTCCGCGGAGATCAGCAGCTCCGCGGAGAGCCGCCGCATCCGCTCCTCCTTCGCCGACTCGCCGAGCGGCGCCCGCGGGGTGCGGAAACCGCCCTCGCTGGGCACCGCGTAGATGAGGTCGCCGTCGGTGTTGCGGATCTTCACCGCGTTCAGCTCGTCCAGGTCGCGGGAGAGCGTCGCCTGGGTGACGTTCAGCCCGTCGTCGGCGAGCAGCTTCGCGAGCTGGCTCTGCGAGCGCACCGCCTGCCGGTTGAGGATGTCCACGATCCGCCGGTGGCGTGCGGTGCGGGTCTGCGGCAGAGCGGGCCCCGCCGTCTGATCGTGCTCCTGCGCCTGGCTCATCGTCGTCTCATTCTCCGGATCGTCCGTCCCCGTGGGCCGCGTGGGCGGCCTGGTCAAGGATGCCGGGCAGCGCCCCGAGGAAGGCGTCCACCACGTCGTCGCCCAGGTTCAGCGCGGGCATCAGCCGTACGACGTCGGGGGCGGGCGCGTTCACCAGGATTCCGGCTTCCTGAGCCGCCTGCTGCACCTGGAGCGCGAGCGGCTCGGTGAGCACGATACCCAGGAGCAGTCCGGCGCCCCGGACGTGCCCGGCCAACGGGTGGCCGAGAGCCTCGACTCCGCCGCGGATCCTCTCGCCCTGCCGCTTCACGTTGTCCAGCAGACCCTCGTCCGCGATGGTGTCGAGGACGGCGAGTCCGGCGGCGCAGGCGACCGGATTGCCGCCGAAGGTCGTGCCGTGCTGGCCCGGCTGGAGGAGGTCGGCGGCGCGTCCGAAGGCGACCGTCGCGCCCAGCGGCAGCCCGCCGCCGAGGCCCTTGGCGAGGGTGACGACGTCCGGCAGGACGCCCTCGTGCGCCTGGTACTCGAACCAGTGGCCGGTGCGGCCGACGCCGGTCTGCACCTCGTCCAGGACCAGCAGCGCCCCGGTGGCGGCGGTGATGGCGCGGGCGGCCTTGAGATAGCCGGGCGGCGGGACGACGACGCCGTTCTCGCCCTGGATCGGCTCGATGACGACCAAGGCCGTCTCCTCGGTGACCGCCGCCGCCAGCGCCTGCGCGTCCCCGTAGGGCACGTGGGTGACGTCGCCGGGCAGCGGCCGGAACGGCTCCTGCTTGCCGGGCTGGCCGGTCAGCGCCAGGGCGCCCATGGTGCGGCCGTGGAAGCCGCCCTCGGTGGCGACCATGTGCGGCCGCCCGGTGAGCCGGCCGATCTTGAAGGCGCCCTCGTTGGCCTCGGCGCCGGAGTTGCAGAAGTAGACCCTGCCGTCCCGGCCGAAGCGCTGGAGCAGCCGTTCGGCGAGCGCGACCGGCGGTTCAGCGATGAACAGGTTGGAGACGTGGCCGAGGGAGGCGATCTGCCGGCTCACGGCCTCCACCACGGCGGGGTGCGCGTGGCCGAGCGCGTTGACCGCGATGCCGCCGACGAAGTCCAGGTACTCGGTGCCGTCGGCGTCCCACAGCCGGGAGCCCGCGCCGCGCACCAGGGGCAGGCGGGGCGTGCCGTAGTTGTTCATGAGCGTGCCCTGCCAGCGCTCGGTCAGCTCCGCGTTGCCCGCGGTGTCCCCGGTGTTGCTCACGACTCCCCCTGTTCGTCCGGCACGACCATCGTGCCGATGCCCTCGTCGGTGAAGATCTCCAGCAGGATCGAGTGCTGGACCCGGCCGTCGATGACGCGGGCGGTGGTGACGCCGTTGCGTACGGCGTGCAGGCAGCCCTCCATCTTCGGCACCATGCCGGAGGACAGGTCGGGCAGCAGTTTCTCCAGCTGGGTCGCGGTGAGGCGGCTGATCACCTCGTCGGAGTCCGGCCAGTCCTCGTAGAGGCCCTCGACGTCGGTGAGGACCATGAGAGTCTCGGCGCCGAGCGCCGCAGCGAGTGCCGCAGCCGCCGTATCAGCATTGACGTTGTAGACATGGTGGTCGTCCTGGGAGCGGGCGATCGAGGAGACGACCGGGATGCGGCCGTCGGCGAGCAGCGCCTCGATGGCGCCGGTGTCGATCTCGGTGATCTGTCCGACCCGCCCGATGTCGACGAGCTCGCCCTCGATCCGGGGCTGGTGCTTGGTGGCGGTGATGGTGTGGGCGTCCTCGCCGGTGAGGCCGACGGCGAGCGGTCCGTGCTGGTTGAGCAGGCCGACCAGTTCGCGCTGGACCTGTCCGGCCAGCACCATCCGTACGACGTCCATGGCGTCCTCGGTGGTGACGCGCAGGCCGGCCTTGAACTCGCTGACGATGCCGTGCCGGTCGAGCGCGGCGCTGATCTGCGGGCCGCCGCCGTGCACGACGACGGGCTTGAGGCCGGCGTGGCGCAGGAAGACGACGTCCTGGGCGAAGGCTGCCTTGAGGTCCTCGTCGACCATGGCGTTGCCGCCGAACTTGATGACGACGGTCTTGCCGTGGTGCCGGGTCAGCCAGGGCAGCGCCTCGATGAGGGTCTGGGCCTTGGGCAGCGCGGTGTGCTTGCGGGTGCTCATGAGGAGTACGCGCTGTTCTCGTGGACGTAGTCGGCGGTGAGGTCGTTGGTCCAGATGGTGGCCGTGGCGTCGCCGGCGGCGAGGTCGGCGACGATGTGGACCTCGCGGTAGCGCATGTCGACCAGCTCGCGGTCCTCGCCGACGCCTCCGTTCTTGCAGACCCGGACGCCGTTGATGGCGACGTTCAGCCGGTCGGGCTCGAAGGCGGCGGAGGTGGTGCCGATGGCGGAGAGCACGCGGCCCCAGTTGGGGTCCTCGCCGTGGATGGCGCACTTGAGGAGGTTGTTGCGGGCGATGGTGCGGCCGACCAGGACGGCGTCGTCCTCGGTCGCGGCGTTCACGACCTCGACCTTGATGTCCTTGCTGGCGCCCTCGGCGTCCCGGATGAGCTGCTGCCCGAGGTCGTCGCAGACGGTCCGCACGGCCTCGGCGAAGTCGTCGTGGGCCGGGGTGACGCCGGAGGCGCCCGAGGCCAGCAGCAGCACGGTGTCGTTGGTGGACATGCAGCCGTCGGAGTCGATGCGGTCGAAGGTGACGCGGGTGGCGGCGCGCAGCGCGGTGTCGAGCACGTCGGCGTCCAGGTCGGCGTCGGTGGTGAGAACGACGAGCATGGTGGCGAGGCCCGGCGCGAGCATCCCGGCGCCCTTGGCCATGCCGCCGACGGTCCAGCCGTCCTTGGTCACCACGGACGTCTTGTGCACGGTGTCGGTGGTCTTGATGGCGATGGCGGCCTTCTCGCCGCCGTGCTCGGACAGCTGCCCGGCGGCCGCCTCGACTCCCGGGAGCAGCTTGTCCATGGGCAGCAGTACGCCGATCAGTCCCGTCGAGCAGACGGCGACCTCGCCCGCGCCCGTCCCGAGCACCTCGGCGGCCTTCTCGGCGGTGGCGTGGGTGTCCTGGAAGCCCTTGGGGCCGGTACAGGCGTTGGCGCCACCGGAGTTGAGCACCACGGCCGAGACCTGGCCGCTCTTGAGCACCTGCTCGGACCAGAGGACCGGCGCGGCCTTGACGCGGTTGGAGGTGAAGACGCCCGCGGCGGCGCGGCGGGGCCCGGTGTTGACCACGAGGGCCAGGTCGGGGTTGCCGCTCTCCTTGATCCCGGCGGTGATACCGGCTGCCGTGAATCCCTTTGCTGCCGTCACGCTCACGGGGCGACTCCGATCGTCGTCAGTCCGGTGGTCTCGTCGAGACCCAGGGCGATGTTCATGCTCTGGACGGCACCGCCCGCGGTGCCCTTGGCCAGGTTGTCGATGGCCGCGATGGCGATGACGCGTCCCGCGGCGGCGTCGTACGCGACCTGGACCTGAACGGCGTTGGAACCGTAGACGGACGCGGTGGCGGGCCACTGTCCCTCGGGCAGCAGGTGCACGAAGGGCTCGTCGGCGAAGGCCTTCTCGTAGGCGGCGCGGACGGCTTCGGCGGTGACACCGGGCTTCGCCTTGGCGGTGCAGGTGGCGAGGATGCCGCGGGGCATCGGTGCGAGGGTCGGCGTGAAGGAGACGGTCACCGGCTCGCCGGCGACCGCGCCGAGGTTCTGGATCATCTCGGGGGTGTGCCGGTGCAGGCCCCCGACGCCGTACGGCGACATGGACCCCATGACCTCGCTGCCCAGCAGGTGCGGCTTGGCGGCCTTGCCCGCGCCGGACGTCCCCGAGGCGGCCACGATCACGGCCTCGGGCTCGGCGAGGCCGGCGGCGTAGGCCGGGAAGAGGGCCAGCGAGACGGCGGTCGGGTAGCAACCGGGCACCGCGACACGCTTGGACCCCTCCAGCGCGGCACGGGCACCCGGCAGTTCGGGGAGGCCGTAGGGCCAGGTGCCGGCGTGCGGGGAGTCGTAGAACCTCTCCCAGTCACCGGCGTCCTTCAGACGGAAGTCGGCGCCCATGTCCACGACCAGCACGTCCGGCCCGAGCTGCTCGGCGACGGCGGCGGACTGGCCGTGCGGCAGGGCGAGGAACACCACGTCGTGCCCGGCGAGCGCCTCGGGCGTGGTCGCCTCCAGGACCCGGTCGGCCAGCGGCAGCAGATGCGGCTGCAGCGCGCCGAGCCGCTGCCCCGCGTTGGAGTTGCCGGTCAGGGCGCCGATCTCGACCCCCGGGTGCGCGAGCAGCAGACGCAGCAGCTCACCGCCCGCATACCCACTCGCTCCGGCCACCGCCGCACGTACCGCCATGACGTCCTCCATCCTTGATGGCATGACTATACGTATCGCTGCACGTTTATGCAATCCAGGAAGCCGCGAGGCTGTCCGTCCCCGGCGGCCGCACCGCGCTCACCACGTCCTCCGGCAGCCCGGGCTCAGGCCGATCACTGTTCTCCAGCACGGTGCACATCATCCCGGACCGGACCGGAGGGAAAGGACTCGGCCGGCTTGTCGTCGGTGGCACCTGGCGACAAGTTGCCGGTACCCCGCGGCACTCACTGTTCGTTCGAGATATCAACCGTCGGTCAGCACTTCGAACGGCAAGATGGGGAGGTGACCGAAGTGCGTCAACGGGTCACGCAGCGACCAGTGGGCCGGGGCCGGAAAGCGAGTGGTAATGGGCGAGTTGTGGCCGGTGCCGGACGTGCTGGCGTATCTCGCGGGCCGGTGGCGCACCGAGCGGACGGTGCGGGACCTGGCGAGCGGCGCGGAGGGCCGCTTCGAGGGGACCACCGCGTTCGAGGCGCTGGCGGAGGGCGGGCTGCTGAGCCGGGAGTCCGGCACCTTCACCTGGCAGGGCGTGACCCGTCCCGCCGAGCGGACCCTGCGCTACGCGCCGGGGAGCGCTCCGGGCACCGCCGACGTGCGCTTCGCGGACGGCCGCCCCTTCCACGGCCTCGACCTGTCCTCGGGACGGCATGTGGCCGGCCATCCGTGCGCCGCCGACCTCTACCGCGGCGAGTTCACCGTCCAGGGCCCGGGCCGCTGGCGGACGGTGTGGCGGGTGGGCGGCCCGGCCAAGGACCTGCTGCTCACCACGGACTATCTTCGTGAAACGCCGGATGAGCGGCCCACTGCGGAGGCGTCCCCTCGAAGCGCAGACTCCAGCGGCCCGCCCGGCCCGTGAGCGTGGTCGCCGAGAGGGGCCGCACATCCAGGTTCCAGTACGTCGCCGGTGGCGCCCGCAGCGCGTAGACCAGCGCGGCCCGGATCACGGAGGGTTCGGCGACGGCGACGATGCGGTCGCCGTGCTCGCCCGGGCGGGTGTCGAGCCAGCCGCCGACCCGGCTGATGAAGACCAGCAGCGACTCCCCGCCGTGCGGGGCCGACCACGGGTCGGCGAGCCAGGCGTCCACCGCCGCGGGCTCGCGGGCCATGGCCTCGGCGAGGGTCAGTCCGCGCCAGCGGCCCATGTCGCACTCCCGCAGGGCGAGTTGGACCAGCGGCGCGCAGCCGAGAGCGTCCCCGGTGGCACGGCTGCGGGGCGTGGGCGAGCAGTAGCGCAGCTCGGCGGCCGCCAGCGGCAGGAGACCGCCCGCGGCACGGAGCACCTCGTCCCATCCGGCCTGGTCCAGCGGCCGGTCGTCGTCGAAGCGCTCGGCGAGCAGCGGTGAGCTGCGTGCGGAGGCGACGAACGTGACCCGGAGCGCCATGCCGTGATGGTGGAGGGCAGAGGTGACCAGGTCAAGGGGTGTTACTCGAAGCTACCCAGGATTCACGCCATTCACGACCCGAAGGTGAGCGCCATCCACTCGCCGGGCCGCGTCAGCCGCCCCACGTCTCCGTGCAGGCGGTGCGCAGCCGTCGTACGCCTTCGGCGATCTCGCCGGCGCCCGCCACCGCCGCGAAGCTCAGCCGGAGGTGGGCCGCGGGGGGTTCGGCGCTGAAGTAGGGGCGGCCCGGGGTGATCGCCACGCCCGCGCGCAGGGCGGCCGCGGTGAGCGCGACCTCGTCGGTGCCGTCGGGCAGGCGGAACCACAGGTGGTATCCGCCGGACGGGATGTGCGGCAGCGACACCTCGGGCAGGTGCAGCCGCAGCGCGGACGTCATCGCGTCGCGCCGGTCCTTCAGTTCGGCGGCGATCGCGCGCAGATGGCGCGGCCAGGCGGGTGACCCCACGAGTTCCAGCGCCGCCTCCTGGAGCGGCCGGGGCACGAAGAAGGTGTCGACGACCTGGATGGCCCGCAGCCGCTCCAGCACCGGCCCGCGCGCCGCCAGGGCGCTGACCCGGAAGCTGGGCGAGGTCGCCTTGGTCAGCGAGCAGACGTGGACCACGACGCCGTCCGGGTCGTCGGCGGCGAGCGGCTCGGGCAGCGGTCCGGCGTCCTCGTGCACCATCCGCCGTACGAAGTCGTCCTCCACCACGAAGGCGCCGGCCGCCCGCGCGATGCGCAGCACCTCACCGCGCCGCTCCGGGGCGAGCACGGCACCGGTCGGGTTCTGGAAGAGGGGCTGGCAGACCAGGACACGGGCGCCGGTGGCCCGGAAGGCGTCGGCGAGCAGGGAAGGACGGACACCGTCGGCATCCACGGGGACCGGCACCGGGCGCAGTCCGGCCGCCCGCGCGATGGCCAGCATGCCGGGGTACGTCGGGGACTCGACCAGCACCGGAGTGCCGGGCGGGGTGAGGGCGCGCAGGGCGGTGGTCAGCGCGGACTGTCCGCCCGCCGTGATCAGCACCTCGGCGGCCGTGATGGCTCCGCCGATCCCGCGCGCGAACCACTCCCGCAGCTCCGGCAGCCCCTCCATCGGCGGCCGCCCCCACGCACCGGGCCGCCGCCCGGCCCGCGCCAGGGCCGCTGCCATCGCGCGCTCGGGCTGGAGCGACGGATGCAGGTAGCCGCTGTTGAACTCCACGACGCCGGGCGGCGGTGCGGCCAGCGAGACCAGCACGCCCGAGGCGTCCACCGTGCGCGGTACCGGGTCGGCGGCGCCGTCCGCGCTGAGCGCGACCTCCTGCCAGGAGGTGTCCCCGGCGGGTGCGGCCGTGGGGCGCGGCCGGGCGCGGAAGGCGCCGGCGCCGGGCCGGGTGACCACCAGTCCCTCGGCCGCCAGTTGCGCCAGGGCCCGGGAGACGGTGACCGGGCTCACCCGGAACCGGTCGACGAGGGCCCTGCTCGACGGGAGCTTTCCGCCGGGTGAGTAGCGGTCCAGCTCTCCTCGCAACTCACTCACCAGTTCAGCGACACTGCTACGCTCTTGCATGAGAGCACAGAGTAGCGCTACCGCACCGTCCGGGATAGCAGTGGGCGGTTCGACCGCGAGCACCGGCGGCCGGTCCTCCGGCACGCTCCTGGCCGCGCTCGGCGTCCTCGCCTTCTCCCTCACCTTCCCGGCCACCGCGTGGGGCCTGGAGGGCTTCGGCCCCTGGTCCCTGATCGCGGTGCGCAGCATCCTGGCCGCGGTGATCGCCGGGGGCTGCCTGCTCGTCCTGCGCGTGGCCGTCCCCGAGCGGCGGCACTGGGCCGGTCTCGCGGTGGTCGGCGCCGGGGTGGTCCTGGGCTTTCCGCTCCTGACCACGCTCGCCCTCCAGACGTCGACGACCGCGCACGCCGCCGTCGTGGTCGGCCTGCTGCCGCTGACGACCGCGCTGTTCTCCGCCCTGCGCGTCGGCACCCGGCCCTCGCGCACCTTCTGGCTCGCCGCCCTGGCGGGTGCGGCGGCCGTGATCGCCTTCACGGTGCAGCAGAGCGGCGGGGCGCTGACCTCGGCCGACGCCTATCTCTTCGCGGCGCTGCTGGTGTGCGCGGCCGGCTACACCGAGGGCGGCCGGCTGGCCCGGGTGATGCCGGGCTGGCACGTGATCGGCTGGGCGCTGGTGCTGTGTCTGCCGCTGACGGTGCCGATGGCCGCGGTCGCCCTGTCGTTCGAGCCGGTGCACCTGACGGCGCACAGCGTGACCGGGCTGCTGTGGGTGGCGGCGGGCTCGCAGTTCCTCGGCCTGGTCGTCTGGTACCGGGGCATGGCGGCCATCGGGATCCCGAAGGCCAGCCAGTTGCAGCTGGCCCAGCCGCTGCTCACACTGGTGTGGTCGGTACTTCTCCTGGGCGAGCACCTGACGGTGGCCGCTCCGCTGACGGCCGCGGCGGTACTGGTGTGCATCGCGGTCACCCAGCGGGCCCGGGGCTGAGAGCGGCACACAGGCGAGGAGGCCCCACGCATGCACGCAATGAAGGGCGACCAGCTGGTGCAGCACGGCCGGGTGGTCGGCGAACACGACAAGGTCGGCGAGATCGTCGAGGTTCTGGGCGAGAAGGGCTCTCCCCCGTACCGGGTCCGGTTCGAGGACGGGCACGAGGGCGTGTGCTCGCCCGGCCCCGACACCGAGATCCGGCACCGGGAGATCCAGCTCTAGCCCGCGCGGATCCCGGGCAGCCGGCTCAGCGCGGGGCGGCGGCCGGCAGCGTGTAGTGGTCCGCCGCCACCCGCGCCATCGCGCCGCCCCGGTCCTCCGCCACGTCCTTGGCGGAGAAGAAGACGTGTCCGCGCACCTGCGGGTGGCGCGCGGCGAGCGCGAGGTGCCGGGACACCTCGGCCGGGTCCTGCCAGGCGGCGGGCTGTGCCGGGTCCCCGGCCTTGTACAGCGCCTCACCCACGTACAGCTTCGTCCGGCTGCCCTTGGCCACCTCGGCCCACCAGGGGAGCAGCTTCGCGTAGTCCGCACCGTTCTGGCCGATGCTCCAGTACAGCTGCGGCACGACGTAGTCGAGCCAGCCCTCGCGCACCCACTTGCGGGTGTCCGCGTACAGGTCGTCGTACGTCTGGACGCCCGCCCGGGTGTCCGAGCCGCGCTCGTCGGTGGCCGCGTTGCGCCACACCCCGAAGGGGCTCACCCCGAAGCGGGCGGACGGGCGGAGCTTCTTGACGCGTGCCGCGGTCTCGCGCACCAGCCGGTCGATGTTGTCCCGCCGCCAGTCGGCCCGGCTGCCGAAGCCGGCACCGAAGGTGCTGAAGGCCGCGCCGTCGTCGAAGCTCTCGCCGGTGACCGGATAGGGGTAGAAGTAGTCGTCGAAGTGGACGCCGTCCACGGCGTACTTCTCCACCGCGTCGAGCATCGCGTCCTGGACGAAGGCCCGGACCTCGGGCAGCCCGGGGTTGTAGTACAGCTTTCCGCCGTACGGCACCACCCACGCGGGGTGCTTGCGCGCGGGGTGGGCGGGGATCAGGTGGCTCGGGTCGTCGTGCAGGGCGACGCGGTACGGGTTGAACCAGGCGTGCAGCTCCAGGCCGCGGGCGTGGGCCTCGTCGACCGCCGTGCCCAGCGGGTCCCAGCCGGGGTCGCGGCCCTGGCTGCCGGACAGGTACTGCGACCACGGCTCGTACGGCGAGGGCCACAGCGCGTCGGCCGTCGGCCGCACCTGGAGGAACACCGTGTTCAGCCGGTGCCGGACCGCGTTGTCCAGGTGCTCGACCAGTTCGGCGCGCTGCTCCGCGGCGCCCAGGCCGGCGCGGGTGGGCCAGTCGCGGCCGGCCACCGTGGCGAGCCACATGCCCCGCATCCCGGCGGCGGCGCGGCGCACCGGCGGTTCCGGCGCGGAGACCGGCGCCGCCGACGCCGCGGGCGCCACGGTCAACGCCGACAACGCCGCCACCGCGAAGGCACGACGCGAGACACCGCCCATGGGGAGACCTCCTGAACGCTGTGGATCCGCACGCTCACGGATCGTGTACGGGGCCTCAGCATGCCCGACCCGGGAGACGGATCCGTGACCATTCGGGGGTAACGTGCTCGATCGGAGCAGGCGCCGGGGACCCCGGTGCGCCTGTTACCAGCCTTGAAGTCAGCGAAAGGGACGATGTGACCGGCATCTCGGGAGATATCGCACGCGTCGGCGTGGTGGGCTGCGGTCAGATGGGGGCGGGCATCGCCGAGGTGTGCGCCCGCTCCGGTCTGGAGGTGATGGTCGCCGAGACCACGGGCGAGGCTCTGGAGATCGGCCGCACCCGGCTGTACAACTCGCTGGCCAAGGCCGCCGAGCGCGGCAAGATCACCGAGGAGGAGCGGGACGCCACGCAGGCGCGGCTCAGCTTCACCACCGATCTCGGCGAGTTCGCCGACCGTGATCTGGTGATCGAGGCGGTCGTCGAGAACGAGCAGGTCAAGACCGAGATCTTCCAGGTGCTCGACCAGGTCGTGACCCGGCCGGACGCGATCCTGGCCTCCAACACCTCCTCGATCCCGCTGGTGAAGCTGGCGGTCGCCACCTCGCGGCCCGACCATGTCATCGGCATCCACTTCTTCAACCCGGCCCCGGTGCAGCAGCTGGTCGAGCTGATCCCGGCGCTCACCACCTCCGAGGGCACGCTGAGCCGGGCGCAGCTGTTCACCGAGAAGGTGCTCGGCAAGCACGCCATCCGCGCCCAGGACCGCTCCGGCTTCGTGGTGAACGCGCTGCTGATCCCGTACCTGCTCTCCGCGATCCGGATGTTCGAGTCGGGCATCGCGAGCCGCGAGGACATCGACAACGGCATGGAGATGGGCTGCGCCCACCCGATGGGCCCGCTGAAACTGGCGGACCTGATCGGCCTGGACACGGTCGCCTCGGTCGCGTACTCGATGTACGAGGAGTACAAGGAGCCGCTGTACGCCGCTCCCCCGCTGCTCCAGCGCATGGTCGACGCGGGCCGGCTCGGCCGCAAGAGCGGCTCGGGCTTCTACTCGTACGGCTGATTACTCCTACGGCTGATTACGCGCAGCTACGCGCACGGGCCCGGCACCTCAGGTGGTGCCGGGCCCGCGGCATTCACACGGCGTGTGCGCCCCGGGCACGCATATGCCGTCCGCACACTCTCCCCACGCGTCCACCAGGCGAGTTGACTCGACATGCACATGCAAGGGATGTGAGACGACTACGGAAAGGAGCGGTCCGTGACCGCCGATCCCGAGCACCCCGTCGTCCAGGGAGAACTCGCAGAGTTACGACGCCGGCTGGACGTGGCCTACGCCCGAGTCGAGGGCGGGCACGCCCTGCTCTCCCACCGCACCGAGGAGACCGCCAAGGAGCTGGCGGACCTCAGTACCCGGCTGACCGCGCTGGAGCACGCCCGCTGGCCTCTCCCCTCGGTGGCCGTCGTCACGGCCCTGGGCGCGCTGATCGTGGCGGTCTGGCAGGCCCTCGGACGCTAGCCGGCCCGGCGGCCGAGATCGGGCGGGGCGTCCTGCCCGAGCCTGAGGTGGTGCAGCAGGAGTAACGCGGCCGCCATGTTGGCGGCCGGGACCTCCCCGCGGGCGACCAGGTCGGGAACGAGCTTGAGCGGAATCCACTCCCGGCGGTCCGACTCGAAGTCGTCCACGGGGTGCCCGACGTACGCGCCCTCGTCGGCCCAGTAGACGTGGTGCCGGGCGTCGGTGAGCCCGTTGGACGGCTCCACGCTCATCAGGTGCCGCAGCGGTCCCGGCCGCCAGCCGGTCTCCTCCTCCAGTTCCCTCGCCGCCGCCACCGCGACGTCCTCGCCGTCCTCGACGACGCCGGCCGCCAGTTCCCAGCCCCAGCTGTCGGTGATGAAGCGGTGCCGCCACAGCAGGAGGACCTCGTTCGCCTCGTTCACGACCGTGGCCACAGCCACCGGGCGCATCCGTATGAGGAAGTGGTCGAGATGCCGACCGTCCGGTAGTTCGACATCGGCGAGATTGACGCTGAACCAGCGATTTGCGTACACATTTTGTTCGCTCTGTTTCGTCCACTGCACGGTTCTGCCACCTTTCTTGGAGTAGGTGGCAATATCGCAGCAGCAGCGTCCCGGCAGCAGGCGCACGGCGGCCGCTCACGGCGCAGTGGTGGGCGCAGTGTGCCCCGAGGGGCGGACGGATCACAGCGGTACGCGCAGTGCCCCGTCGATGAGTTCGGCGGCCTCGGTCGTGCCCGCGCAACCGCTGCGCACCAGGTGCTCGCGCACCGCGCGGAGTCGGTCGCGCAGGCGCTGGGACTCCATGCCCCGGGCCTGTTCGGCCATCTGCAAGGCGGTGGCCACCGCCTTGTCGGCGTTGCCCTGGCGCAGCTCGATGGTGCTGAGCATGGCGAGCCGGTGCACCCGGCCGCGGTCGTGCGCCGGGTTGTCGACGGCCGCGGCGGCGTGCTCCCCGGCCGCCGACAGTTCCCCGAGGCTCAACAGGGCCTCGGCGACCTGGACGTTGACCAGTCCGGGCTGGACATAGCCGGTCTCGTCGGGTTCGTAGCCGCGCCGGATGCGTTCGGCGGCCTGCTCGGCCCGGCGGATGCAGGACAGCGCGCCGCTGCCGTCGCCGAGGTGCGCGTACGCCTTCGCCTGCATCGCGTAGAGGTCGGAGGCGAGCGCCGGGGTGATGTGGCGGCCCGCGGCGCGCAGGGCGGCCTCGGCGAAGGCGACGGCCTGCCGGTGCTCCCGCATGAACAGCGCCTGGTTGACCAGCAGCGCGATGACGTAGGCACCGAGACCCTGGTCGCCGCTGGCCTTGGCGAGCCGCAGGGCCTGGTGGAAGTAGCGCTGCGCGAGTCCGTGCGCGTCGGAGTCGTACGCGCAGATCCCGGCGACCGCCACCAGGCCGCCGGTGGCCCGGTGCAGTTGGCGTCCGGTGGCGTCGGTGTAGCCGCCGCGCAGCAGCGGCGCGGCCTCGGAGTTGAGGAAGCCGACGATGCGGGCGCGGGTCGCCATGCCGCCGGCCTTGCGGTACATCTGCTCGTAGTGGGCCCGGGCGCAGCGCAGCATCTCCAGGTCGGCGGCGGTCACCCGGTGCCGCCCGCCGCGGGAGACGTCGACGTCCTCGGGCGGGTTCTCCCACTCCCAGACCGGCATCACCGCGGGCGTGCCGGTGAGCGCGGGGGCGCCGAGGATGTGCGGGCGCCGCTGCTGGTCGGAGCGCCACAGGGCGGTGGCGCGCTCCACGAACCCGGAGAGCGAGCCGGTGTGCGGGGCGGCCGGTTCGCCGGGCACCCCGAGGCCGATGTCGTCGAGCGTGACGGGGCGGTGCAGGCGGGAGGCGAGGACCTCGCAGATCAGGTCGGGCACCTGGCCGCGCGGGCGCTGGCCCTTCAACCACCGTGCGACGGCGGTGTGTTCGTACCTCAGCGCCAGCCCGCGGGCGCGTCCCGCCTGGTTGACGTGCGCGGCCAGTCCCGCGTGCGAGATCCCGGCCTCGTCCAGGATCGCGTCGAGCAGGGTGTTGGGCTGCATGGGTGCCCCCCGGTGCCGCGGTGACTCGGTGCCGACAGCGTAGTGTGCCGGGCTTCACACGGGGTGTGAACGGAGTACGCGCATCCACAGCGTGTGCGCACTGTCGCGGAGAGTTCCGGGCCGCTTGACTGAGGGACCTCGAAAGAGGCCGGCCGGGCCGCCGGCTCCCCCTCGTACAGTGCGGCGGCCCGTTTCCACGCCGTCCGCCCGGCTGCCTGCCCGACACTCCGTGGCGGGGCGGACGGCTCCGCCGGCCGTGCGGGGCGACTCGACGCCGTTCAGGGTGCGGGTGCGCTGTCGAGTGCGGGTGCGCTGTGGCTGGTCGCGCAGTTCCCCGCGCCCCTTGGCGGCGTTCAGGTTACGTCCCTGAAGGGGCGCGGGGAACTGCGCGAGCGACCACGACGTACCCGCGGCCGCCAACCGGCAGAAGCCCCCGCCCCTTGGGCGAACCCGAACCGCTAACTGCGCAGCACCGCTCCGACCCGCTCGCCCGCGAGGGCAACCGCCGCGTCCCGCGCGGCCGACGCCTCGTCGACGGTGAGCGTCCGGTCCCCCGCGCGGAAACGCAACGCGTACGCGAGGGACTTGCGCCCCTCACCCAGCTGCTCCGCGTTGTCGTAGACGTCGAACAGCCGGATGGACTCCAGCAGTTCACCGGCGCCGTCCCGCAGGGCGGCCTCGACCTCGGCCGCCGGGACGAACGCGTCGACGACCAGGGCGACGTCCTGCGTCGCCACCGGGAACGTGGAGATGCCCGGCGCCTGCGGGGTGTCGTTGCCCGCCCGCGCCACGACGTCGAGGTCCAGCTCCATCGCGCAGGTACGCGCGGGCAGACCGAGCGCCTTGAGCACCCGGGGGTGCAGCTCACCCGCGTGTCCGACGACCCGCTCCGTGCCGTCGACCGTGACGATCAGCTCGGCGCAGCGCCCGGGGTGCCACGGCCCGTACTGTCCCTTGCGGAGGATCAGCTCGGCGCCGGCCTCCCGGGCCACCAGGCGTGCCGCCTCGGCGGCGTCGGCCCAGTCGGCCGGACGGCCCTTGCCCCACCAGCCGGCCTGCTCCCGCGCGCCGGTCAGCACGACCGCGACGTGCCGCGGCTGGTCGGGCAGCGCGGCGTCCAGTGCGGCGAGGTCGTCGTCGCCGGGCCGCCGGTCGACCGGCAGGTTGGCGGCGACCCGCCGCTCGTCGCGCGGGTGGAAGACCAGGCCGGTCTCGAAGAGCGCCAGGTCGTGCGAGCCCCGGCCGTCGTTGCGGCGCAGGGCGCCGAGCAGGCCCGGCAGCAGCGTGGTCCGCAGCGCGGGCTCCTCGTCGCTGAGCGGGTTGACCAGCTTGACGACGCGGCGGGCCGGGTCGTCGGCGTCCAGCCCGAGCTGGTCGAAGACCTGCTCGCTGACGAACGGGTAGTTGAGCGCCTCGACGCAGCCCGCGCCGGCCAGCGCCCGGCCGACCCGGCGGTGCAGCCGCTGCCGGGAGGTCAGGCCACGGCCCGCGGAGGGCCTGGGCAGGGTGGAGGGCAGGTTCTCGTAGCCCTCCAGCCGGATGACCTCTTCGGCCAGGTCGTTCGGGTCGGTCAGGTCGGGCCGCCAGGACGGGACGGTGACGATCAGCTCGTCCTGCCCGTACACATCGCAGCCGACCTCCTGGAGGCGCCGTACGACGGTCTCGCGGCCGTAGGTGACGCCGGCGACCTGGTCGGGGTGGTCGGCGGGGACGCTGATGGTGTGCGGTGCGGAGGGGGCGCTGATCTCCGTGACGCCGGCCTCGGCGGTGCCGCCCGCGAGCAGCACCAGCAGGTCGACGGTGCGCTGCGCGGCAGCGGCGGCGGCCTGCGGGTCCACACCGCGCTCGAAGCGGCGGGAGGCCTCGGAGGACAGCTTGTGCCGGCGGGCGGTGCGCGCGATGGACACCTGGTCGAAGTGGGCGGCCTCGATGACCACGTCACTCGTCGCGTCGCCGCCGTTCTCCGCGGCGTCGTGGTCCGCGATCTCGGTGTTGGCGCCGCCCATGACGCCGGCGAGACCGATCGGGCCCCGGTCGTCGGTGATGACCAGGTCCTCGGCGTGCAGCTTCCGCTCGACGCCGTCGAGGGTGACGATCCTCTCGCCCTCCTCGGCCCGGCGCACGCCGATGGTGCCTTGGACGAGGCCCCGGTCGTAGGCGTGCAGGGGCTGGCCCAGCTCCATCATCACGTAGTTGGTGACGTCGACGGCCAGCGAGATCGGGCGCATGCCGACCTTCTGGAGGCGCCGCTGGAGCCAGATCGGGGAGCGCGCCTCGGCACTGAGTCCGGTCACCGTGCGGGCGGTGAAGCGGTCGCAGCCGGCGGGGTCGGCGATCTTGACGGGGTAGCCGTAGGCGTTGGGGCCCGGCACGTCGATGAGGGCCGGGTCGCGCAGCGGCAGGCCGTAGGCGACGGCGGCCTCGCGGGCCACGCCGCGGAGGGACAGGCAGTCGCCGCGGTTGGCGGTGACGGCGATGTCCAGCACCTCGTCGACCAGTTCCAGCAGCTCGATGGCGTCCTTGCCGACCTCGGTCTCGGGCGGCAGCACGATGATGCCGTGGCTGCCGTCGTCGCCCATGCCCAGCTCGTCGCCGGAGCAGATCATGCCGTGGGACGTCTTGCCGTAGGTCTTGCGGGCGGAGATCGAGAAGCCGCCGGGCAGGGTGGCGCCGGGGAGGACCACGACGACCTTGTCGCCGACGGCGAAGTTCCGGGCGCCGCAGACGATCTCCTGGGGCTCACCGGTGCCGTTGGCCTGTCCGACGTCGACGGTGCAGAAGCGGATCGGCTTCTTGAAGCCCTCCAGCTCCTCGATGGTCAGCACCTGGCCGACCACGAGCGGGCCCTTGAGGTCGGCGCCGAGGTGCTCGACGGTCTCGACCTCCAGACCGGCCGAAATCAGCTTGGCCTGCACGTCGCGGCCGGTCTCGGTGGCCGGCAGGTCGACGTACTCCCGCAGCCAGGAAAGCGGGACCCGCATCAGATCTCCATCCCGAACGGCCGGGTGAACCGGACGTCACCCTCGACCATGTCTCGCATGTCCTCGACGTTGTGGCGGAACATCAGCATCCGCTCGATGCCGAACCCGAAGGCGAAGCCGCTGTACTTCGCCGGGTCGATGCCGCAGGCGGTGAGCACCCGCGGGTTGACCATGCCGCAGCCGCCCAGCTCGATCCAGCCCTCGCTGGAGCAGGTGCGGCAGGGCCGGTCGGGGTTGCCGACGGACGCGCCCTTGCAGACGTAGCAGAGCATGTCCATCTCGGCGGACGGCTCGGTGAAGGGGAAGAAGTTCGGCCGCAGCCGGGTCTTCATCTCCGCGCCGAACAGCGACTGGACCATGTGGTCCAGGGTGCCCTTGAGGTCCGCCATGGTCAGGCCCTCGTCGATGGCGAGCAGCTCGACCTGGTGGAAGACGGGGGTGTGCGTGGCGTCCAGCTCGTCGGTGCGGTACACCCGGCCGGGGCAGATCACGTAGACCGGCAGCTCGCGGTCGAGCGCGGAGCGGATCTGCACGGGCGAGGTGTGGGTGCGCAGCACCACGCCGGACTCGGCGCCGCCGTCCGGCCCCTGCACGAAGAAGGTGTCGGCCTCGCCGCGGGCCGGGTGGTCCGGGCCGATGTTGAGGGCGTCGAAGTTGAACCACTCGGCCTCGGCCTCGGGGCCCTCGGCGACCTCGTAGCCCATGGCCACGAAGACGTCCTCGATGCGCTCGGAGAGCGTGGTGAGCGGGTGGCGGGCGCCGGCCGGCACGCGGTCGTGGGGCAGCGTGACGTCCACGGCCTCCTCGACGAGCACGCGCGCGTCGCGCTCGGCCTCCAGCTCCGCCTGGCGGGCGGCCAGCGCCTTGTTGACCGCGCCGCGGGCCATGCCGACGCGCTTGCCCGCGTCGGCCTTGGCCTGCGGGGGCAGGGCGCCGATCTCGCGGTTGGCGAGCGCCAGCGCAGAGGCCCCGCCGGTGTGGGCGACCTTGGCCTCCTGGAGCGCGTCGAGGGAGCTCGCTGCGGCGAAGGCGGCGAGCGCCTCGTCCCGCATGCGCTCGATCTCTTCCGGTTTCAACGCCTCGACCTCGACAGGGTCGTACGACTTATTCGGTGCCGACATCTCTTCCCGTGCTTCCGATTGGCTGGCTGGAACGCCCCGTCTACGGTCCGAGACGGGGCGGAGACGCTTCGTCGACGCTTCGTCTGCGGAACTGGACGCAAAGGTGCCAAAGACCGAGTCTAACGGGGCTGTGGAACGCGGATCACGCCCGTGGGGGTCGTCGGCCGTCTCAGATGCTGCTCAGGTGAGATACGCCGGTGCCGCCACGGGCAACGTAAATCGGAACTCGGCGCCGCCGCCGGGGGCGCGGCCGACCGTGATGGTGCCGCCGTGGGCCTCGACGATGCCCTTGACGATGTACAGCCCGAGGCCGGTGCCACCGCGCTTGCTGCCCCGCCAGAAGCGGGTGAAGACGCGGTTCATGGACTCCTCCGGGATGCCGGCCCCTTCGTCGCTCACCGTGACCGACGTGCCGGCGTCCTCCCCTTCGCGGGGGGACGCCGTGGGCGTGATGTCAATGGTGACGGTTCCCTCGCCGTGCCGCACCGCATTTTCCAGCAGGTTGCTCAGCACCTGGTCGACCTTGTCGGGGTCGGCCCACAGGTCGGGCAGCGGCCGACCGAGGCGGAGCAGGAAGCGGTCGGCCTCCTGGCCGGAGGCGACGTACGCCTGGATGTGCCGGCCGACGGCGGCGCCGATGTCGACGGGCTGGCGGCGGACCTCCAGCCGGCCCGAGTCGATCCGCGAGATGTCCAGCAGCTCGGCGATGAGCCGGGTGACCCGGTCCGCGTCGGCGTCGACGGTCTCCAGCATCAGCCGCTTCTGATCGTCGGTGAACCTCTCCCACTTGGCCAGCAGCGTCGCCGTGAAGCCCTTGACGGAGGTGAGGGGCGAGCGCAGTTCGTGGGCGACGGTGGCGATCAGCTCGGCGTGGCTGCGTTCGGTACGGCGCCGGGCCTCGGTGTCACGCAGGGTGACGACGATGCGGTGGACGGGGCCGAGCCGCTCGACGCGGACGTAGCGGGCGGAGACGAGGACTTCCCGGCCGCCGGGGAGCAGGAGGTTGCGCTCGGGCTGGCCGGCGCGGATGGCGAGGCCGCCGTAGGGGTCGGTGAGCTGCCACCAGCGGCGGCCCTCCAGGTCCTCCAGGGGCAGTGCCTTCTCCAGCGGCCGGCCGAGGGCTTCGGCGGCCGGGACGGCGGTGATGCGGGCGGCGGCGGCGTTGAAGCAGACGACGCGGCCACGCTCGTCGGCGACGACCAGGCCGTCGGGCAGCTCGTCCGGGTCCAGTCCGAGGCCGGCGAGATCACCGGGGGTGCGGGGCGCGGGCGGACGCGGCGCCCCCCGGGCTCCCGGCGCGCTGCTCGTGCCGACACTCATCCCCGTATCCCACCTCTCAGCCACGCGGGGGCCCTGGGCAGGTCACCCTACTAGGCGTTGGTGACGGAGCGGCACCCTCCGGCGGCGCGCTGTGCACGCGCCGACGCGTAGAGACATACGGCGGCGGCGGTCGCCAGGTTCAGGCTCTCGGCCTTCCCGTGGATCGGGACGCGCAGGACGGCGTCGGCGAGGCCGCGGGTCTCCTCGGGGAGCCCCCAGGCCTCGTTGCCGAACACCCAGGCGGTGGGGCCGCCCATGGTGCCGGCGTCCAGCTCGGCGTCGAGGTCCTGCTCCCCCGCGCCGTCGGCGGCGACCACCCGGACCCCGGCGTCCCGCAGCCCGGCCACGGCCCGCTCGACGGGGACGCCGACGGCGACCGGCAGGTGGAACAGGGAACCGACGGAGGCGCGTACGGCCTTGGGGTTGTACAGGTCGACGGAGGCGTCGGTGAGGACGACGGCCTCGGCGCCGGCGGCGTCGGCGCAGCGCAGCACCGTGCCCGCGTTGCCGGGGTCGCGGACGTGCGCGAGGACGGCGACGAGCCTGGGGCGGGCGGCGAGGATCTCGTCGAAGGGGGTGTCGATGAACCGGCAGACCCCGACCAGGCCCTGCGGGGTGACGGTGGTGGAGATGTCCTCGATCACCTGCTCGGCGGCGAGGTGCACGCGCACCCCGGCCTCGCGCGCGGCCCCGATGATGTCGGCGTACCGCTCGGCGGCCTCGACGGTGGCGAACAGCTCGACCAGCGTGTCCTCGTACCCGGCGGCCTCCCGCACGGCCTGCGGCCCCTCGGCCAGGAACAGCCGCTCCTTCCCCCGGAAGTTCCGCTTCCCCAGCCGCCGCGCGGCCAGGACACGGGGAGAACGGGGGGAGATCAGCTCGGGGCTGGCGGGTCGCATGCTCTTCCTAACGTTCACAGATATCTCGACGCGGGCTGCACGCGCCCTCCAGGGGCGCGGGGAACTGCGCGACCAGCCACGACGCACCCGCAGCAGACAACGAACCGGACAACGGCAATCGAAGGGACCCGCAGGCTGGAGCCTGCGGGTCCCTTCAACTACGGCTCAAGCCAGCGCAGCGTCACGCCGCCTTGGGCGCGTTCACGTCGCTCGGCAGCGCCTTCTGCGCCACCTCGACCAGCGCCGCGAAGGCACCGGCGTCGTTGACGGCCAGCTCGGCGAGGATCTTGCGGTCGACCTCGACGTTGGCGGCCTTCAGGCCCTGGATGAAGCGGTTGTACGTGATGCCGTTGGCGCGGGCAGCGGCGTTGATGCGCTGGATCCACAGCTGGCGGAAGTCACCCTTGCGCTTCTTGCGGTCGTTGTAGTTGTAGACCAGCGAGTGGGTGACCTGCTCCTTGGCCTTGCGGTACAGGCGCGAACGCTGACCGCGGTAGCCGGAGGCCTGCTCGAGGATCGCCCGGCGCTTCTTGTGGGCGTTGACTGCCCGCTTGACGCGTGCCACTTGTTAACTCCTTGTAGCGGGGCCGCGGTGATCCTCACGCGGCCCGGTATCGATGGGGTCCCGGTCCTGCCGTACGGCGCTCAGTGGCGCCCGTACGTCACTTGCCGAGAAGCTTCTTGATCTTCGCGGCGTCGCCCGGGGCCATCTCGGCGTTGCCGGTCAGGCGGCGCGTCACGCGGGACGACTTGTGCTCGAGCAGGTGGCGCTTGCCGGCGCGCTCACGGAGCACCTTGCCGGAGCCGGTGATCTTGAAGCGCTTGCTGGCACCGCTGTGCGACTTGTTCTTCGGCATAGCGCCGTTCTCTCCTCGTCGGTGGCGCTCCGGTGCCCGGTCGTGAAACCGGGCACGGTGGAGCGTCGCTTGTATCGGTTGGTCCTGGGGACTCGCGTCCCCCCGGGGTCACGCCTCGGCGGGTTCCTGGGCCGGAGCCTCGGCGCCCTCGGCGTCGGCCTCCGCGGCGTTCTGCGACTTACCGGGGTTGGCCTTCGCGTCCGCCTTGCGCGCTTCCTGCGCCTGACGGGCCTCGGCCATCGCCTCGGTCTTCTTCTTGTGCGGACCGAGAACCATGATCATGTTTCGGCCGTCCTGCTTCGGATTCGACTCCACGAAGCCGAGGTCCTGGACGTCCTCCGCGAGACGCTGCAGCAGTCGGTAGCCCAGCTCGGGGCGGGACTGCTCGCGGCCGCGGAACATGATCGTGATCTTGACCTTGTCGCCCTGCTTGAGGAACCGGACGACGTGACCCTTCTTGGTGTCATAGTCGTGCGGGTCGATCTTCGGCCGGAGCTTCATCTCCTTGATGACCGTGTGCGCCTGGTTCTTGCGCGCCTCACGGGCCTTCATGGCCGACTCGTACTTGAACTTCCCGTAGTCCATGAGCTTGCAGACAGGCGGACGGGCGTTCGCCGCGACCTCGACGAGGTCGAGGTCGTACTCCTGCGCAAGCTCCAGGGCCTTGGCAAGCGGAACAATCCCGACCTGCTCGCCGCTGGGACCGACAAGTCGCACCTCGGGAACGCGAATCCGGTCGTTGATGCGGGGCTCGGCGCTGATGGATCCTCCTCGGTAGCACCACGCGACGGTCTGGCAAACAGCCGCGTAACGTCTGTGTTCGATAGACCTAACCGCGCCGGCGCACAAAAAATGCCCCGGACGATCACAGGCGGGGCTCCTCGGACTACTACCGGAGCACCGCCGCGATGACCGCGGGGCGCGATTTCGGGCCGGTCGCCGCCGCTGGGACGGGACCGCCTGACCGGTGACCCGCCGTCCCGGAGGACGGCCAGGTGGGAGATCGGAGCCTCCACTTGTGGGCCGGATCCGCAGCCGTGGGCGTGCGTGTCCGACCGGTCGTTACACAAGGTTAGCAGCTCGGCGAGGGAAGGGCTAACCGAGACCGAGTGGGGGGTGGTCCGCCGCTGCGCCTATCGTGTGCGGCATGAGTGACACCCCGCCTGAGACGCCCGACTTCGACGCCATGACCCGCGACATCGCGGAGGTCCCCGCGGTCGAGGTGATCGTGACGGTCGCCGTCAACCTGATGAGCGCCGCCGCCGTGAAGCTGGGGCTGACCGAGGAGGGCGAGGCGCACAAGGACCTGGACGAGGCGCGCAAGCTGGTGCACGCGCTGGGCGGCCTGCTGGACGCGACGGCGACCGAGATCAGCTCCTTCCACGCGGCGCCGCTGCGGGACGGCCTGAAGTCGCTCCAACTGGCCTTCCGCGAGGCCTCGCTCGTCCCGGACGAGCCGGGTCAGGGTCCGGGCGAGAAGTACACGGGGCCCGTCTACCGCTGACCCCGCCCCTCCCGCACGTACAAGGGCTCGCCCGGCGGCGTCGCCCCGGCCGGCAGCAGTGCCAGGTCGAGGCCGCGCACCAGGCGGGCCCTCAGCGTCTCGTCGGCGGCCAGCCGTTCGGCGACGGCACGGGCCGCCTTCGCCGGGTCGTCCTCCCCCGGATCCAGGACCAGTGCCAGCGTGCCGTCGGCGCGGCCCCGTCCGAGATGCGCCCGGAGCACGGCCGGCTCCGCGGCCAGGACGGCGCGTACGGCACCGGTGACGGCCGGATCGGCGAGCGGGTCGGTCGTCGTGCGTCCCTCGGCCAGCGCCAGCAGCACCGCTCCGGTCAGCTCGAACGGGACCGGTCCGGCCAGATCGAGGACGACCGTGTCCGCCTTCTCGTGCGCGGCGGCCTGCAGCGCCTGGTGCACGGGTACGGCGACGGGGCGGGCCGCGGGATCCCAGCGGGCGAGCGACGCGGTGGACGTGAAGGCGGGCAGCGCGGTACGGCCGCCGGCCTTCAGCGTGGGCACCGCCATGTCACTGGTCTTCTCCCGGCGCAGCCCGCCCTCCCGTCGCCCACCACCACCCTTCCAAAGAGCTTCGCGCCCCTCTTGACTGTCCTCCTCCACCTCACCGAGGACGGCCACGACAGGCACCAGCAGCCGGGCACCCTTGAGCGCCTCCAGCACCGGCGCCAGAGCGGTCCGGTCCTCGGCCCAGGCGGCGAGCGCGGCATCGAGCCGGGGATCGGCGGAGCCGTCGTCGTCGGAGTAGCCGGAGTCGGGAATGTTCTTGTTCGCCACGGTCCCCGACCCTAGTTCAGGGTGTCCGCCGGCCGACGAGGGGGCGCGGCCGGGGACCGCAGGCCGAGCCACTGCTCGGCGTCCCAGGCCCGGAACCGCTCCACCTCGGCGAACCCCAGCCTTGCCGCGAGGCGCATGGAGCCCACGTTGGCGGTCTGGGTGGCCAGCGCCACCGGCTCGCCGGGAAGGACGCCGTCGAACCAGTCGAGGGCCGCCGCACACGACTCCTGGGCGTACCCGAGACCCCACGCCCGGGGCAGGAACAGGTATCCGAGGTCGGCCTTCCCCGACGCGGCCGGGCGATGGCGCTCCGACGCCCTCCGGAGCAGGATCTGGCCGATCATCGCCCCGTCGAGGTCGACGACGAAGCTCCCCGGCCACCGCTCGGGCACCGCGGGCAACTCGCGCTCCAGCTCATCACGCGGCCGGGGGCCTCCGAGATAGGTGTGCACCTCTGCCGAGGCCAGCAGTTCGACGAACACCGGACGGTCCCTGGCCTCGGGCGCACGGAGTACGAGCCGCTCGGTCCTGATGGGGGCGGGCGGCGGCCACGGGACGTCTCCGAGTCCGGTCATGCGGACAGCCAACCAGCGGGCCCGGTCGGTGATCAAGGCCGGCGTGGCGTCGTATCGTCGGCGGTGACGGTGCCGGTGTCGGTGCCGGTGACCGTGGGCGGGAGGGGTGGGCATGGAGCGGGACGCGTCGCTGGCCGGCCTCATGGCGTCGGTGCCTGTGGCGGACGGCGTCGAGGTCGCGGTGGCGGGGCTTGATCCGGAGACCGGGGTGGGGGCGGCCCACGGGGCGGGAGTCTTCGAGACGGCGAGCATCGTCAAGGTCGGCATTCTGGCGGCGCTGCTGCTCCGGGCGCGGGACGCGGGGCGCGCGCTGACCGTCGCGGAGCGGGCGCATGCCGTCGCGATGGTCGAGCGGAGTGACAACGACTCGGCCTCGGCGCTGTGGCGGGCGATCGGCGGGGCGCGGGGGCTGGACGCGGCGAACGAGCGGTTCGGGCTGACGGGGAGCGCGGGCGGCGAGGGGACGCTGTGGGGGCTGACCCGGACGACGGCCGTTGATCAGGTCGCGCTGCTGCGGCAGTTGTTCGTCGCGGAGGGTTCCCAGCTGAGCACGGACGCACGGGCGTACGTGACCGGGTTGATGGGGCGGATCACGGACGGTCAGCGGTGGGGGGTGTCGGCGGCGGCCGACGGTTCCGCGTGGGCGCTGAAGAACGGCTGGCTGCGGCGGAGCACCACCGGGTTGTGGGTGGTCAACAGCGTCGGGCGGGTCACCTCGGACGGTCACGACCGGCTGGTCGCGGTGGTGTCGCGGGGCAGCGCGACGCTGGCGGAGGGGATCGCGGTGGTCGAGGCGGCGGCCCGGGCCGCGGTGTCCGTCCTCGCCGAGGAGGGCGAGGGGAGTCGCCGGGCGGAGCGGACTCAGAAGTCGTCGTAGCGTTCGCGGCGGCCGCGCCACAGGACCACGGCGGCGACCACGAGGACGCCGCCCGCGCCGCCGGCCAGCGGGGCCGCCCAGGCTGAGGTGGAGTCGTCGGAGTCGGCGGTGTCGGGGCCTGAGCCGAAGTACTTGTCGCCGTAGGCCGCCGGGTTCAGGCCCTCCGGCTTCAGCCGTCCGGCCGCCTCGATCGCGGCGGCGGGGTCGACGAAGCCGAAGCCGCGGGAGTCGTCGCGGCCCTCGGCGGGGGCGTTGCGCGCGGTGTCCTCCAGCAGGGCCTTGACCTGGGCCGGGCCGAGGTCCGGATGGGCCGCCTTCACCAGGGCGGCGGCGCCGGAGACGAAGGCCGAGGCGGCGCTGGTGCCCCAGCCCTCGTAGTACCGGTGGTCGGGGTCGGCGATGATCACGTCGACGCCGGGCGCGCTGACCGTGGCGTACCAGCGGCGGGTGGAGAAGGAGGCGCGGGTGCCGTAGCGGTCGACGGCGGTGGCGGCGATGACGCCCGGATAAGCGGCCGGGTAGGAGACGTGGTCGCCCTTCTCGCCGCCGTTGCCGGCCGAGGCGACGACGATCACGCCCTTCTTCAGGGCGTACTGGATGGCCTCGTCCTCGGCGGGTTCGGGGTGCGCGGAGGCGGAGTCGTCGCCGAGGGAGAGGTTGATGATGTCGGCGCCGTTGTCCGCGGCCCAGCGGATGCCCTCGGCGAGGGCGTTGCCGCGGGTCTTGCGGGCCTTGGCACGGGAGGGGTCGCCGTCCTCCAGGATCACGCGCAGGGGCATGATCTTGGCCTCCGGGGCGATGCCCATGACACCCTCGGCGTTGCCGGCGCCGTGGCCGTGCCCGGCGATGATCCCGGCCATGGCGGTGCCGTGCCGGGCCCAGGCGCGGTCGCCCTCGCTCGCGCCGAAGCCGACCAGGTCCTTCCCGGTGATGACGTTGCCGGCCAGGTCGGGGTGGTCGGCCTCCACGCCCGTGTCCAGGACGGCGACGGTGACGCCCGCGCCCTTGGTGGTGCGCCAGGCGTCCTGGGTGTGCATGGCGTCCAGGGCCCACTGCTGGGCGCGGATGCCGTCGGCGTGGGCGGTGGGGGCGGGGACGAGCACGAGGGCGCCCGCCAGCAGGAGGCTCAGGGCGGCGCCTGCCCGGCGGGCGCGGCGGGTGTTCACCTGGGGTGCGTTCACGACGGGTGCTCCGTGGCCTGGCCCACGTTCTTGCGCAGGGCGCGTTCGACGCGGTCGGCGAGGCCCTTCGCCTCGTGGCCGAGGCCGGCCTGGGCGGGGGCGGACGTGGCGCCGGACTCCATGGCCTCCCCGGCGGGCTGGGGGTCGTCGACGGTGCGGGCGTCGGCCCAGCCGGAGACGGCGTAGACGACGACGGGGGCGTCGGTGAGGACGGAGACGGTCCAGGCGGCGCGCTGCGGGGCGCCGAACCCGGCGGCGACGGTGTCCTTCGCGGCGTACGGCAGCGGCATCAGGTCGTCGCGGCCGCCCAGGCCCTCCTTCTCGAACCGCTTCGCCAGTGAGGTCATGGCGGCGGCGTCGGCCTTGGTGAACAGCATGCCGACGGTGGTGACGTGGCTCCGGGTGGCGTCGGTGTACGTGGCGCGCAGCAGGCGCCGGCAGCCGACCGGGTCCAGCACCTTGGCGAGCAGCCGGTCGAAGGCGGCGGCGCACTCGCCGTCCGGGGCGACCGCGATCCGCGTCCAGGTGCGGTCGGCGCCGCCGGGGCCGGCGCCCTGGCCGCGCACGGTGGGCGGGAACAGCTGGTCGACCGGCACGCTGTGCCACAGGTCTCCGGCCTCGGTGAACGCGCTGCGCGCGCCCCCGTCCCCGGAGTCCCCGGCGAGCCAGCTGCCGGTGACCGCTCCGGTGAGGAGCCCCACGCCGAGCACGAGACAGACCGCGGCGGCGAGGGCCTGCGGCCGCAGCCGGCCGCCGAGCGGGCGGGGCCGGGCGAGCCCGTCGTACCCCTCGGGCCGCCCGAACGACACCCGGGGCCGCCCGTCGCCGGGCACCACCGGGGCGCTCCAGGAGAACGCGGGGTCGGGCCCGGAGTCGCGGCCCGCCACCGGCTCGGGCGGCACCGGCCGCAGCCGCCGGGTCGTCTCGGAGGGGGTCTCCTCGGGGACGCCGGTCCGCCGGGCCGCCGGCCGGGACGCCCCGGTTCCCCGGAGGTCCTCGCCCACACCGGCGCCGTGCGCCGTGGGCCCCACCGGGCGGCGAGGCGGGTCCTGGGCCGCGGGAACGTCACGCGGGGGCGAGCCCGGCGCGGCGCCCGGAGGGCGTGCGGCGGGCACGTCCGGGCGCGCGGTGGGCGCCGCCGAGCGCGTGCCGGGTGTTTCCGGGCGGGTGACGCCGGGAGCCGGGGCATCGCTGCCGACGGTGGGCGGGGCGTCGGGAAAGCGGGCGGAAGCGTGTGGTGCGGCGTCCCGCCCGACGGACGGCGGGGCATCCGGGAACCGCGCCGAAGCACGCGGCTCGGCGTCCCGCCCAACAGACGGCGGAGCATCCGGGAACCGCGCCGAAGCACGCGGCTCGGCGTCCCGCCCAACAGACGGCGGAGCATCCGGGAACCGCGCCGAAGAACGCGGCTCGGCGTCCCGCCCGACAGACGGCGGAGCATCCGGGAACCGGGCCGAAGCACGCGGTGGAGGTACGTCCTGTCCCTGTCCGCCGCGTGAGCGGTCGTCTGGGCGGAGGCGCGGGTACGGGGGCCGGGTCCTCGGGGGTGCCTCCGGGGACGACGAAGGCTCTCGGCCCGGGGTCTCGCCCCGCCCCGTGTCCCGGGACGGGGCCTGCGGGCGCTGCCCGGGGACGGGGTCCGACATGCCCGACGAACGCCGGCCGGCTCCCGCCGCGTCGGGGTCGTGCGACGCCGGCGCCTGGGCGGGGCGGGGCGGCGTGGTGGGGCGCGGGTGTGCCGCGGCGCCCGTGAGATCGGCGGTGCCGGAACCGGACGCGGTGACCGACGCGGCCGCGGCACCGCCCTCGACCGCTCCGGAAGCCGCCGGGGGCGACGCGGGGCGCGGGGGCGCGGCGGGACGGGAAGGAGCGCCGGGGTTCCGGGAGGCGTCGGCCGGAGCAGGCTCCGTCGCGGGACGCGGCGGGAACTGCGGCCGGGCCGGAGCGGCGGTGCCCGAGCCGGACGCGGTGGGCGACGGAGTCCAGGGGCGCCCCGCGGAGGCCTGGTCGTCGGGGCCCGGCGGTGGCGGGTGTTCCCCCGGTGGGGCGGTGGGGCGGGGCGGATGGGAGGCGCGGCGCGCTTCCGTGCTCATGCACCCCCCGTTTCTCGGGCCCGGGCCGTTCTCCGGCGCGGGCCGGTGATGTCTCCTGCCCCGGCCCGGCGCGGACCGATCCGTCCCGGGCACGCATACCCGCACGCGAGGACCGCCATCCCGGCGCGGGCCCGGGGGCCCGGCCGCCCGGGGTCGTTCGCCGTGCGTGCGCGTCACTCTACGGCGTGACCCCGCCCGGCGGGGAACCAGTCCGCACGCCCGTGGCATTGGCCCGGAACGTCCCCCTACCCTGCGGTAATCCTGTCTGGCAGGCTGCGGGCATGACTGCGCGCGCCGCCGACCGGGCCCGTTACGACCGGGCCACCTCCCATCTGGACGCCCCCGTGGCCATCGTGGACCTGGAGGCGTTCGACGCCAACGCGGACGACCTGGTCCGCCGGGCCGGCGGCAAGCCGGTCCGGGTGGCCAGCAAGTCCGTACGCTGCCGTGCCCTGCTGGAACGCGCCCTGGCCAGGGACGGTTTCGCCGGCCTCATGTCGTACACCCTGGCCGAGTCCCTGTGGCTGGCCCGCTCCGGCTTCGAGGACGTGCTGCTCGCCTACCCGTCGGCGGACCGCACCGGATACGCCGAGCTGACCGCCGACCCGAAGCTCGCCTCCGCGGTGACCGTGATGGTCGACGACCCGGCGCAGCTGGACCTCATCGACGGGGCCCGCGACGGCGGGCGCGAAGTCGTGCGGGTCTGCCTGGAGTTGGACACCTCGCTGCGGCTGCTCGGCGGCCGGGTACGGGTCGGCGCCCGCCGTTCCCCGCTGCACTCCCCCGCCGAGATGGCCGACCTGGCCCGGGCGGTGGCCCGCCGCAAGGGGTTCGAGGTCGTCGGTGTCATGGCGTACGAGGGTCATGTCGCCGGGGTCGGGGACGCGGTGGCCGGGCGCCCGCTGCGGTCGCGTGCGGTGCGGCTGATGCAGGCCGCCGCCCGCCGGGAACTCGCCGAGCGCCGCGCCGCCGTGGTGCGGGCCGTGCGGGCGGTGGTGCCGGGCCTGGAGTTCGTCAACGGCGGCGGCACGGGCAGCGTGCAGCACACGGCGGCCGAGGAGGCGGTCACGGAGATCGCCGCCGGGTCCGGCCTGTACGTGCCGCGCCTGTTCGACAACTACACCTCGTTCACCGGGCGTCCGGCGGCGCTGTTCGCGCTGCCCGTCGTACGGCGTCCCGGCGTCGGGGTCGTGACGGTGCTGGGCGGCGGCTATCCGGCCTCCGGCGCGGCCGGCGCCGACCGGCTGCCGGTGCCGTATCTGCCCGAGGGGCTGCGCTACGACCCCCAGGAGGGCCCCGGCGAGGTGCAGACGCCGCTGCTCGGCTCGCCCGCCGACGACCTGCTGATCGGCGGCAAGGTGTGGTTCCGGCACGCCAAGGCCGGTGAGCTGTGCGAGCGGTTCGACACGCTGCACCTGGTGGAGGGGGACGCGGTGACGGCGACGGTCCCGACGTACCGGGGCGAGGGGCACACCTTCCTCTAGGACCCGACGTGCCATCGCGCCGTCAGTCCGTCAGTCCGTCGGGCCGATACCGCTGCCCACGCCGCCGCCCGTGTCCGCGTCGCCGATGGGCCGGATGCCCTGGGTGATGGTGTCCATGTCGGCGAGCGGCGGCCCGTCCTCGCCCGCGTCGAAGACGTAGCGGACCAGGACCGGGGACTCGGTGCCGACGGTGGAGGGGAACACCAGCGACTGCACGTAGCCGCCGGGCCCCTTGGCCGTCTCCACCCGCCAGCGCACGTAGTAGCCCGCGCGTCCGGCGACCGCGACCTGCCCGGACGCCACCTCCTCGTGCGACTCGATGCCGCCGAACGGCTTGTTGCCGACCAGGTCGCGGTCGTACGCGTCGTCGGCGGCGTCCTCGATGTCCTGCCGGGCGAGGGTCTTCGGGGAGGACTCGGCGTTCGACGTGACGGTGCGGGAGACGACCATTCCGTGCCGGCACACGCCGCCGTCCGCCGGGCAGTCGTAGGTGCCGTCCGTGGTCATCATGACGTCGTCCTCGGCGACGTGCTCGGGCAGGACCCAGCCGTCGGGCAGCGGGAAGGTGACGCCGTTGAGCTGGTCCTCGACCACGGCGGGGTCGTCCGCGGAGGACCCGGAGGGGGTGGGCGACGGCTCCTCGGTCACCGGCGCGGGGTCGGTGGCGGTCGGTGTCACGGGCGGCGCCTGCGTATCGGGACCGTCTCCGTCGTCCTCGCCCAGGACGAACACACCGGTGACGATCGCGGCGACCAGCACGGCCGCGGCGCCGGTGAGGGCGACGGCCTTTCCCCGCCCGGTGCCGCCCTGCTGCCCCTGTCCACCGCCCGCGAACAGCGGCACGGTCGGCGGCTGGCCGGGCTGCGCCCGGGGCGCCGGGTGCTGGGCCGCGCCGTACCCGGTGGTCGCGGGTGCGCCGTATCCGGTGCTCGCGGATGCGCCGTACCCGGTGTCCCCGGGCGCCCCGTACCCGGTGGCTCCCGGTGCGCGCCGGTGCTCGGTCCAGGCGGTGCCGTCCCACCAGCGTTCCTGGTGGGCGGCCGACGGGTCGCGGTACCAGCCGGGCGGCGGCGTCATGCTCATTCCGGCACTGTAGGACGCCGCGCGCGGTGATCTACAGCGGTGTGACGTACGCCCCGGAGATCCCGCCGTCCACCAGGAAGTCGGTGGCGTTCACGAAGGAGGAGTCGTCGCTGGCCAGGAAGGCGACGGCGGCGGCGATCTCGTCGGCCTCGGCGAACCGCCCGACCGGAATGTGCACCAGGCGGCGGGCGGCCCGCTCGGGGTCCTTGGCGAACAGCTCCTGGAGGAGCGGGGTGTTGACCGGGCCCGGGCAGAGCGCGTTGACGCGGATGCCCTCCCGGGCGAACTGGACGCCCAGTTCGCGGGACATGGCGAGGACGCCGCCCTTGGACGCCGTGTACGAGATCTGGGAGGTGGCCGCGCCCATCCGCGCCACGAAGGACGCGGTGTTGATGATGGACCCCCGGCCCTGGCGCCGCATGTAGGGGATGGCGGCCTTGCAGCACAGGTAGACGGAGGTGAGATTGACCTCCTGGACGCGCTTCCACGCCTCCAGGCCGGTCTCCAGGATCGAGTCGTCGTCGGGCGGTGAGATGCCCGCGTTGTTGAACGCGACGTCGACGCTGCCGTAGGTGTCGTAGGCGGTACCGAACAGCGCCTCGACCTGCTCGGGGTCGGTGACGTCGACCATGACGAAGGTCCCGCCGACCTCCTCGGCCGCCGCCTTGCCCCGGGTCTCGTCGACGTCCCCGCAGACGACGTGCGCGCCCTCGGACGCCAGCCGGCGGACGGTCGCGAGGCCGATGCCGCTGCCGGCTCCGGTGACGACGGCGGTACGGCCGGCAAGCCTGCGGCAGACGATCTCTTCGCTCACTGTGCGGGGCCCTCCGTGCTCGACGAGGCGGTGCTGATGAAGACGTTCTTGGTCTCGGTGAACGCGGTCAGCGCGTCCGGGCCGAGTTCGCGCCCGAGCCCGGACTGCTTGAAGCCGCCGAACGGGGTCCAGTAGCGGACGCTGGCGTGGGAGTTGACGGACAGGTTCCCGGCGCGGACCGCGGCCGAGACGCGCAGGGCGCGGCCGACTTCCCGCGTCCACAGTGAGCCGGACAGGCCGTAGTCCGTGGCGTTGGCCAGGCGGACCGCGTCGGCCTCGTCCTCGAAGGGCAGCACGACGGCGACGGGCCCGAAGACCTCCTCGACGGCCACCCGGGCGTCCGGGCCGGCGCCGGTGAGGACCGTGGGCGGGAACCAGAAGCCGGGGCCGCCCTCGGGGGCCTTGCCGCGGATGCCGTCGATGCCGTCGGGGACGTAGGAGCGGACGCGGTCCAGTTGGGCGCGGGAGATCAGGGGGCCCATGTCGGTGCTCTCGTCGGCCGGGTCGCCGACCCTGACGGAGTCGATCGCCGGGGCCAGGAGGGCGAGGAAGCGGTCGTACACCGGGCGCTGGACGAGGATGCGGGTGCGGGCGCAGCAGTCCTGGCCGGAGTTGTCGAGGAAGGACATGGGGGTGGCGGCCGCGGCGGCCTCCACGTCGGCGTCGGCGAAGACGATGTTGGGGCTCTTGCCGCCGAGTTCGAGGGTGACGGGCTTGAGGAGCGCGGCTCCCCTGGCGGCCACCCGCCTGCCCACGGCCGTGGACCCGGTGAAGACGATCTTCGCCACGCCGGGGTGCTCCACCAGCGCGTCGCCCGCGACCGGCCCGTGTCCGGGCAGCACCTGGAACAGCCCCTCGGGCAGCCCCGCGTCCAGGGCGAGTTCGGCGAGCCGCAGCGCGGTCAGCGGGGTCGTCTCGGCGGGCTTGAGGAGGACGGCATTGCCCGCCGCGAGCGCCGGTGCCGTGCCCCAGGCGGCGATCGGCATCGGGAAGTTCCAGGGGGCGATGACGCCCACGACGCCGAGCGGTTCGAGGATCGTCACGTCCAGGCCGCCGGGCACCGGGATCTGGCGTCCGGTGAGCCGCTCCACTCCCCCGGCGGCGTAGTCGAGCAGGTCGCGGACGTTGCCGGCCTCCCAGCGGGCGTTGCCGATGGTGTGCCCGGCCTCGCGGACCTCCAGCCGGGCCAGCTCCTCCAGGTGCTCGTCGACCGTATCGGCGAAGCGGCGCAGCAGCCGGGCCCGGTCGCCGGGGGCGAGGGCGGCCCAGGCGGTCTGTGCCCGGGCGGCCCGTACGACGGCGGCGTCGACGTCGGCCGCGGAGGCGGCGGGGACGGTGGCGACGACCTCTTCGGTGGCGGGGTTCAGTACGCGGAGTTCGCCGGACGTGTCGTGCGACTCGGACAACGGTGCCTCACATGCGTTCGAAGGAGCGGCGCAGTTCCCAGTCCGTGACGGCGGCGTCGTGGGCGTCGGTCTCGACGCGCGCCATGTTGCGGTAGTGGTCGACGACCTCGTCGCCGAAGGCGGCCTTGGCGAGCGTGCTGTTCTCCCACAGCTCGGCGGCCTCGCGCAGGGTGGTGGGGACGTGGGCGTAGTCAGCGGTGTAGGCGTTGCCCGCGCAGGGTTCGGGCAGTTCAAGACGCTGTTCGAGGCCGTGCAGTCCGGCCGCCACCATGCCCGCCACCGCCAGGTACGGGTTGACGTCGCCGCCGGGCAGCCGGTTCTCGAAGCGCAGGGAGCGTCCGTGGCCGACGACGCGCAGGGCGCAGGTGCGGTTGTCGTGTCCCCAGGCGACCGCGGTGGGCGCGAAGGATCCGGGCTGGAAGCGCTTGTAGGAGTTGATGTGGGGGGCGTAGAGGAGGGAGAACTCGCGCAGGGCCACGAGTTGTCCGGCGAGGAAGTGCCGCATGACCCCGGACATGCCGCCCTCTTCGTCGCCGGCCATGACGGCGGCGCCGTCCTCGTCGGCGAGGGAGAGGTGGATGTGGCAGGAGTTGCCCTCGCGCTCGTTGTACTTGGCCATGAAGGTGAGGGACATGCCCTCCTGGGCGGCGATCTCCTTGGCGCCCGTCTTGTAGACCGCGTGCTGGTCGCAGGTGACCAGGGCGTCGTCGTAGCGGAAGACGATCTCGTGCTGGCCGGGGTTGCACTCGCCCTTGGCGGACTCGACGGTGAGCCCGGCGCCCGCCATCTCGTTGCGGATGCGGCGCAGCAGGGGTTCGACGCGGCCGGTGCCGAGCACCGAGTAGTCGATGTTGTACTGGTTGGCCGGGGTCAGGCCGCGGTAGTTCGCGTCCCAGGCCTGTTCGTAGGTGTCCCGGAAGACGATGAACTCCAGCTCGGTGCCGGCCCGCGCGGTCAGGCCGTGGCCGGCGAGGCGTTCGAGCTGGCGGCGCAGGATCTGGCGGGGCGCGGCGAGCACCGGCGTGCCGTCCTCCCAGGCGAGGTCGGCTACGGCCATCGCGGTGCCCTCGTTCCACGGCAGGCGGCGCAGGGTGGCCAGGTCGGCGTGCATGGCGAAGTCGCCGTAGCCGCGGTCCCAGGAGGACATCGCGTAGCCGTCCACGGTGTTCATGTCGGCGTCGACGGCGAGGAGGTAGTTGCAGCCCTCGGTGCCGTGTGCCAGGACCTCGTCGAGGAAGAAGCGGGCCGCGAACCGCTTGCCCTGGAGGCGGCCCTGCATGTCGGGGAAGGCCAGGACGACGGTGTCGATGTCACCGGCGGCGACGAGGGCGTGCAGTGCCTCGACCCCGAGCGGGGGTGTGCGGTCTGGCACGGGGAGAGCCTCCTTTGGCCGGGAGCCATAAGGTATTGCCGGGAACCATTGGTTGGGAAGGGGGCGCGGCCGCATGCCGGAGGAAACCGGGGGGAGCGTGACGGACCGGCTCGCACCGGTGTTGCGGCCGGTGCGGGCGGGCAACGGCTTCGAGGAGGCGCTGGAGCAGATCCTTCAGGTGGTCAGGCTGGGCCTGGTGTCCGGGGGTGAGCGGCTGCCGGCCGAGCGGGAGCTGGCGGAGCGGCTCGGGATCAGCCGGGTGACCCTGCGGGAGGTGCTGCGGGTGCTCCAGGACCAGGGCCTGGTGGAGGCCCGGCGCGGGCGGTACGGCGGCACCTTCGTGCTGCCGCGTGCGGACGCCGGCGGCGAGGACGAACTGCGGCGCCGGGTGGCCGGGGCCGACATCGAGGACGTGCTGCGCTTCCGTGAGGTGCTGGAGGTGGGTGCGGCCGGGCTGTGCGCGGTGCACGGGCTGACGGACGGTGAGGCGGCGCGACTGCGCGAGTCGCTGGCCGCGACGCGGGACGCACCGCTGGCGGCGTACCGGCGGCTGGACACGAGGCTGCACCTCACCCTGGCGGAGCTGTGCGGGTCGACGGCCCTCGCGGCGCAGTACGCGGCCGTCCGGGCCACCCTGAACGACCTGCTGGACTGCATCCCGCTGCTGGTGCGCAACCTGGAGCACTCGCAGCGGCAGCACACGGCGCTGGTGGAGGCCGTGCTCGACGGGGACGCGGACGCGGCCCGCGCGATCGCGCGGGAGCACTGCGCGGGGACGGCGGCGCTGCTGCGGGGGTTCCTGACGTGAGTGTGCCGCGCGGGCGGGTCCCACGCGGGCAAAGGTATGAGGACGGTCCATAGCGGGAGGCGGAGGGCTCGGATGGTGACGGACAGGCCGCTGATCGGCGTCAGCACCTACTTGGAGACCGGGGCGCGCTGGGGCGTGTGGGAACTGGAGGCGGCGCTGCTGCCCGCCGGGTATCCGCGGCTGGTGCAGCGGGCGGGCGGCCTGGCCGTGATGCTGCCGCCGGACGCGCCGGAGCACGCCGCGGCGACGCTCGCCCGCCTCGACGGGCTGGTGATCGCGGGCGGCCCGGACGTGGAGCCGGTCCGCTACGGCGCGGCCCCCGATCCGCGCACCGGCCCGCCCGCGCGCGCCCGGGACACGTGGGAGCTGGCCCTCATCGAGGCGGCCCTGGCCGCGCACGTCCCGCTGCTGGGCGTCTGCCGCGGCATGCAGCTCCTCAACGTCGCCCTGGGCGGCACCCTCGTCCAGCACATCGAGGGCCACGCCGAGGTGGTGGGCGCCTTCGGCGGTCACCCGGTCACGCCGGTACCGGGCACGCTGTACGCCGGTGTGGTCCCCGAGGAGAGCTTCGTCCCGACCTACCACCACCAGGCGGTGGACCGCCTCGGCACCGGCCTCGCCGCGTCGGCCCACGCGGCGGACGGCACGGTGGAGGCCCTGGAACTCCCGTCCGCGCCCGGCTGGGTCCTGGGCGTGCAGTGGCACCCGGAGATGGGCGAGGACGTACGGGTGATGCGGGCTCTGGTGGAGGCGGCGGCCCGGCCCTCCTGAGCACCGGGGGCGGACACACCGAGCCCCCTACACCCGCGTCAGCGACAGCAGTTGCCGGGCCGGACCCGTCGGCCGGTGCCCCGTGGGCCACACCGCCCGCAGGTCGCGGGCGAGGGTGACGTCCGCGAGGGGGACGCTCACCAGGCGGCGGGTGGTCAGTTCCTCGCCCACCGCGAGTTCGCTGAGGACGGAGGGGCCGGCGCCGCTCACCGCCGCCGCCTTCACGGCCGTGGTGGACGACAGCTCGATCAGGGGGCGGGCCAGGCCGCCCAGGGCCGCGTCCAGGACCTGCCGGGTGCCCGAGCCCTTCTCGCGCAGGATCAGCGGGGTCGCCGCCAGTTCCGAGGCCGCCAGCGGGCGCCGGCGGCGGGCCCAGGGGTGGCCCGGCGCGGTGACGACGATGAGGCGGTCGTGGGCGATGACCGCGGAGTCCAGGCCGGCGGGGACGCTGACGCCCTCCACGAACCCGAGGTCGGCCTCGTCGGCCAGCAGTCGTGCCGCCACCGTCGCCGAGTTCCCGGCGAGCAGGGAGACCGCCGTGTCGGGCAGCTGGGTGCGCAGGGCGACCAGCCAGCCCGGCAGCAGGTACTCGGCGATCGTCATGCTCGCCGCCACCCGCAGCCGCGAGTCCCGCCGGTCCCGCAGCGCCTGCGCGCCCGCGTCGAACGCCTCGGCGGCCTCGACGATCCGCCGCGCCCAGTCCGTGACCAGCACGCCCGCGTCGGTCAGCCGGGAGCCGCGGGGCGAACGGTCCACCAGCGCTACCCCCAGCTGCCGCTCCATCGACCGGACGCGGCTGCTGGCGGCCGGCTGCGTGATGCCCAGCTCGCGCGCGGCGCCGCCCAGGCTGCCCAGCCGGGCCACCGCCAGCAGCAGCTCCATCGCGCCGAGGTCCGGGACCCGGTGCGCCAGCGAACCCGGCACGCCCTGACCGCCCTGACCGGCCTGCTCACCCTCCGCACTGCTCCTGCTCATAACCCCAGCTTATGCCCTCATAGAGGCATGGTCCCTGGTCAGCGGCTCCGGCCGCGATGATCGTGGACGCATGGTCACCGTCGCCCAGCCCCACTCCCCCGCCGCGGCCCCCGCCCGGCGCGTCCCCGCCGTCCGCCATCTCGGGCCCAACTGGTACGCCTGCGTCATGGGCACCGCCATCGTAGGCGGCGCCGGAGCCGCGCTGCCGGGGCGCATACCCGGGCTGCGCCCCGTGTGCACCGCGTTCTGGGCCCTGTCCCTCGTCCTCCTCGCGGCGCTGCTCGTGGCCCGTTCCCTGCACTGGCACCACCACCGGGACCAGGCCCGCGCGCATCTGCTCGACCCGGCCGCGGCCCCGTTCTACGGCTGCCTGTCGATGGCCCTGCTGGCCGTCGGCGGCGGCGCCCTGACGGTCGGCCGGGACTGGATCGGCACCTCGGCCGCGGTCGCGTTGGACGCCGTGCTCTTCACCGCCGGTACGGTCGTCGGGCTCGCGGCGGCGGTCGCCGTGCCGTACCTGATGGCCGTACGGCACCGGGTGGAGCCGGGGCAGGCCAGCCCGGTGTGGCTGCTGCCGCTGGTCGCGCCCATGGTGTCGGCGGCCGTCGGTCCGCTGCTGGTCCCGCACCTCCCGCCGGGACAGCCCCGCGAGACGCTGCTGCTCGCCTGCGTCGCGCTGTTCGGCGTGAGCCTGCTCGCGACCCTGGTGACCCTGCCGGTGATCTTCGGCCGGCTGCTCACCGGAGGCCCGCTGCCGCTCGCGATCACCCCGTCGCTGTTCCTGGTCCTGGGCCCGCTCGGGCAGTCGACGACCGCCGTGGGCCAGTTCGCGGACGTGGCCCCGGGTGTCGTTCCGGCGCCGTACGCCGAGGGCTTCGGGGTGTTCGCCGTGCTCTACGGCGTGCCGGTGACGGGCTTCGCGCTGATGTGGCTGTGTCTGGCCACCGCGCACGTGGTGCGGGCGCGGCGCGAGGGCATGGGCTTCTCGATGACGTGGTGGTCGTTCACCTTCCCGGTGGGCACGTGTGTCACCGGCGCGCAGGCCCTGGCCCGGCACACCGGGCTCGTCGTCTACGACGGGCTCACGGTCGTCCTGTGCGCCGTGCTGGTCACGGCCTGGGCGGTCGCCGCCGTGCACACGACGCGCGGCCTGTTCAGCGGTGTGCTGCTCGCAGGGGAGCAGCCAGTGCCCGGGGCGCCTCGGCCAGTGACGGCCCGTACCACGTGAGGTACCGCCCGTCGACGAGGGCGCAGGACAGACCGGGGAACGCCTCCGGGCCGTCGTCGGCGGTGAAGCGGTACGGCTCGTCCGGCAGGACCACGACGTCCGGGCGGGCCGCCCGCAGGTCCTCGACGGGGATCTTCGGATACCGCTCGGGGTGGGACGCGTAGAGGTGGTCGACGCCCAGGCGGGAGAGCACGTCGCCGGCGAAGGTGTCGCGGCCCAGCACCATCCAGGGCCTGCGCCAGATCGGCACCACGGCGGTGCGGCGCTCCCCGGGCGGCGGGGACGGCAGCGCGGACCAGGCCGCCTCCGCCTCGTCGAGCCACCGGGGCCGGGAGGGGGCACCGCAGGCGGTCAGCACGCGGTCCAGCTCGGTCCACGCCTGCGGCACGGTGCGCACCTCGGTCACCAGCACCCCGACGCCCGCCTCGCGCAGGGCGTCCAGGTCGGGGGCGCGGTTCTCCTCCTCGTTGGCGATCACCAGGTCGGGGGCGAGGGCGACGATCCGGTCGGTCTTCGGGTTCTTGGTGCCGCCGACGCGTACGGCGTCGAGCCCGGCCGGGTGGGTGCACCAGTCGGTGGCACCGGCGAGGACACCGGGGAGGGTGCGGGCCACCGCCTCGGTCAGGGAGGGCACGAGGGAGACCACCCTCACCGGCGGGGCCCCTCCCGGACCGCCTCGATGTGCTCGGCGACGGCGACCACGACCAGCCGCGTGTCGGGCACCGTGGCCCGCCACCGGTGCCGCACGCCGCCCGTGAGGTACAGCGTGTCGCCCCGGCCCAGCCGGTAGGCGCGGCCCTCGGCCTCGATCTCCACGGCGCCTTCGGCGACGAACATCAACTGGTCGTTGCGGTACTGGAGTTCCCGGCCCACGTCATGGTCGCCGGTGAACTCGGAGGCGTGCATCTGGTGGTGCCCGCGCACCAGCGAGCGCACCTTGGGGGCCAGCTCGGGGTCGGGGTCCTCGTCGCGGACCACGTCGACGCTGCACGCGGGGTCGGCGGCGGCGAGCAGCTCCACGGCGGTGGTGCGCAGGGCGTCGGCCACCTTCTCCAGGGAGCTCTGGCTGGGCCGCGCCCGGTCGTTCTCGATCTGGCTGAGGAAGGGCACGGACAGGCCGCTGCGCTCGGACACCACGGCGAGCGTCAGGTCGAGGGAGCGGCGCCGGCGCCGCACGGCCGCGCCGACCCGGAGGTGCTGATCCTTGTGGTCGCCCATCGCTCCGGCTCCCTCCTTCACCCGTCGTCGTGCCGCCGCGGTGCCCGTTCCGGGTCGCCGTCCTCCTGATGAGTTCTCTGCACCCTACGCATGTTCGGCAAACCGTTTCATGCGGCCGTCACATCGATGTCACGGTGCGGTGGCCTGGACCTCACAGTTCTCGCCACGCACAGGCCGCTCCGTCCCACGTGCCGGACGTCCTACCGGTTCAAGGCGTGGACGGCCCCGCGTGTTCCCGCCAGCCCCTCCCGTCCCGGCGAGGCGATGCTCAGGCAGGGGGTTGGCGCTCCGTGGTTGTCCAAATCCTTACCGTGTCCCCGGCCGACACGACCCGAGGGGTGGACCCGGCAGCGCGCTGTTCAGGCGGCGCTGCCGGGCCCACCCCTCGGGGTGACCGGTGTGCGGTACTGCTACGGGGTCATCCGGCCCACCATGTCCGGGTGCTCCTTCAGCCAGGCCGCGACGGCTTCCTCCTCATGGCCCTGACCGCGGTCCTTGATCTCGGCCTCCAGCGTGCCCAGCTCGTCCTCGCTCATGTGGAAGTCCTTGATCCACTTGGTGAGCTGCGGGTACTGCTCGGGGAACTTCTTGCTGGAGATGGTGCGGATCGTGTTGCCCTCGCCGAAGGCCTTCTTCGGGTCCTTCAGCTTGGTCAGCTCGTAGTCGCTGTACGCCCAGTGCGGGGACCACAGGGTGACCGCGACCGGCTCCTTCTTGGCGTAGGCGCGCTTCAGCTCGGCCAGCATGGCCGGGGTGGAGCCGTCCACGATCTTGTACTCGTCCTCCAGGCCGTAGCCCGGCAGCACCTCGTCCTTGGCGAGCTGCATCTCACCGGTGCCGGGCTCGATGCCGATGATCTTCCCGTCGAAGAGGTCGGCCTTGCCCTTGAGGTCCGCGAGGGACTTGACGTCCTTCACGTACGAGGGGACGGCGATCTCCAGGGAGGTCGGCTCGTACCAGGTGCCGAGGTCGGTGAGGTTGTCCTTGTTCTTCTCCCAGTAGTTCTTCTGGGCGTACGGCAGCCAGGCGTCGAAGTTGAGGTCCAGGTCGCCGGAGGCCAGGCCGGTGTAGACCGGGCCGACGTCCATCTGCTTCAGGTTCATCTTGTAGCCGCGGCGCTCCAGGACGTTCTTCCACAGGTAGGTGACAGCGACGTCCTCCTCCCAGGGGAACCAGGCCACGTCCAGGGTCCGCTTCGCCTCGGCCGGGGTGGCGCCGGCGGCGCCCTCGACCGGGGCGAGCTTGTCGACGAGGTCCGGGTTGCTCTTCAGCCAGGTGCGGACGGCGTCCTGCTGCTTGCCCTTGCCGGCCTTGTTGATCTCGGCCTCCAGGCTGGTGAGCTGCTTCTCGTCCAGCTTGAAGTCCTTCATCCACTTGGCGGCGGTCGGGTCGTCGTCCGCGAAGCCCTTGCGGGAGAGCGTGTGCACGCCGTCGCCCTTGCCCCAGGCGCCCTTGGGGTCCTTGAGCTTCTTCAGGTCGAGGTCGTTGTACGCCCAGTGCGGGGACCAGAGCGTGACGACGATCGGTTCCTTCTTGCTCATCGCCCGCTTCAGCTCGGCCAGCATCGCCGGCGTGGAGCTGTCGACGACCTTGTACTCCTTGTCGAGGCCGTACTCCTTGGAGACCTTGTCCTTCAGCAGGGCCATCTCGCCGGCGCTGGACTCGATGCCGGTGATCTTGCCGTCGAAGAGGTCGGCCTTGCCCTTGAGGTCGGCCAGCGTGTTGATGTCCTTCATGTACGCCGGGACGGTCAGCTCCAGCGACGTGTTGTCGTACCAGGAGCCGAGGTCGTCGAGCCGGTCGCCGTACTTCTTCCAGTACTGGGCGTGGGTGGTCGGCAGCCAGGAGTTGGTGACGATGTCGATGCCGCCCTGCGCCAGCGAGGTGTAGAGCGGTCCGGCGTCGAACTGCTTGGCCTCGACCTCGTAGCCGCGCTGTTCGAGGATCTCCTTCCACAGGAACGTGGAGGCGACGCCCTCGTCCCACGGCACGTAGCCGAGGGTGACCTTCTTGCCCTGGCCGACGTTCTTGCCGCTCGCGACGTTCTCGGTGTCGCCGGAGCCGCCGAACACGCCCATGCCGCCGGCCACCAGGCCGAGGATCACGACGCCGATGACGGCGACCTGCGGGCGGGGACGGTAGGACCAGATCTTCAGGCCGCCCATGTTGCGGGCCTTGGCGGCGGCGCGGCGGCCGAGCGGCGACACCTGGGTGCCGAGCGCGCTGGTCATGCGGTCCAGGTAGATCGCGAGGATCACGATGGCCACGCCGGACTCGGAGCCGAGACCGACGTTCAGCTGGCCGATGGCCTCGTTGACGTCGCCGCCGAGGCCGCCGGTGCCGACCATGCCGGCGATCGCGGCCATGGACAGGCCGAGCATGATGACCTGGTTGACGCCCGCCATCACCGTCGGCAGGGCCAGCGGGAGCTGGACGCGCAGCAGGGTGTTGCGGGGGGTGGTGCCGAAGGCCTCGGCGGCCTCGACCAGTTCCTTGTCGACCTGGCGGATGCCCAGCTCGGTCATGCGCACGCCCGGGGCGAGCGCGAAGATCAGGGTGGCCACGATGCCGGCGGAGGCACCGGTGCCGAAGAACAGGATGGCCGGGATGAGGTAGATCATCGCGGGCAGCGTCTGCATGAAGTCCAGCACGGGCCGGACGAGACCGCTGACCCGGTCGGAACGGGCCGCCCAGATGCCGACGGGCACCGCCACCACGAGGGCGATGATCGTGGCGACGAGCACCAGCGACAGGGTGATCATCGCGTTCTCCCACAACTCCATGGAGTCGATGAACGCGAATCCCAGGAAGGTGAGCACACCGGCGAGCGTGCCGCGCAGCCAGAAGGCGATGACCGCGAAGATACCGGCGAGGAGCAGCGGTTCGGGCGCCTGGAGGACGGCGTTGATGCCGTCGTAGGTGCCGGTGAAGATGGTCTTCAGGAAGTCGAAGAGCCACGCGACGTGTTCGAGCAGCCAGTCGACGGTGCTGTTGACCCAGTCGCCGAGCGGGATCCTAGGCACGGGCCATCACCTTCTCCGGACCCTGGTCGCCCGGGCTGTCGCAGGTGCCGGGCTCGGCCTGCTCGTCCCCGATGAAGCCGACGAGGCGGCGGGTGGGGACGACGCCGACCAGCTCGCCGTCGCCGTCGACGACCGCGACGGGGTGCGGGGTGCGGGCGCTGATCGCGCACAGGTCGGTGAACGACGTCTCGGGCGTGGCCGTCTCGCAGTCGCAGTCGGCCTCGTCACCACGCACGTCGGTCTCCATCACGGCGGCCGTGGTCAGCACGCGGGAGCGGTCGACGTCCTGGGTGAAGGAGGCGACGTAGTCGTTGGCGGGACGTATCAGGATGTCCTGCGCGGTGCCTATCTGGACGATCCGGCCGTCGCGCATCACGGCGATGCGGTCGCCCAGGCGCATGGCCTCGTTGAGGTCGTGCGTGATGAAGACGATGGTCTTCTTCAGGGTCTTCTGGAGTTCCAGCAGCTGGTCCTGCATGTCACGGCGGATCAGCGGGTCCAGGGCGCTGAAGGACTCGTCCATCAGCAGCAGATCGGCGTCCGTGGCGAGCGCGCGGGCCAGGCCGACACGCTGCTGCATACCGCCGGACAGCTCGTCGGGCCAGGACTTCTCCCAGCCGGCCAGGCCGCACAGGGCGAGCGCCTCGTCGGCGCGGCGTTCGCGCTCGGCGCGGGGCACGCCCTGCACTTCGAGACCGTAGGCAGCGTTGTCACGGACGCTGCGGTGCGGGAAGAGCGCGAAGTGCTGGAAGACCATGCTGATGCTCTTGGAGCGGACGTCGCGCAGCTTGCGCTCGCCGATCTCGGTGAGGTCCTGACCGCCGAAGCGGACATGCCCGGCGGTCGGCTCCAGCAGACCGTTGAGCATGCGCAGCAGCGTGGACTTGCCGGATCCGGACAGTCCCATGACCACGAAGATCTCGCCGGGCTCCACGGTGAACGACGCGTCGATGACGGCGGCCGTGGTGCCGTCGGCGTGCAGTTCCTTCCGCACGTCCCCCTGGCGCAGTCGTTCGACTGCCTGATCCGGTTTCCTGCCGAAGACCTTGAACAGGCCCTCGGCTTCTAGTCTGGCTGACACGCTTACCTCTTGCATCGGGGGCAGGGACAGGGTGTGAAGCCTCGCTAACAGTTGAATGCATCAACCAGCTTCGACCCGGCTGCGCGCCTGCCCCGATGCTTATGCGCCAAACACATGAGTGACCCAGTTCACACGTCGTCCCTCGTTCGTCCACACGCTCTGCGGCATGATGCGAGGCGTGACCGGACGACTGATGCTTCTCGACACCGCCTCCCTCTACTTCCGCGCCTACTTCGGCGTGCCGGACTCGGTGCGGGCCCCCGACGGCACGCCGGTGAACGCCGTGCGCGGCCTGCTCGACTTCATCGACCGCCTGGTGAAGGACCACCGGCCCGACGACCTGGTCGCCTGCATGGACGCCGACTGGCGCCCGCACTGGCGGGTGGAGCTGATCCCCTCGTACAAGGCGCACCGCGTCGCCGAGGAGCGCCCCGCGGGCCCCGACGAGGAGGAGGTGCCCGACACGCTGTCACCGCAGGTGCCGGTCATCGAGGACGTCCTCGACGCGCTCGGCATCGCCCGCGTCGGCGCGGCCGGGTACGAGGCGGACGACGTCATCGGCACGTACACCGCGCGGGCGAAGGGCCCGGTGGACATCGTCACCGGCGACCGGGACCTCTACCAGCTCGTCGACGACGCCCGGGGCGTGCGCGTGCTGTACCCGGTCAAGGGCGTGGGCACCCTCAACCTCACCGACGAGGCGGCACTGCGCGAGAAGTACGGCGTCGACGGCCGCGGGTACGCCGATCTGGCGCTGCTGCGCGGCGACCCGAGCGACGGTCTGCCCGGTGTGGCCGGCATCGGCGAGAAGACGGCGGCCAAGCTGCTGGCCGAGTTCGGGGACCTGGCGGGCATCCGGGCCGCCGTGGACGACCCGAAGGCGAAGCTCACGCCCTCGCAGCGCAAGCGGCTCACCGAGGCCGGCCCGTATCTGGACGTCGCCCCGAAGGTCGTCCGGGTCGCCGACGACGTGCCGCTGCCGGACGTGGCCACCGCGCTGCCGCGCGGACCGCGCGACGCCGCGGCGCTGGACGCCCTCGCGACGCGCTGGGGCCTGGGCGGATCGCTGCACCGGCTGCTGACGACGCTCACCGCCTGAGCGTGCGGCGCCGGAAGACAATGCCTGCGCGGCGCGTCGGCTCCCGGACGAGGGGAAGTCGTACTCTGCGTGCGGAACGTCGCGGATCTCCCCTTCGTGACGCGAGAAGCGGGAAGGGGATGCTAACTTAGGTGAACCTAACCAAGTGATCCGCACGCAGTGAGCAGGGAGGCCGTCATGGCAGACCGTCCGGCACGCAAGCCGCGCAAGCCGCACACCGCACAGGTCGTCCGGACCGAGCGGCTGACCCCGCACATGCAGCGTGTGGTGCTCGGCGGCGAGGGGCTGGCCGAGATCTCCGCGGACACCTGTACCGACCACTACGTGAAGCTGCTGTTCGCCGCCGAGGGCGTGACCTATCCCGAGCCCTTCGACGTGGACCGGATCCGCGAGGAGTTCCCCCGCGACCAGTGGCCGGTGACCCGCACGTACACCGTGCGCCACTGGGACGCCGCGCACCTCGAGATGACGCTGGACTTCGTCATCCACGGCGACGAGGGGCTGGCCGGCCCCTGGGCCAAGCGCGTCCGGCCCGGCGAGACCGTCCACTTCATGGGCCCGGGCGGCGCCTACGCCCCCGACCCGACGGCCGACTGGCACCTGCTGGCCGGCGACGAGAGCGCGCTGCCGGCGATCGCCCGCTCCCTGGAGGCGCTGCCCGACGGCGCCCGCGCCTTCGCGTTCGTGGAGGTCGACGGGCCCCAGGAGGAGCAGAAGATCGACTCCGACGTGGAGGTCGTCTGGCTGCACCGCGGCACCCGTCCGGTGGGCCAGGCCCTGGTCGAGGCGGTGCGCGCGCTGGACCTCCCCGAGGGCCGCCCGCACATCTTCGTGCACGGCGAGGCGGCCTGCGTCAAGGAACTGCGCCGCTATCTGCGGATGGAGCGGGAGATCTCCCGCGAGGACCTGTCGATCTCCGGCTACTGGCGGCTCGGCCACAACGAGGACGGCTGGCAGGCCTCGAAGCGCGAGTGGAACGCCCGCATCGAGGCCGAACAGGAGGGCATGCCGGCGGCCTAGCCGGGCGCCCCACCCGCCCGCTCAGTCCCCGCGCACCGCGCATGCAGATGCATGTCGGGCCGGCCGCCGGACGCAGCAGGGCCCTGCGCTCGACGCGCTCCCCGGGCGAAGCCCGCCCTGAACGCGCCCCGCAGGCCCGCCAGGACCGGCCGCCCGGACGAAGTGACACCGGCGCGCAGGCCCTCCGCCCGCTCAGTCCCCCCGCACCCGCGCATGCAGATGCATGTCGTGCCAGCCGTCCGGATGCAGCAGGGCCCTGCGCTTGACGCCCTCCGGGGCGAAGCCCGCCTTGTGGGCCACCCGGCAGGACGGTTCGTTGGCGACCGCGTGGGAGAGTTCCAGGCGCTGGAAGCCGACCTCGTCCAGGGCCCAGGCGGCCAGTGCCCGGGCGGCGCGGGCGGCGACGCCCCGGCCGCGGGCGGCCGCGGTGGTCCAGTAGGCGACCTCGGCCAACCCGTCCCAGAACACCATCTGCCGCAGCGCGACCCGGCCGACCAGCAGACCTCCGGCCTCCTCGACGACGGCCCACTGGGCGTTCCGCTCCCGCTCCCAGCCCTGCCGCCAGTCGGCGATCCAGCCGCGCACCTCGTCCTCGGAGTCGGAGGTCCGGATGTGCCACTGGTGCATCAGCGGGTCCTGGAAGGCCGCGTGGACGGCGGGTGCGTCCTCGTCGCGCCACGGGCGCAGCAGCAGCCCGTCCCCCGTGGGGAGCGTGGGCTGCGGGGTGCCGGAGAGGGTGCCTGCGGCGAGGACCGGGTGTGTCAGGTAGGGCATGCCCGGCATCCTGCCAAGCGGCGGCACCGGCGGCCCAGCGTTTTTCCGGCGTCGCCGGCCGCCTCGTAGGCTGGCGGTGATGAGACGCCGCACCCCTCCCCCGCCCTCGCCCCTGCCGCAGCGCGACGGCATCGACGCGATGCGGGTGCGGCTGCCCGCGCACGGCCCGTGGTCCACGGTGCGCGAGCACCTGACGGAGCGGCTCTCCGGCGCGGGCGCCGGCGTCGTCGACGGCATGTTCGCCGCCGGACGGTTCGTCGCGGCGGACGGCCGGGCGGTGCCGGCGGACGCGCCGTACGAGCCGGGGATGTTCGTGTGGTTCCACCGCGAGACGCCCGCCGAGGTGCCGGTTCCCTTCCCGCTGGAGGTCGTGTACCGCGACGCGCACATCGTCGTCGCCGACAAACCCCACTTCCTGGCCACCACCCCGCGCGGCGGCCACGTCACCGAGACCGCGCTGGCCAGGCTGCGCCGGGAGCTGGACCTCCCCGCGCTCGGTGCCGCGCACCGCCTGGACCGGCTCACCGCGGGACTGGTCCTGTTCATCGTGCGCCCGGAGGAACGCGGCGCTTACCAGAGCCTGTTCGGCGAACGCCGGGTGCGCAAGGAGTACGAGGCCGTCGCCCCGTACGCCCCGGGGCTCGCCCTCCCCCGGACCGTGCGCAGCCGCATCCTCAAGGAACGCGGGATCCTGGCCGCCCACGAGATCGAGGGCGAGCCCAACGCCGTCACCCGCGTCGAACTGGCCGCGCAGCACCGGGCCCCGGGCGGGGGTCCGGAGCTGGGGCAGTACCGGCTGGTGCCCGGCACCGGCCAGACCCACCAGCTGCGGGTGCACATGAACAGCCTCGGCGTGCCGCTCCTCGGCGACCCCCTCTACCCGGAGGTGGCCGCCCCCGCGCCGACCGGCGACTTCCGGCGCCCGCTGCAACTGCTGGCGCGGGAGCTGGCGTTCACCGACCCGGTCACGGGGCGGGAGCACCGCTTCCGCAGCGGACGGTCCCTCGGGGCGTGGACGGCGTACGAGGAGTGGGCCGACTCTCAGTAGCCGCGCCACCAGAGCAGGAAGCGCTGCCAGGCACCGCGCGGCCGGGGCTGCTCGGGGAACGGCACCGGCTGGGGCGCCGCGGCGTTCGCGGGCACCGGCTGCGGCGGGTACGAGGGGACCGGCGGCCGCGTCCGCTCTTCCAGTTTCGGGATACCGACGTGCCAGTCGGGGCGCCGGGCGGGGGCGGGCGCGTGGCTCGGCTGCTGCATGATGTCCTGCTGCTCCTTGGGCTCGAACCGCACCGGCAGTTCCACCAGGTGCCGGGAGGCGATCGAGGACCGCCACCGCAGTTCGTCCTCGTCGCAGGCGAGCTGCACGTCGGGCAGCCGCATCAGCAGCGCGTCGATGCCCGCGTCGGCGATGGCGCGCCCGATGTCCTGCCCCGGGCACTCGTGCGGACCGCCGCCGAAGGCGAGGTGGGAGCGGTTGCCCATCATGCTCGCGTCGAGGTCGGGGCGGATGCGCGGGTCGACGTTGCCCGGCGCGATGCCCAGCAGCAGTCCGTCGCCGGCCCGGATGCGCTGCCCGCCCAGTTCCGTCTCCTGCTTGGCGAAGTAGGCGAACACCGTGCTGAACGGCGGCTCGTCCCACAGCGACTGCTCGACCGCCTCCGGCACCGTCATCTGCCCGCCACTGAGCTGGGCGCGGAAGCCGGGGTCGGTCAGCACCACGCGCAGCACGTTGCCGATGAGGTTGACGGTCGCCTCGTAGGCGGCCAGGAGCACCACCCGCAGGTGCTCCCTGACCTCGTCGTCGGTGAGCCCGGCGGGGTGGTTGACGAGGCGCCCGGCGATGTCGTCCCGCGGGTTGGCCCGGCGTGCCTCGGTGAGCCGTCCCAGCGCCTCCATGACGTAGGCGTGGCTGGCGATCGCCGTGTCGGTGCCCTTGAGGGTGTCGCGGGCCGCCTCCACCATCCGGTCGCTGTACTCGTCGGGCATGCCGAGGAGGTGGCACATCACGCCCATCGGCAGGTGCTCGGCGAACTGTCCGACGAGGTCGGCGCGGCCCTCCTCGCAGAACCGGTTGACGATGCGCTGGGTGTACCGCTTGATGTGCCGACGCAGCTCCCGGTAGTCGAGGTCGGACATGGCGCTGGTGACCGCCCCGCGCAGCCGCTTGTGCTCGTCGCCCTCGGCGTGCGAGCAGATGGGCTGCCAGGCGATGTGCGGCATCAGCGGGTGGTCGGGTTTGACCATGCCCTCGTTGAGCGGGTTCCAGATCCGGCTGTCGCGGCAGAACTGGGCGGGGGTGCTCACCATGTGCAGGTTCTCGGCGTGTCCGAGGACCACCCACACGGGTACGTCGTCGTGGAGCAGCGCGGGCGCCACCGGCCCGTGCCGCTCGCGCAGGTTCTCGTACAGCTCCTCCAGGTCGTCCGCCTCGTGCAGCCGGTGCAGTCCGCCCGGCCCGAGGCCGTGCGCGGGGCAGCCGGGGGGTGGGTCGAGGAGGGGGTCGCCCGTTCCGGTCGGTGAGTGGCGTTCAGGCGTCACAGTCTCGCTCCGCAGCAGAAGTGTGGGTCAAGGGGGTGGGTCGTCCGGGCGCGGTCAGGTGAGCGCGCCCTTCATGGCGAGGGAGTGCAGGAAGCGCATCAGGGTCATCAGGACGTCGCGGCTGGAGGCGCGGCGCCGTACGTCGCAGTCGAGGATGGGGATCTCCTCGGGCAGGTCGAGCGCGGTCCTCAGCTCCGCGACGGGGTAACGGGGCGCGTCGGGGAAGGTGTTGACGGCGACCACGAAGGGCACGCCGCGCTCCTCCAGGCGCCCCATGACGTCGAAGCTGACCTCCAGGCGGCGGGTGTCGACCAGGACGACCGCGCCGAGGGCGCCCTCGAACAGGCCGTTCCACAGGAACCAGAAGCGTTCCTGGCCGGGTGTGCCGAAGAGGTACAGCACCAGTTGGTCGGTGATGCTGATGCGGCCGAAGTCCATGGCGACCGTGGTGGCGGTCTTGGAGGCGGAGCCGTAGTTGTCGTCGACGCCGATGCCTGCCTGGGTCATCGTCTCCTCGGTGGTCAGCGGTCTGATCTCGCTGACCGAGCCGACCATCGTGGTCTTGCCGACGCCGAAGCCGCCCACGATGACGATCTTCACGGCCGCCTCGGCCGTTTGCGGCAGCCGGTCCTCGGTGCGTGGGCCGGGGACCGTGTCAGAGTTTTTGAAGTCCATGCATCACCGCTTCGAGGAGGTTCCGGTCGGCCACCTTCTGGCGGACGATCGAGGCGCGGGCCTGCACCAGTTCCGCCGCCAGCAGGTCGGTGAGCAGCACGGTCACCACACTGAAGGGCAGGCTCAGGTAGGCCGACAGCTCGGCTACGGACAGGGGGGCGGCACACAGCCGCAGCAGGGCGGCCTGTTCCGGGGTGGCGGAGACCGGGGGGTCCGCGCGGGCCACGATCAGGGTGACCAGGTCGATGTCGGCGCGCTCGCCGTTGCCCTCGCCGCCGATGACGAAGAGCCGCTCGGGGTTGCGGATCTCGCCCTCTTTGCCGGGCGGGGCGGGGCCGGGTGACCCGGCGGGCCCGTCCGGTCCGGGAGTTCGCCTCTGGCGTTGGGGAGGAGTCATACGGTCTGCCCGTTGCGCCGCGCGGGACTGGTGAGATGGGGGCCGATGCGCGCGACCAGGTCGGCCATGCTCAGGCCCATCCGGCCGGGTTCGCAGCGGACGTCGGAGAGCACGGCGAGGTAGGCGTTGGGGCCGGCGGCCATCAGGTAGAAGTAGCCGCCGTTCATCTCGATGAGCACCATCTTCATGTCGCCGTCGCTGGTGGGGATCTCCTGGCTGACGGCGCTCGCCAGGCTCTGCAGGCCCGCGCAGGCGGCGGCGACCCGGTCGGCGGCGTCGGGGTCCCCCGAGTAGCGGGCGATGCGCAGGCCGTCGGCGGAGAGCACGACGATCATCTCGATGCCCGGGACGCCGTCGTAGAGGTCCCGGAGCATCCAGTCGAACTTGCCTTGCTGCTCGATCACTTGAGGTTCCCCTCGTCGTCTGCCGGGGCGTGGGCCGGCTCGTCACTGCTGGACTGCTGGTGGGCCTGGGTGAGGCCCGGGTGCTGCTTGAGGCCCTCCCAGAAGGCGCCGATGAAGTGCCCCGGCGGGAGACCCTGGTCCTTGTGCTGCGCGGGCTCGGGCTCCGCGGGCGCCGGGATGCCGTTGCGGGCGCGTTCGGCGGCCAGGCGGGCCTCGCGCTCGGCGTCCTCGCGCTCCCAGACCGCCTGTTCGGCGAGGCGCTGGCTGAGCGGCATCTTGACCCGGCTGCGGCGCTGCGGCAGGCCGCCCGCCGTCCACTCGGTGACCTCGGGGACGTCGTCCTCCATGGAGACGCCGGCCGGGATGCGCGGGCTGGTGGGGCGGCGCTTCTTGGGCTTGCGCTGCGGTCCGGGCAGCGCGTCCGGGCCGGGGGTGGGGATCGAGGTCGCGCCGATGCCGTGGGCGAGACCGACGCCGGGCTCGGTGGTCATCATCTTGCTCGGCACGATGAGGATGGCGCGGACTCCGCCGTACGCGGAGGCGCGCAGCGAGACGTCCATGCCGAACTGCGTGCACAGCCGGCCGACGACGGACAGGCCCAGGCGCGGGTGATGGGCGAGGTCCTGCACGTCGGTGCCGCGCTTGGCCTGCTCCAGCAGGCCCTCGATGCGGGCGCGGGACTCCTCGCTGAGGCTGACGCCGGCGTCCTCGATCTCGATGCAGACACCGCTCTGCACCTCGGTCGCGGTGACGTGCACCTTGGACGCGGGCGGTGAGTAGCGGGTGGCGTTGTCGAGCAGCTCCGCCGCGGCGTGGATGACCGGTTCGACCGCGGTGCCCTTGATGTTGACCTTGGCGATGGAGGCCAGGTTGATCCGGCGGTACTCCAGGATCCGGGACATGGCGCCGCGCAGCACGCTGTAGAGGGCGACCGGCTCGGGCCACTGGCGTCCGGGCCGGCCGCCGCCGATCACGGAGATGGAGTCGGCGAGGCGGCCGATCAGCGAGGTGCCGTGGTCGATGCGCAGGAGGTCGTCGAAGACCTCGGGGTTGCGCCCGTGGTCCTCCTCCATCTCGCGCAGTTCCTTGTTCTGCTGGTGGACGATCGCCTGGACGCGGCGGGCGATGTCGACGAAGGAGCGCTCCGCGGACTCGCGCATGGAGTCCTGGTGGTCGACGATCTCGCAGACCATGTGGATCAGCCGGCGCTGGGGCTCGCCGAGTTCGGCGTAGGCGGGGTTCACCTCGCCGAGGCGGCGCATCACCTCCGAGGGCGTGTTCCCCCTGCGCATGAAGTGCAGCACGTCGGGCAGCACGACGCTGCCGAGCTCGACCATCTCCTCGTGGTGGCTCGCCGCCCGGTGTTCCAGATACGCGCTGTGACGGGCGTGCGCAGCGCGCTCGGCCCGCAGCGCACGGCCGCGGCGTACCGCTTCGGCCGCCGCGGAGACCACCAGCAGGGTGGCGACGGCACCGCACAGGCCGACGGCGAGCCGGGCCGGTTCCGTCACGAGGGCGACGGCGGCCCCGGTGGCCGCGGCCATCAGTATGGCCGGCAGCAACAGCGTTCGCGCGTAGGGAAGTTCACGGCGACCTGGAGGGGAATCAACACTCACCATGTAGGCCCTCTGAAAACGAATCGGCTGGGATGGGGGAGCCCCCGACGGGGTATGCCTGGGAGCTGTCGGGATCATCGACGCATAGGGAACAAGCGCGCGATTACACCTCAACTCGGTGCGCTGCGGGCGAGCTTAGTCCGAGCGGATCATCGCCGTGTCATATTCAGCAACCGCCTGAAACGGGCCTCGGGGCTGGAGTAAGGTCGGCACTTTTGCACGGCGGGGAATCATTCGAACACGATCCGTGAGCATGTTCGGATGTACGAAATTCACTCACCGTGATGGGGGAAAGGTGCCGGACTGCCCCGCGAACGCGCGCAGGCCCGGCGGTCTCCCGCCGGGCCTGCGTCGTGTGCCGTCCGTCCGGGCTAGCCCACGGACGAGTAGGCGACCACTCCGCGCAGCAGCTCCTCGACCGCCTTGCGCGCGTTCTTCGGGACCGTGGAGCCCTGGGCGGGTGCGGCGGCCGCGATCTGGCCGAGGACGTCGATGACCTGCTTGCACCAGCGCACGAAGTCGCCCGCCGGCATCTCCGCCTCACGGAGCACCTCGTCGAGGCCCTTGCCGGACGCCCACATGTACGCCGCCCAGGCGAAGCCGAGGTCGGGCTCGCGCTGGCCCACGCCCTCGGTCTGGCTGATCCGGAAGTCCTCCTCCAGGGCGTCGAGGCGGCCCCAGATGCGGACCGTCTCGCCGAGCGCGGCCTTGGCCTTGCCCGAGGGCACCTTCGGCGCCATCGCGTCGTCGGCGACCCGGGACTCGTAGACCAGCGCCGAGACGCAGGCGGCCAGTTCGGCCGGGGAGAGTCCTTCCCAGACGCCCTCGCGCAGGCATTCGCTGGCGAGCAGGTCCAGCTCACCGTAGAGCCGGGCGAGGCGCTTGCCGTGCTCGGTGACCTCGTCGCCACGCAGGTAGTCCAGCTCGGTCAGCAGCGCGACGATCCGGTCGAAGGTGCGGGCGATGGTGTTCGTCCGGCCCTCGATCCGGCGCTCCAGCTGCGAGGTGTCGCGCAGCAGCCGGTGGTAGCGCTCGGCCCAGCGGGCGTGGTCCTCGCGGTCGTCGCAGCCGTGGCAGGGGTGGGCGCGGATGGCCTTGCGCAGCCGGGCGATCTCCCGGTCGTCGGCGGCCTGGGAGCGCTTCTTGCGGGCCCGCTCCGGCGGGATGTGACCGGCCTTGGTACGCAGCGCGGAGGCGAGGTCGCGGCGGGACTGGGGCGAGCGCGCGTTGAAGGACTTCGGGATGCGCATCCGCTCCAGCGCCTCGACCGGCACCGGGAAGTCCATCGACGCCAGCCGCTTGACCTGCCGCTCGGCGGTCAGCACCAGCGGGCGGGGGCCGTCGTGGTGCTCGAAGCCGCGGTGGCCGTTGGACCGGCCGGCGGGCAGGCCCGGGTCCAGCACCAGGGCGAGGCCCGCGTACTTGCCCGTCGGCACGTGGATGACGTCGCCCGGCTTCAGCTTCTCCAGCGCCACGGCGGCCTCGGCGCGCCGCTGGTTGGCGCCCTGCCGGGCCAGCTCGGTCTCCCGGTCCTTCAGCTCGCGGCGCAGGCGCGCGTACTCCTCGAAGTCGCCGAGGTGGCAGGTCATGGAGGCCTGGTAGCCCTCCAGGCCCTCCTCGTTGCGCTGCACCTGCCGGGAGATGCCCACGACCGACTTGTCCGCCTGGAACTGCGCGAAGGAGGTCTCCAGCAGCTCCCGCGAGCGGTGCCGGCCGAACTGCTCGACCAGGTTGACGGCCATGTTGTACGACGGCCGGAAGCTGGAGCGCAGCGGGTAGGTGCGGGTGCCGGCCAGTCCCGCGAGGTGCTCGGGGTTCATGCCGCGCTGCCACAGCACCACGGCGTGGCCCTCGACGTCGATGCCGCGCCGGCCTGCGCGGCCGGTGAGCTGGGTGAACTCGCCGGGGGTGATGTCGGCGTGCTGTTCGCCGTTCCACTTGACGAGCTTCTCCAGCACCACCGAGCGGGCGGGCATGTTGATGCCGAGGGCGAGGGTCTCGGTGGCGAAGACGGCCTTCACCAGTCCGCGCACGAACAGCTCCTCGACGACCTCCTTGAACGTCGGCAGCATGCCCGCGTGGTGGGCGGCGACGCCGCGCTCCAGGCCTTCCAGCCACTCGTAGTACCCCAGGACGTGCAGGTCCTCGGTCGGGATGGAGGCGGTGCGCTCCTCCACGAGGGCGCGCACTCTGTCCCGCGCGTCCTCGTCGTTGAGCCGCAGGCCGGCGTAGAGGCACTGCTGGACGGCGGCCTCGCAGGCGGCGCGGCTGAAGATGAAGGTGATCGCCGGCAGCAGTCCCTCGGAGTCGAGCCGTTCGATGACCTCGGGGCGGCTGGGCGTCCACACCCGGGAGCGCTGCCGGCGCTCGCGCTCCCGGTCGGCCTCCTTCATGGCGCGGCCGCGCCTGCGGTCCTGGTAGGACGGGCGGCTCGCCTCCATGCGCGCCATGCGCGTGAGGTCCGGGTTGACGGCTCTCTTGCGGCCCTCGCCCTCCTCGAACAGGTCGTACATCCGGCGCCCGGCGAGCACGTGCTGGAACAGCGGCACGGGCCGGTGCTCGGAGACGATCACCTGGGTGTCGCCGCGGACGGTGTCGAGCCAGTCGCCGAACTCCTCCGCGTTGGACACGGTCGCCGACAGTGACACCAGGGTCACGGACTCGGGGAGGTGGATGATCACCTCCTCCCACACGGCGCCGCGGAAGCGGTCGGAGAGGTAGTGCACCTCGTCCATGACCACGTACCCGAGGCCGAGGAGGGTCTGGGAGCCCGCATACAGCATGTTCCGCAGGACCTCGGTGGTCATGACGACGACCGGGGCCTCAGAGTTCACGCTGTTGTCACCGGTGAGGAGGCCGACGCGGTCCGTGCCGTAGCGGCGGCACAGGTCGGCGTACTTCTGGTTCGACAGCGCCTTGATGGGTGTCGTGTAGAAGCACTTCTTGCCCTGCTGGAGGGCGAGGTGGACGGCGAACTCGCCGACGATCGTCTTGCCGGAACCCGTGGGCGCGGCCACCAGCACGCCCTTGCCCGCCTCGAGGGCCTGACAGGCCTCGATCTGGAAGGGGTCGAGGCCGAAGTCGTACATCTCGCGGAAGGAGGCGAGCGCGGTGGCCTGCTCGACAGCGCGCTGACGGGCTGCCGCGTACCGCTCGGCCGGTGAGAGATCCTCTGTCATCGTGCTTTCGAGCGTACCGGGCCGCACTGACAACAGGACGATCATTATCGGGAACGGCCCTGTGGGGGTTCCGTGGGGGCGGCGACGTCCGCCGTCACCGCCCCGGCGGCGCTAGGTCACGTCGTCGTAGCCGTTGACCCGGTCCCTCGTGGCCTGCTCGGGCAGGGCGCGGGCGGTGGTCACCGCCTCGACCTCGTCGATGCTCTCGGGGGTCAGGTCGAGGTCCGACGCCTCGTCGTCGTCGGGCTCCAGGGCGTCGCGGCGGAGCCTGCGGCGGTCGTTCACCAGGGAGACGCCGACGGCGCCGAAGTACAGGACCCAGATCGGCCCGGCCAGCATGACCATGGTCAGCGGGTCCGTGCTCGGCGTGGCGATGGCCGCGAACAGCGTGATGCCCATGATCATCCCGCGCCACCAGCCGAGCATCCGCCTGCCGGACAGCACTCCGGTGAAATTGAGCATCACGAGCAGCAGGGGCAGCTCGAAGGAGAGTCCGAAGACGATCACCATGCGGGTGACGAGGTCGAGCAGGTCGTCCAGCGGCAGCAGGTTGTCGACCTCGCTCGGCGTGAACTCGATCAGCACCTCCGCGGAGGTGGGCAGCACCGCGTAGGCGAAGTAGGCGCCGATGAGGAACAGCGGGGCGCCGGTGGCGACGAACGCGTAGGCGTACTTCTTCTCGCTGCGGTGCAGCCCCGGGGCGACGAACGCCCACAACTGGTAGAGCCAGACCGGCGAGGCCAGCACGATGCCCGCCGTCAGCGACACCTTCAGCGCCAGGGTGAACGGGCCGAGCAGACCGTTGATGGTGATCTGCGCGCACGGCTCCGAGCCGGCCGTCGACTCGGCCAGCTCCGCGAAGGACTTCTCACAGCCGATCGAATCGAGGATCGGCTCGGTGAGGACGTTGATGATCTCCTGGTAGAAGAAGGCCGCGGCGACGGTGACGACGACGATGGCCAACAGTGCCTTCGCGAGCCGGTTGCGGAGCTCACGAAGGTGCTCCGCCAGGGGCATCCGCCCCTCGGGGTCCCTCTCCTTGGTGCGGGCAGGCTTCAGCAACCCACGTTCCCATCTCGTGCGGCGGGCCGGAGGTCACCGGCCCTGCGTCAGCGCTTGGTCGTGTCCGTCGGCTCGTTGACCGGCCGGGAGCTGGTCACGTCGCCGGGGGCGGCCTGGATGGTGCGCTGCGCCGCGGACTGCTCGGGGTTCGGCGGGTCGGCGGGGGCGGACGCGTCGGTCTTGCCCTCGCTCTTCATCGCCTTGGCCTCGCTCTTGAGGATGCGCGCGGACTTGCCGAGGGAGCGCGCCATGTCCGGAAGCTTCTTCGCGCCGAACAGCAGGATGATGACGACGAGGATGAGAATGATCTCGGGGGCTCCGAGCCTTCCGAACATAAGTCTTTACCTTCTCACCGAGGCGGCTGGGTTGGGGTGCTGTCCGACCGGCCGGACATACGTCCGATCGATCGTCTTGTGCAGCGATCGTAACGCTCAGGGGTAAACGTGAGGCAATCCCCGTGCGTACTCCCGTCCGCGGCCGGGCCTCGTTTTCCGCGCCGCGACCAGCAGCGTACCTTCAGTGGCCTGTGGGGTGACAGGGCGAAGCGGTCCACAACGCGACTCGCGCGTGTCCGCCGGGCCGGTCACGGGGCCGCGTGGCGCGGTGCTCGCGTTCACAGGGCGTCCACGGAACGGGCGGCGCTCTCCGTGGCCCGCTCCAGATCGTCCGCGGCCCGGCCGATCCTGCGGGCCGAGTCCGTCACCTGCCTGGCCAGTCGCTGCGTCTCCACGAACACCTTCACGGCGAACACCGTGAGGACGGCGAGACCAAGGAAACCCAGGGCAACGGCGAACATCGGCCAGAACATGACGTCGAGACTAGACGGTGGAGTGCAGCCGCAGTGTCCTGACCCCGCCACCCGTGAGCAGTTCCACGACCCGCTCCCCGGCCGGCTTGCGGACCGCGGAGCCGCACTCGGGGCAGGTGAACGAGTAGAAGGTGGTGCGGCTGGAGGCGCCGATGGCCAGCCGCAGGGCGCTCGCGGCGAGTTCGAAGCGGCCCCGGCAGTCCGGGCAGCCCGCCTTGAACACGATCGGCGACACCCGTCTCATGCCCGCGAACGCGGACGCCGCCGACATGCCCGGCCCACCTGGTCCCAGGGGCTCGCTCACAGTCCTCGCTCCTGCCTGTCGTGCGGGCCCTCGACCGTCTCGACACCGGCCTGCGGACCGGCCGCCTCGATCCCGTCGTAGGCGGCCAGCGCCTCCCGGGCGGCGTGCCGGGCGCTGTCGGCCAGCTCGGGCGGGGAGACGATCCGGCCGTCGCGGCCCAGCCGCAGCGCCAGCCGCCGCAGCGAGGCCGGCTCGGGGGTGCGCAGCGTGATGCGCAGGCCGCCGTCGGGACGCTCCTCCGCGCTGTCGTGCGGGTAGTACTCGGCGACCCAGCGCCCGCCCGGGCCGACCTCGACGACGACCTCCGGGTCCTCCGCGGCCGGCTGCACCAGCCCCTCCGACAGGTCCCGCAGCTCCACCTCGGGCGGCGCCGACGGCTCGTCCAGGATGCGGATCTCGGCGACCCGGTCGAGGCGGAAGGTGCGCCGCGCCTCGGAGCGGCGGCACCACGCCTCCACGTAGGTGTGCCCGACGCTGACCAGCCGGATGGGGTCGATCTCGCGCTCGGTGACCTCGTCGCGGGCCGGTGAGTAGTAGCGGATCCACAGCCGGCGGCGCTCCGAGATCGCCCGGTCGACGTCGGCGAAGACGCCGCCCTCCGATTCGAAGGTGACGGACAGCCGCGAACTGGCGCCCGCGGCCTCGCCGGCCGAGGTCTCCACCTTGGCGGTCGCCCGCAGCAGCGCCTGCCGGTCGCTCTCCCGCAGGCCCGGAAGGGTCGCCACGGCACGCGCGGCGACCAGCAGCGCGGTGGCCTCGTCGGCGGCGAGCCGCAGCGGCTCCGCGGCGTCCGCGCCGAGCGCGGCCGGATTGTGCCACCAGATGCGCTCGCCGTCGGTGTCGATGTCGAGCAGGTCGCCGCCGCGGAAACTGGTGCCGCACATGGGCAGCACGTCGAGGTCGGAGACCAGCTCGTCCTCGGTGATGCCGAAGGCCCGCGCGACGTCCTCGATCCGCGCCCCGGGACGCTCCCTCAGATACGTCACCAGGGACAGCATCCGCCGGGTCTGGTCGATGGCGTTGACTGCCCTGACCGGTTTGCCTGCCACTGTGTTGTCCGCTCCCCCTCAGCCCTTGGCGACGGCACGCAGCCGGTCCACCACGTCCGCACGCAACTCCGCGGGCTCCAGCACCACCACGTCCGGCCCGAACTCGACCAGCCAGGCGTCCAGGCCGTGCCCGTACGGAATCTCCAACTCGTCCCAGCCGTCACCGAGTTCCCGTACGGCGGTGGCCTTCGCCCGAAGGGGGTAGCCCGCGCCCGTGCGCAGCCGGATCCGCGCCGAACGGTCGGCGGTCTCCCCCGCCCAGCTCGCGACCGTCTCGCGGACGGTGACGACATCGGGCACCTGCGCGGTAAAGCGCCCGCCGCGCGAGCGGACCCGGCCGGTGATCCGCGACAGCCGGAACACCCGCTCGGCCCCGCGGTCCCGGTCGAAGCCCGCCAGGTACCAGTGCCCGCGCCAGCACTCCAGCGCCCAGGGCTCCACGTGCCGGGGCTCGGGCTGGGCGGCGTTGGCCTTGCGGTAGTCGAAGCCGACGGGCCGGCGGTCGCGGCAGGCGAGCATCAGCGGCTCGAAGGCCGCCTCGTGCACCGGGATGCGCGGCTCCAGCGCGCTGTGCGGCTCGTAGGGGTCGACGTCCTCCGGCAGTCCCGCCGCGCGCAACTTCTGCAGGGCGCCGCTCGCGGCACCGGCGAGCCGGGCCTGCTGCCACACCTTCGCGGCGAGCCCCAGCGCGGCGGCCTCCTCGGCGTCCAGGGTGATGGGCGGCAGCCGGTTGCTGTCCCGGCGGGCCAGGTAGCCGATCTCGCCGTCGAGGCTCTCCACGGTCTCGATGACCAGTCCGAGTTCGCGCAGGTCGTCCTTGTCGCGCTCGAACATGCGGTTGAAGGAGTCGTCGGAGCCCGCTTCGAGGTAGGCCTCGACGGACTCACGCAGCTCACGCTTGCTGAGCGGCCGCCGTGTCCCGAGCAGACACAGCGCCAGGTTCATCAGCCGCTCGGCCTTGGCAATGGCCATCGACGCCCTTCTCCCTATGGTGCTTACGACGGATGACCGTACCGCCCCGGGGTGGCGCGGCAAAAGCCGAGGGCCCATGCCCGGACAGGCATGGACCCTTGATGACCGGCTCTGATCACCGTCCGTTCGGACGTCGATCAGACTCCGAGCAGATCGACCACGAAGATCAGCGTCGAGCCGGGCGGGATCGCCGGGGTCGGGCTCTGGTTGCCGTACGCCAGGTGCGCCGGGATCGTCAGCTGGCGGCGCCCGCCGACCTTCATGCCCTGCACGCCCTGGTCCCAGCCCTTGATGACCCGGCCGCCACCGAGCGGGAAGCGGAACGGCGCACCGCGGTTCCAGCTGGCGTCGAACTCCTCGCCCGTGCTGAAGGTCACGCCCACGTAGTGGACGGTCACGGTCTGACCGGCCTCAGCAACCGGGCCGTCGCCCTCCCAGATGTCCTTGATCTCGAGGTCCGCCGGCGGCTCGCCGCCCGGGAAGTCGACCTCGGGCTTGTCGATGCTCACGTGTTCAGCTCCTGCTTGTCTGCGGAAAGGCAACGGCCCAAGTCTTACATCTCCGGAGCGTCACATCTTCGCCAGGATGTCGACCGAGAAGACAAGCGTGGAGTCCTTCTCGATGCCGCTGCCCTCCGGCGGGCTGTCGCCGTACCCCAGGTCCGGCGGGATCACGATGAGGACGCGGCTGCCGACCTTCTTGCCGGTCAGACCCTGCGACCAGCCCTTGACGACCTGCTGCAGCGAGAACGACGTCAGCTGCTTCCTGCTGTACGTCGAGTCGAACTCCTTGCCGCCGTCCCACACCACGCCCTTGTACTGCACGAGGACGCTGTCCTGCGCGCCGACCTCGGCGCCGTCGCCCTCCAGGACGTACTCCGCCACGAGCTTCTTCGGCGCGCCGGCGTCGGGCACCTCGATGGAGGGAGCCTTGCCGTCGGTGTTGGTGCCGACCTTGGGCAGCGCCGCGTCGTCCTGCGGCACCTCCTCGCCCTTGGCCGAACTCCTGGCGTTGAACGTGTCCTGCAGATCGACCACGAACACCAGCGTGTCGGTGCCCTTGATACCCGCCTGCTCGTTGCCCTGCTCGCCGTACCCCCACTTGGGCGGCACGGAGAACTCGACGCGGCTGCCCGTCTTCTTGCCCGTGAGCGCGTACCGCCAGCCGTCGATGATGCTGCCCTGGGCGAGCTGGATGACGAGAGGGGTCCCCCGGTCGTAGGAGTTGTCGAAGACCTTCGCGCTCTGCCAGACCTGACCGAGGTAGTTCGCCGACACGAAGTCGCCCTCCGCGACGGCCTTGCCGCCGCCCGCGATGACCGTCTTCACCGCGAGGTCCTTGGACGGCTCCCCGCTGCCCTTGGCGACCGTCGGCTTCTCGTCGAACTTCGTCCCCGCCGTGATGGCCGGCAGCGGACCGTCGACGATCTTCGGCGGCGGCGGTGCCGACGTCGTGGCCGACGCCTCGGGCGACGGGCTGTCGGTCGCGTCGCTCGAAGAGCCGGAGTCGTCGTCACCGCATGCGGCGAGCGTGGCCAGTCCCACGGGGACGGCGATGAGGAGGGAACGTCGGCGCACGGTGGGGGCCTCGTATCGATGGGGGTCTGCGTGATGGCGTGCCCGCAACTCTACGGCGTGAGAAGGGCACCGTACGGATAACGTACGGTGCCCGTGTGGCGTTCCGCCCTTTCGCGCGGTGACGCCTTGCTCACCCGGCCCTGGTCACATGCCCGCGATCAGCTTCTCCACCCGGTCGTCCACCGAACGGAACGGGTCCTTGCACAACACGGTGCGCTGCGCCTGGTCGTTGAGCTTGAGGTGGACCCAGTCGACGGTGAAGTCCCGCCGCTGCTCCTGCGCCCGCCGGATGAAATCGCCGCGCAGCCGCGCCCGAGTGGTCTGCGGCGGTACCGACTTGCCCTCGAAGATCTTCAAGTCGTTGGCGACCCGGGCCGCCTGACCCTTCTTCTCCAGCAGGTAGTACAGGCCACGACGCCGGTGGATGTCGTGGTAGGCGAGGTCTATCTGCGCGACCCGCGGATGCGACATGGTCATGTTGTGCTTGGCCCGGTACCGCTCGATGAGCTTGTACTTCATGACCCAGTCGATCTCGGTGTCGATACGGTCGAGGTCCTCGGCCTCGATCGCGTCCAGCGTGCGCCCCCACAGCTCCAGCACCCGCTCCACGGTGCCCGTACGGATACCGCGGCGCTCGCAGAAGTCCACGGCCTTCTCGTAGTACTCCCGCTGCACCTCCAGCGCGGACGCCTCCCGGCCACTGGCCAGACGCACCTTGCGCCGCCCGGTGATGTCGTGGCTGACCTCGCGGATCGCCCGGATCGGGTTCTCCAGGGTCAGATCGCGCATCACCGTGCCCGCCTCGATCATGCGCAGCACCAGGTCGGTGGCGCCGACCTTGAGCAGCATCGTCGTCTCCGACATGTTCGAGTCGCCCACGATGACGTGCAGGCGCCGGTAGCGCTCGGCGTCGGCGTGCGGCTCGTCGCGGGTGTTGATGATGGGACGGGAGCGGGTGGTCGCCGAGGAGACGCCCTCCCAGATGTGCTCCGCCCGCTGACTGACGCAGTACACCGCACCGCGCGGCGTCTGCAGCACCTTGCCGGCACCGCACAGCAGCTGCCGGGTCACCAGGAACGGGATGAGGATGTCCGCGAGCCGCGAGAACTCCCCGTGCCGCGCCACCAGATAGTTCTCGTGGCAGCCGTAGGAGTTGCCGGCGGAGTCGGTGTTGTTCTTGAAGAGGTAGACGTCGCCCGCGATTCCCTCCTCGTGCAGGCGTCGTTCGGCGTCCACCAGGAGTCCCTCGAGAATGCGCTCGCCCGCCTTGTCGTGGGTGACGAGTTCGATCACGTTGTCACATTCGGGTGTCGCGTATTCCGGATGTGATCCCACGTCGAGATAGAGGCGGGCCCCGTTGCGCAGAAAGACATTGCTGCTGCGGCCCCATGACACGACACGGCGGAAGAGGTACCGCGCCACCTCGTCAGGCGACAGGCGGCGCTGTCCCCTGAACGTGCACGTGACGCCGTACTCGTTCTCCAGCCCGAAAATGCGGCGGTCCATGACTGAACATTACGCCTGATGACCCGAACTGAAACGGGGTTCGACGGCACGGTTTGGATCATTTTCCGATGAAGCCGCAACCACCGCTCCCCGCGCGGGAGCTGCGAGGACCCGCCCCGTGGCCACCAGCACGAGCAACGACACCGCCCCCGCCGCCCCGGGCACGGCGAAGCCCCACAGGGCCCCGCCGTGCTCCACCACGGGCCCCGTGAGCCCGGTGCCCACCGACGCCCCCACGGTGAAGGTCGTCACCAGCCACGAGAACGCCTCCGTCACCGTCCCGCGCGGGGCGTGCACATCGACGAGAACGAACGCACAAGCGATGCACGGCGCCAGGAAGACACCCGCGAGAACCGTGAGCAGCACCATCGCGACCACACCCGGCATCCACATCAGCGGCAGGTAACAGACCGCCAGCAGCGCCACCAGAAGGCGCAGTCGCCTGGCCGGCTCACCGACCCACCGCCTCGCCCCGTACACCGCCCCTCCGACCAGCGCACCGAGCCCCAGGGCCGCCATCAGCCACCCGTACACCGCGTCACCGCCGTGCCCGTCCGCGTACGGCACCGACGCCACGGTGATGGAACCCAGCGCCATCCCGATGAACAGGAACGCCCCCAGCAGCGCCAGCAGCCCGCCCGAACGCAGCGCGCCCAGCCAGTGCGCCTCCCGCGGCGCCGACCGCCACGCACGCGAGGGCGGCGACACCACCACCGACAGCGCACCCAGCACCCCCAGCCCGTTGAGCACCAGCAACGCGACCAGCGGCGACCACAACGACACGCACACCGTCACCAGCAACGGCCCGACCGTGAACATGACCTCCTGCGCCACGGCGTCCATCGCGTACGCCGTGTGCACCTGCTCCTCCTTGCCGAGCACACTGGGCCACAGCGCCCGCAACCCGCCCTCCAACGGCGGCGTGAACAACCCGGCCGCACCCACGGCCGCATACGCCAGCACGGCCGACCCGGTACCGGCGAAGGCGAACACACCCATCGCCAGCGCCGACAGCACGGCCGCCGGCAACTGCACCAGAGGCTGCCCGCGCAGGTCCACCAGCCGCCCCAGCACCGGCTGCCCCACCGCGTTCGCTACGCCGTACACGGCGGCCAGCGCCCCCGCGAGGCTGTACGAGCCGCCCTCCGCCCGCACGAACAGCACGATCGCGATCGCCGCCGTGGCGTTGGGCAGCCGCCCCACCAGCGTGCCGACCAGCAGCCGCACGGCGTGCCGCGCCCGGAGGATGTCCAGATACCCGGCAACCACGCGGCGCCCCCTTCTCCTGCTGCACTCACTGACGTGCTGACGTGTTACGTATAACTACTCCCGCCATACGTACCATGTCGCCAGTTCACGAGTCCAGACGAAAGCGCAGGCGAACGGTGGCACAAGGCAGCACCCGCCCCACGAGCCGGGACGTCGCCCAGGCAGCCGGAGTGTCCCAGGCCGCGGTCTCCCTGGTACTCGGCGACAAATGGCGCGGCCGCGTCTCCGAGCCGACCGCACAGCGGGTCCGCGACGCCGCCCACGAGCTGGGCTACCGCCCCAACCTCGCCGCGCGCAACCTCCGCCTCGGCCGCACCCGCACCGTCCTGCTGGTCGTCCCCGCGCTGACCACGGAGTTCTTCGCGGAGGTGTACACCGGCGCCGCACGCGTGGCCGCCGAACACGGCTTCGGCGTCGTGCTCTACCCCTCCCCCGAAGGCGTGGGCCCCGCCAGGGACCCCTTCGCCTCCGCCCAGGCCGCGCTGGACGGCGTCATCGCGTCCTCCATGGCCGCCGACGCCCTCTCGGCCATCCGGGGCGACCAACTGCCCCTCGTCATGCTCGACAGCGATCCCGAGGGCAGCCTCGGCGCCGCCACGGTCAACCTCGACATCGCCGACGGCATCCGCCAGGTCGCCGACCACCTGCTCACCCTGGGCCACCGCCGCTTCCTCCACCTCGCGGCCGACGTACCCTCCTGGACCTTCGAGGTACGCGCCCGGGAACTGGCGACCCGGCTGTCCGCCACGCCCGGCACCGACCTGCGCACGGCCCGCGCGCCCATCTCCATCGAAGGCGCCCGCACCGCCACGGAGACCGCGCTCAGAGCACCCGGACCCCGGCCCACGGCCCTCGTCTGCGACGACGACAAACTGGCCGCCGGCGCCTACAAAGCAGCCCGACGCGCCGGGCTGCGCGTCCCCGACGACCTCTCCGTCACCGGCCTGGACGACCTCGGCCTCGCCACCGCCATCGACCCCGAACTGACCACGGTCCGCCTCGACGCGGAAGCCTTCGGCGAACGGGGCATGCGGGCACTGCTGGCCGTACTGGAAGGGCAGGCCCCCGAGGAAGGGGACCTGCCCGTCAGCCTGGTCGTACGGGGCTCCACGGCACCACCGCGGTGAGCGGGGCGGGGCGGCGCGCAGCCGCCCCGCCTCCTCCTACTCGTCCGACTCGGCGTCGACGTCAGCGTCGTCCGCGTCGGGCGTACCGGCGTCATCGGCACCCGCGCTCGCACCGGAATCCAGCAGCCGCGACAACTGCCCGCCCACGATCCGCTTGAACTTCCGCTGCTGCGGCCGCGTACGGTCCAGCACCGCGACCTCCAGCCGCTCCGCCGGAATCTCCCGCTCACTGCCGTTGGTGTCACGGGACAGCGCCTGCACCGCCAGCTTCAGCGCCTCGGCCAGCGTCATGCCGTCCCGGTGCCGCTGGTCCAGGTACCCGCTGATCTGCTCCGCGTTGCCCCCGACCGCGACCGAGCCGTGCTCGTCCACGATCGAACCGTCGTGCGGCAGCCGATAGATCTGATCACTCTCCGGACTGTCACCGACCTCCGCGACGACCAGCTCCACCTCGTACGGCTTCTCGGCCTGACTGGAGAAGATCGTGCCCAGCGTCTGCGCGTACACGTTCGCCAGACCACGGGCGGTCACGTCGTCCCGGTCGTACGTGTACCCGCGCAGATCGGCATAGCGCACGCCGCCGATCCGCAGGTTCTCGTACTCGTTGTACTTACCGGCGGCCGCGAAGCCGATCCGGTCGTAGATCTCGCTGAACTTGTGCAACGCACGGGACGGGTTCTCACCGACGAACACGATGCCGTCGGCGAACTGCAGCACGACCAGGCTGCGGCCACGGGCGATGCCCTTACGGGCGTACTCCGCCCGGTCGGCCATGGCCTGCTGGGGTGAGACATAGAACGGCGTCGACACCGGTTATCCATCCCTTTCTGGAGACGTCACTGGACCACCTGACAACACGAACGCACCCGCTACAGCAGCGCGGCCCGCGGACCGTCCGGGTGCTCGAGCCGCCGCTCCAGCACCGCACGGGCCAGCTCCGAGCCCTCCTCATCGCTGAGCCGGCGGAAGCCGTCCTCGGTGATCACAGTGATGATCGGGTAGATCCGGCGGGCGACGTCGGGACCACCGGTCGCCGAGTCGTCGTCAGCCGCGTCGTACAGCGCCTGGACCACGAGCGTCGTGGCCTGCTCCTCGGTCAGATCCTCACGGAACAGCTTCTTCATCGCACCACGCGCGAAGATCGACCCCGACCCGGTGGTCGCGAAGTTCTGCTCCTCGGAGCGCCCGCCCGTGACGTCGTACGAGAAGATCCGGCCCGTACCCCGGTCCACGTCGTACCCGGCGAACAGCGGCACCACGGCCAGCCCCTGCATCGCCATGCCCAGGTTGGACCGGATCATCGTGGACAGACGGTTCGCCTTGCCCTCCAGGGACAGCTGCGCCCCCTCGACCTTCTCGAAGTGCTCCAGCTCCAGCTGGAACAGCTTCACCATCTCCACGGCCAGACCCGCCGTGCCGGCGATGCCCACCGCCGAGTACTCGTCGGCCGGGAAGACCTTCTCGATGTCCCGCTGGGCGATCATGTTGCCCATGGTGGCCCGCCGGTCACCGGCGAGGACGACGCCTCCCGGGAACGTGACGGCCACGATCGTGGTGCCGTGCGGCGCCTCGATCACGCCCTGCACCGGCGGCAGCTGCCGGTTGCCCGGGAGCATCTCCGGCTGGTGCGCACCGAGGAAGTCCATGAAGGAGGAGGACCCGGGCGTCAGGAAGGCAGCTGGTAGACGCCCGGTGCTACGAGTGTTGGCTTCCACGCGATTCCCTCCACGTAAGCGGCAGCCCGCCTTATGGCATCGGGCCGATCCTTGAACTGCCCCAAGGCTGCGTTGCAGCTGAAGCACAGTACGCCTCGGACCCTACCCGTCTTGTGGCAGTGATCCACATGTGCGGCCGGAGCCGCCAAACATATGCAGCAGACGCCGCCCTGGCCGGCGATCAACTGATCGCGCTCGGCTTCAGTGAGGCCGTACTTGCGCTTGAAGTAACTCGCCCGGAGGCGCTTCGCACGGCATGCACGGCAGTAACTCGCCCAACCGTCGGAGGTGGACTTGTTCCGCTCCCACTCGGAGTGAGGCTTCACCTCACTGCACTGCGGACATCGCTTGTGCCCTGGTGGGACAAAAACTTTCTCGCGCACCTTCTTGCCCTTGGCCTCCTGGCGCCGTCGGTAGTACTCAGCAGAGCACTCCCGGCAGTACGCCTGGAGACCGTCGGACACGGACTTGTTGCTGGCGAACGCCGCCCTCGGCAAGTGTTGCTTACACCTCGAGCAGCGCCTCAACGCCGACTTTCCGATCACGCCACAGCCCCCCGATTTCACCTTTGAATCAAAGGTGAAATCACTCTCCACCCTTCTGCACGAAGGACCTCACGAAATCCTCGGCATTTTCCTCGAGTACGTCGTCGATCTCGTCCAGGACGGAGTCCACGTCGTCGTTCAGCTTTTCCTGGCGTTCCTTGAGGTCCTCGGAGGCCTGCGCGTCCTGCGCCTGCTCCTCGACCTCCTCGGTGGACCGCGTGGCCTTCTGCTGCCCGCCGCCGGTGTCCTTGGTCGCCATAACCCTCACCCCGCTCGGTTCGCCCGACACAGTTGCTCGGTTCAAGATCAGACCCTACAAGCCGGGTCCGACATCGGCCCCGCAGTTGCTACAACGTGCGGGGGCCATCTCGATGGTTCCCGGACCCGGTGACTTTCCACCTCGTCCGGCGGTCTCCTTCTGGTGTACCCGCTGGGTGCCGTTACCCGCCGGCCAGCACCTTGACCAGGTCTTCCGCGGTGCGGCAGCGGTCCAGCAGCTCCTTGACGTGATTACGCGTTCCGCGAAGCGGTTCCAGGGTTGGCACCCGCTGGAGCGAGTCCCGGCCCGGCAGATCGAAGATCACCGAGTCCCAGGAGGCCGCCGCGACGTCGTCCGCGTACTGCTCCAGACAGCGGCCGCGGAAGTAGGCGCGGGTGTCCTCCGGCGGCTTCGTACGGGCCCGCTCGACCTCGTTCTCGTCCAGCAGCCGCTTGATCCGGCCGCGCTCCACCAGACGGTTGTACAGGCCCTTGTCGGGGCGTACGTCGGCGTACTGGAGGTCCACGAGGTGCAGCCGGGCGGCGTCCCAGTCCAGGTTGTCGCGGCGCCGGTAGCCCTCCATCAGCTCCCGCTTGGCGACCCAGTCCAGCTCGCCGGCGAGGCTCATGGGGTCGTTCTCCAGGCGGTTGAGGGTGTCCTCCCAGCGGCCGAGGACGTCCTTGGTCTGGTCGTCGGCGTCCGCGCCGTACCGCTCCTCGACGTACTTGCGGGCCAGTTCGTAGTACTCCATCTGGAGCTGGACCGCGGTCAGTGTGCGGCCGCTGCGCAGCGTGACCAGGCGTTTGAGCGTGGGGTCGTGGGAGACCTGGTGCAGGGTGCGGACGGGCTGGTCGACGGCCAGGTCGACGGCGATGAAGCCGTCCTCGATCATCGACAGCACCAGAGCCGTGGTGCCGAGTTTCAGGTAGGTCGAGATCTCGGACAGGTTGGCGTCGCCGATGATCACGTGGAGCCGCCGGTACTTCTCGGCGTCCGCGTGGGGTTCGTCGCGGGTGTTGATGATGGGCCGCTTGAGGGTGGTCTCCAGGCCCACCTCGACCTCGAAGTAGTCCGAGCGCTGGCTGAGCTGGAAGCCGTGCTCGTGCCCGTCCTGGCCGATGCCGACGCGGCCTGCTCCGGTGAAGACCTGGCGGGAGACGAAGAAGGGCGTCAGGTGGCGCACGATGTCGGAGAAGGCGGTCTCCCGCTTCATCAGGTAGTTCTCGTGCGTGCCGTAGGAGGCGCCCTTGTTGTCGGTGTTGTTCTTGTAGAGGTGGATCGGCTGGGCGCCGGGCAGCTGGGCGGCCCGGTCGGCGGCCTCGGCCATGATCCGTTCGCCGGCCTTGTCCCACAGCACGGCGTCCCGCGGGTTGGTGACCTCCGGAGCGCTGTATTCGGGGTGGGCGTGGTCGACGTAGAGCCGTGCTCCGTTGGTGAGGATGACGTTGGCCAGGCCGATGTCCTCATCGGTGAGCTGGCTGGAGTCGGCCGACTCGCGGGCGAGGTCGAAGCCTCGCGCGTCCCGCAGCGGGTTCTCCTCCTCGAAGTCCCAGCGGGCCCGGCGGGCCCGGTGCATCGCCGCCGCGTAGGCGTTGACGATCTGGGACGAGGTGAGCATGGCATTGGCGTTCGGGTGGCCGGGGACGGAGATCCCGTACTCCGTCTCGATGCCCATTACTCGCCGTACTGTCATGCGGCCCTCCTTGCCCGGCGGTGCCCTCGGTCGTGGGCACCGCTCAAGTACCGCTGGCGCTCCGATGCGTGTGCGGTGCCCGTCCCCGCACTGCGCGACTCGGCGGTATGGAAGAGCCTAGAACGCCTTTGCACTGGTGGGGAGATCATTTGCGGCATTGCCTTGCTCCAGTCGGGGCTCCGGAAAACAGTCGGCTGCGGGTACCCATTGTGGGGACCCGCAGCCGCCCCGCCTTTTACAGGTACTGACCGGTGTTTGCCACCGTGTCGATGGAGCGCCCGGTGTCCGCGCCCTGCTTTCCGGTGACGAGCGTACGGATGTACACGATCCGTTCGCCCTTCTTTCCGGAGATCCTGGCCCAGTCGTCCGGGTTGGTGGTGTTCGGCAGGTCCTCGTTCTCCTTGAACTCGTCCACGCAGGCCTGGAGGAGGTGGGAGACGCGGAGGCCCTTCTGGGTCTTCTCGAGGAAGTCCTTGATCGCCATTTTCTTGGCGCGGCCCACGATGTTCTCGATCATGGCGCCGGAATTGAAGTCCTTGAAGTAAAGGACTTCCTTGTCGCCGTTGGCGTAGGTGACCTCCAGGAAGCGGTTCTCCTCGGATTCGGCGTACATCTGTTCCACCGCCGTCTGGATCATGCTCTGGACGGTGGCACCCCTGTCCTTTCCGTGTTCGGAGAGGTCGTCGGAGTGGAGCGGGAGGCGCTCGGTGAGGTACTTGCCGAAGATGTCCTTGGCCGCCTCGGCGTCCGGACGCTCGATCTTGATCTTCACGTCGAGCCGGCCGGGCCGCAGGATGGCGGGGTCGATCATGTCCTCACGGTTGGAGGCGCCGATCACGACCACGTTCTGCAGGCCCTCCACACCGTCGATCTCGGCGAGCAGCTGGGGGACGATGGTGTTCTCCACGTCCGAGCTGACGCCGGAGCCGCGGGTGCGGAAGAGGGATTCCATCTCGTCGAAGAAGACGATGACGGGGGTGCCCTCGCTGGCCTTCTCGCGGGCTCGCTGGAAGACCAGGCGGATCTGCCGCTCGGTCTCGCCGACGTACTTGTTGAGCAGCTCGGGGCCCTTGATGTTGAGGAAGAAGCTCTTGCCGGCGGCTTGGCCGGTGACCTCGGCGACCTTTTTGGCCAGCGAGTTGGCGACGGCCTTGGCGATGAGCGTCTTGCCGCATCCGGGGGGTCCGTAGAGCAGGACTCCCTTGGGCGGTCGCAGCTCGTGCTCCCGGAACAGGTCGGGATAGAGATAGGGGAGCTCGACCGCGTCGCGGATGGCCTCGATCTGTCCGCCGAGGCCGCCGATCTGCTCGTAGCCGATGTCGGGGACTTCTTCGAGGACGAGTTCCTCGACCTCGCTCTTGGGCACGACCTCGTAGACGTAGCCGGAGCGTGGTTCGAGCAGGAGGGCGTCGCCGGGGCGGATGGTGAGTCCGCGCAGGGGTTCGGCGAGCCGCACCACCCTCTCCTCGTCGGTGTGCCCGAGCACGAGGGCTCGCTCGCCGTCCTCGAGGATCTCCTTGAGGGTGACGATGTCGCCGACACTCTCGTACTCCATGGCCTCGACCACGTTGAGTGCTTCGTTGAGCATCAGTTCCTGGCCGCGTCGGAGCTCGTCGAGCTCGACGCTCGGGCTGACGTTCACCCGGAGTTTGCGGCCGCCGGTGAAGATGTCGGCGGTGCCGTCCTCGTTGGCCTGCAGGAAGACTCCGAAGCCGGCCGGTGGCTGGGCCAGCCGGTCGACCTCCTCCTTGAGGGCCACGATCTGGTCGCGGGCCTCGCGGAGTGTGCCGGCGAGCCGCTCGTTCTGTGCGGAGACGCCGGCCAGGTTGGTCTGCAGTTCGACGATCCGCTCTTCGAGAATTCTCGTGTGCCGCGGAGATTCGGCGAGCTTGCGTCGCAGGACGGCGATCTCCTGCTCAAGATAGGCCACCTGCCCGGCCGGGTCCTCGGACCCGCGTCCCGGGCGGATGCCGCGGTTCATGTCGTCGTCGTGGGCTGCCACGGTCCTCACCTCCTCCATGGGGAGCTGGACGCTTCCAGACCCTACCTGGGTGGGTGTCGATTGAAACCCCTAGATCACAAAGACTGTCGGGGTGTGTCCGATCTTCACCCTTGCGCTCTCCCTCACGCCAGGGGAATACCCACCGGACGTGAATGGAACCCAGGCGGGGGTACGCTCGAAGCGTTCAACACCCGTCAGAGCTGGCCGGATTCCCGAGCGGCTCGGCGCAGGAGACGGCAGGAGAGATGAGCGTGCAGCAGGAGGCCGGAGTCGACGGCGAGGCTCTGGAGGTCTGGATCGACCAGGACCTGTGTACCGGCGACGGGATCTGTGCCCAGTACGCGCCCGAGGTGTTCGAGCTGGACATCGACGGTCTGGCCTACGTGAAGGGTGCGGACGACGAGCTGCTGCAGGCTCCTGGGGCGGCAACACCCGTGCCGTTGCCGCTTCTCACGGACGTGGTCGACTCCGCGAAGGAGTGTCCGGGCGAGTGCATCCACGTACGTCGGGTTTCGGACAGGGCCGAGGTCTACGGTCCGGACTCAGAGTGACCAAAATGTGACTCGTCGTCTACGGTGTGTGACCGATGTCTGTTGGGTCACACGGTGCGCGCCTGAGACGGCGCGTCGCTGACGAACGCGCCGTTCTCCCAGCGCCACTTCACGTCGTCGGTGACGTCGGGGCAGCAACTGGGCACGTCGGACGACGAGTAGCCGAGCAGGGTGGCCCGTACGGCTCCGTGGCCGTCCACCGTCAGCTCGGTGACGGTGTGGCGGTCCTTCGGGTCCACGAGGGTGGCCACGACCCGCGGCTTGCCTGCGTCGGCGCCGCGTGTGACGACGTACACCCCGTCGGGCGGGGTCCCCATGGGTGCGTCGCAGTGCACGGCCGCCACGGTCTCGGGCCGTCCGTCGCCGTCGAGGTCGCCGGTCGCCGTCTTCTGCACCACCGCCTTGACCGGGCCGCACTCCAGGGGGAAGGCGACGGCCGCCGGATCGGGGGGCGTGCCGTGGGCCGGCGCGGTTTTCGGTCCGGCGGCGGGCTGTGCCGCGGTGGCCGCGTCGGGCTGGAGGACCGAGGACAGGGCGACCACCGCGGCGACGGCCGTGGCGGTGGCGACCCAGTGGATCGGCCGGGTGTGCGTGTGGGACAGGTCCGGAACGGCGGGGTGCTGCACGAGGAGTGTCTCCTGTGAGGGCTGTGCCGGTGGGGGTGGCCAGCATCGTGCCACACGTCACAGTGCGGGGGAACGGCGGGGTGGGTACCTGGTCGGATTGCCGTGTTCGCGGCTCGCTTCCCCGGGGTGTCTGTCAACGCGAAGACGCCGTGGGGGGGGTTGGGGGGGGGGGGGGGGGGCACCCCCCCCGGGGCGTTGGTGGGTAGAAAGACGGGGGGGGGTGGGGGGCGGGGGCGCCCGGGGGCGGGGGGGGGGCGGGGGTCGAGCGCGGGGGGGGGTGCTCCCCCCCCGCGCGCGGGGGGGGGGGGGGGGGGGGGGCCCGCCCCCCCCCCCCCCACGGCGTACTTGCGTTGATCAAGGCACGGGCTGCTCTAGCGGCCGGCGCCTCCGTCGGCGTTGGGGCCGGCGTAGTCCTCGCCGTAGGCGCCCTTGGCGGGGCGGCGGCGGCGCATGGGGGGCTCGACGCCGTCGGCGAGGCGGCGGGCGGTGAGCAGGAAGCCGGTGTGGCCGATCATCCGGTGGTCCGGGCGGACGGCGAGGCCCTCGACGTGCCAGTTGCGGATCATCGTCTCCCAGGAGGTCGGCTCGTTGAAGGAGCCGATCTCGCGGATGGACTCGACGGTCCGGGCGAGCTGGGTGGTGGTCGCGACGTAGCAGCACAGGATGCCGCCGGGCACGAGGGCCTTGGAGACGGCCTCCAGGCACTCCCAGGGGGCGAGCATGTCGAGGATGACGCGGTCGACGTCGGTGTCGGACAGGTTGTCCTGGAGGTCGCCGACGGTGAGCTGCCAGGCGGGGTGCGGTTCCCCGAAGTAGCGCTCCACGTTCTGGCGGGCGATGTCGGCGAAGTCCTCGCGGCGCTCGTAGGAGTGCAGCATGCCCTGGTCGCCGATGGCGCGCAGGAGGAAGCTGCTCAGCGAGCCGGAGCCCACGCCGGCCTCGACGACGCGTGCGCCGGGGAAGATGTCGGCGAAGGCGAGGATCTGTCCCGCGTCCTTCGGGTAGACGACGGCTGCCCCGCGGGGCATGGACAGGACGTAGTCGGGGAGCAGGGGGCGCAGCGCGAGGTAGGCGACGTTCCCGGTGGTGCGGACAACGCTGCCCTCGGGAGCACCGATCAGTTCGTCGTGGGGGAAGGAACCCTTGTGGGTGTGGAAGTTCTTCCCGGCCTCGAGCGTGAACGTGTAGTGGCGGCCCTTGGGGTCGGTCAGCTGAACCTGGTCCCCGACCTTGAAGGGCCCGCGCCTGCGGGCGGCACCGGTCGGTTCGGACATGTGACCAGCCTACCGGTTTCCTGCCGGGGGCTTGACCAGCGCCGGGGCCGGTGGCTGCGTGCGGGCGGACGGCGCGGGCGGTGCGGGGTTGGCCGCGCGGTTTCCGGCGCCCCTTCGGACCGCGTTCAGCTGGGCCTTGCCATGGCCTTGACGAAGGCGCGCTCGACGTCGGCGGCGGAGAGGACGCCGTAGATCTCGCCGGTCTCCTCGATCACGAGGTACTCGCTGGCGGGGTTGGCGCGCAGGGCGTCCAGGAGTTCTTCGCCCGAGAGTTCGGCGGAGACGCGCATGCCGTCGGTGAGGTCCTGGGCGAGGGTGCTGACCGCGACCCAGGGGCGGCGGTGTTCGGGTACGCCGACGATGGCGGCCTCGCGGACCAGGGAGACGGGGCCGCCTTCGGTGTCGACGACGACCAGGGCGCGGGCTCCGGAGGCGTTGGCGCGGCGCAGGGCCTCGGAGAGGGGGGTGTCGGCGGGTACGGGGACGGCGCGCCGGGTGAGGGCGCGGGCGCGCAGTTCGGGGAGGTGTTCGCGCAGGCGGGCCATGCGCAGGCTGTTTCCGGCGCCGGTCCAGATGATGGCGGCGAGGATCGCGGCGAGCAGGGCGTCCATGACGGTGTCCATGCCGACGTTGTCCACGGCGTCGGAGCCGAGGGCGCCGGACTGGGTGAGCAGGGGCAGCCCGATCAGGACGGAGACGGCGAGGGCGCGGCCGACCCAGGCGGCGGCGACGGTGCCGTGCATGGGCTTGCCGGTGATCTTCCAGACGATGGCGCGGAGCATGCGGCCGCCGTCGAGGGGGAGGCCGGGCAGGAGGTTGAAGGCGGCCACGATCAGGTTGGAGATCATCAGGCCGGCCAGCAGGACGCCGGGGACGGTGCCGGGTTCCACGGGCAGCAGGGCGAGGTAGAAGACGCCGGCGAGGACCAGGGAGAGGAGTGGGCCGACGAAGGCCAGCACGAATTCGCGGCCGGGGGTCTCGGCCTCCTTCTCGATCTCGGAGACGCCGCCGAAGAACTGGAGCTGGATGCGGCGCACGGGGAGCTTGAAGCGGAGTGCGGCGACGGTGTGCGCCAGTTCGTGGACGAGGACGGAGGCGTAGAAGGCGACGGCGAAGAAGAGGGAGACCAGGTAGCGGGCGGCGCCCAGCTCGGGCAGCACGCGGTCGAGCTGGCCGCCGAAGACCCAGGTGATGAGGGCGGCGACGAGGAACCAGCTGGGTGCGACGTATACGGGCACGCCGAAGGGCCTGCCCATCAGGAGCCCTCCGCCGGGCTCGGGCCGGCGCTGCGGCGGCCGTCCGGGGCCGCTCTTGCCGCCGCCGTGGGGTTCGCCGCCGGCGTGGTGGGCGGGGGGACGGGGCGGGGAGTGCGGGGGCGGGGTGTGGTCCGGGTTCTGGCCCGGGTTCTGGTCGTCGTTGTTCTGGCCCGGGTCCTGGTTGTCGTCGGGGCCCTGGGGTGCCGGGCCCGGTGTCCCGGGTGTCGTGGGGGCCGCGGGGTCCGGATGTGCGCCGTCGGCGGCCGGGGCCGTGGGACCCGGCTGGGGCCGGGCCGACTCGTCGTTGCCGGACCGCGGGTGCCCGCTCCCGCCGCTCACGTCCACGGTGTCCCCTCGTTCGAAGCGTCTCCCGCCTGCCGGACGGGAGGGTCTCCTGTCGATGGTATGCGTCCGTCCCCGTCCGTTCCGCCCCGGCACCCCTGTGCTTCCCTTCCGTCACGGGGGTCACGGGCCATGGGCTGGGTCACTGTCGGTGGCGGGCCGTAAGGTCTGTGGGCATGGAGACGAGCATCGAGGATGTCGCAAAGGACGCGGGCGGACCCGCCCGACCGGCGACGACGGTGGCGGACGGCGCGGACGCGGCGGTGGGCGCGGAGGCCGTCGCCCCCGCCCCCGTGGCGATACGGCCCGCCTCGCTCTCGCCCTCCCGGGCCGGCGATTTCATGCAGTGCCCGTTGTTGTACCGGTTCCGGGTCATCGACCGGCTGCCGGAGAAGCCGAGCGAGGCGGCGACGAGGGGCACGCTGGTGCACGCGGTGCTGGAGCGGCTCTTCGACGCCCCGGCGGCCGAGCGCACCGCGCCGCGGGCCAAGGCGCTGGTTCCCGGTCAGTGGGACCGGCTGCGGGAGAGCAGGCCGGAGGTCGGCGAGCTGTTCGCGGACGATCCGGAGGGCGAGCGGCTGGCGCGGTGGCTCGGGGAGGCGGAGCGGCTCGTCGAGCGGTGGTTCACCTTGGAGGACCCGAGCCGGCTGGAGCCCGCCGAGCGGGAGCTGTTCGTGGAGGCGGAGCTGGACTCGGGGCTGCGGCTGCGCGGCATCATCGACCGGGTCGACGTGGCTCCCACGGGCGAGGTGCGGATCGTCGACTACAAGACGGGCAAGGCCCCCAGGCCGCAGTATGCCGAGGGCGCGCTGTTCCAGATGAAGTTCTACGCGCTGGTGGTGTGGCGGCTGAAGAAGGTCGTCCCGCGGCGCCTGCAGCTCGTCTATCTCGGCAGCGGCGACGTGCTCACCTACGATCCGGTCCTCGGCGACCTGGAGCGGGTGGAGCGCAAGCTGCTGGCGTTGTGGGAGGCGATCCGGCTGGCGACCGAGACGGGTGAGTGGCGTCCGCGTCCCACCAAGCTGTGCGGCTGGTGCGACCACCAGGCGCACTGCCCGGAATTCGGCGGTACTCCCCCGCCGTATCCGCTGCCGGTGAGGGCGGCCGAGTCCGGTGGCACCGAGCAGGGCAGAATGGGGCCGGGCTAGCCGAAGGAGACTTACGTGGCCATCCGCGTCCTACTGGTCGACGACCAGCCGCTGCTGCGCACGGGCTTCCGGATGATTCTGGAGGCGGAGCAGGACATCGCGGTCGTCGGCGAGGCCGGCGACGGCCTCCAGGCACTCGACCAGGTGCGGGCGCTGCAGCCCGATGTGGTGCTGATGGACATCCGCATGCCGCGGATGGACGGTGTGGAGGCGACCCGGCAGATCACCGGGCCCGAGCGGGACGGTCCGGCGAAGGTGCTGGTGCTGACCACCTTCGACCTCGACGAGTACGTGGTGGAGGCGTTGAAGGCGGGTGCCAGCGGGTTCCTGCTGAAGGACGCTCCGGCCAACGAGCTGGTGCAGGCGATCCGGGTGGTGGCGGGCGGCGAGGCGATGCTGGCGCCGAGCATCACCCGGCGGCTGCTCGACAAGTACGCCACGCATCTGCCCTCGGGCGACGAGCCGGTGCCGGACACGCTGCACACGCTGACGGACCGCGAGGTCGAGGTGCTGAAGCTGGTGGCCCGGGGTCTGTCCAACGCGGAGATCGCCGCCGACCTGTTCGTCAGCGAGACCACCGTGAAGACGCATGTGGGTCATGTGCTGACCAAGCTGGGCCTGCGGGACCGGGTGCAGGCGGCGGTGTACGCGTACGAGAGCGGCCTGGTCCGCCCCGGCGCGCAGTAGAGCGGCAGAGCAGCGCGAAGGGCGCCCTTCTCCGGTCGGAGGAGGGCGCCCTTCGCGTGGTCCGGCGGGGGTGTCAGTCGCTCACGCCCCGGCCCAGCTCCCACAGCTGGAGCGACGAGGAGGAGTTGAGCAGGTAGGCGGTGCCGGTGACGTCGTCGCCGGCTGCCACGTACTGCTTGCCCTGCCACAGCGGGATGACCGGGACGTCCTCGGCGGTGATGTCCTGGATCTCGGTGAGGGTGTCCACCGCGGAGAGGCGGTCGGCCTCACGCCGGGACTCGGGGATCAGATCGTTGATGATCTTCGGGTTCAGGTAGGGCGAGTTGAGCGTGTTGTCCTTGTCGAGGAACGGCGCGATGAAGCTGTCCGCGTCCGGGAAGTCGGGGAACCAGCCCATGCCGAAGACGTCGTACTTGAGGTCGCGCTCGGCGGGGCGGAAGACGTCCCAGGGCTTGCCCTCGATGTCGACGTCGAAGAGGCCGCTCTCGTTGAGCTGGCGCTGCAGTTCCTCGAACTCCGGCTTGGTCGCGGCGCCGTAGTGGTCGGTGGTGTAGTGCAGGGTCAGCTTGACGGGCGTGTCGATGCCGGCCGACTTCAGCGCCTGCTTCGCGGCGCCCGGGTCCGGGTCTCCGTACTTGTTGAAGAACGAGTTGGAGTGGCCGGTGATGCTGGCCGGGACCATCGAGTACAGCGGCTCGGCCTGCGAACCGTAGACCTTGGCGACGAGTTCGTCGCGGTTGATGAGCCGGGCCATGGCCTGCCGGATGGCCTTGTCCTTCACGCTGGGCGCGTCGACGTTGAAGCCCAGGTACCGGATCTCGAGGCCGGCGACCTCGATGAGCTTGACGTCGCTGTCGGAGCTGTTGGAGAGCTTGCGGATCTGCTCCGGCGTCATCGCACGCGTCATGACGTCGATGTCGCCCTTCTCCAGGGCGCTTCCCATGGCGTCGGCGTCGTCGAAGGACACCAGCTCCACCTTGTCGTTGTTCACCTTCAGACTCCCCTTGTAGTTGGGGTTCTTGGTGAACACGACCTTGTCGAGGACGCCGTCCTTGGACTCGCCCTTCATCTCGTACGGGCCGGACCCGCTGAGTTCGAAGCCCTCGCGCAGCTTGTCCTTCGGGTAGGACTCCTTGCTCACGATGCCGGCCACGGGCGTCGACAGCTTGTACGGGAAGGTCGCGTCGGCGGAGTTGAGGTGGAAGATGACCTCGCGGTCGCCCTGGGTCTCCACGGTGTCGACGGTCGACAGCAGCGCGGAGACGCCGCTGTCGGCCTTCAGGGACATCGCGCGGTCGATGGAGTACTTGACGTCCTCGGCGGTGATGGCGTCGCCGTTGGAGAACTGCAGGCCGTCGCGGAGGGTGCAGGCGTAGCGCTCGTTGCCGGTGTCGGTGAAGCCGCACTTCTCGGCGGCCTCGGGGACGGGTTCGCCGTCACCGCGCGGCTGGGTCATCAGCGTCTGCGAGGTGTGGCGCATGATGTTCCAGGCTCCGACGTCGTAGGCCCAGGCCGGGTCGAGGGGCGCCGTGACGTCCTTCGTGATGGTGAACCGGTCCGTGGTGCCGACGACTATCGCGTCGCCGCCGCCGCTGCCGCCGTCGGACCCGCCGCAGGCGGCGAGTACCGGCGCGAGCAGGCCGACGACGACCGGCAGCACCAAAGTCTTGCGGTTCATGCTCGAGTTTCTCCAGAGCTGTCGGTCCGTGTATCCGGAATGCAGGGGTGTCGCGGCGGATCACGGGGGTAGTGGCGGACGTTCTCGCGACGAGATTAGTCCGCGCCCGCACGGGGGCTCGCAGCCACCGGAGTTGGGGGCTCATCACGGAGCGAAACCGGGTGTGGACACACCGAAAACCCGACAGTGGAAGGATTAGTGCAGGCTTTCACCAATCAGGACACAAGGACTCCTCGACAACGTTCGCCTGGTCGAAAGCAGCACACCTACGCACGCCTGTCGACCCCTGACAACGTGGGGAACGTCACACTTCGAGGTCGGTGGCCGGTGCTGCAATTCGGCCATCGGGGAGGGTGGGAATATCCCCGGGAACGCCTAGAGCATTACCGCTCATCAGACCGCGCAGAAATGTCAGGTCGACCTCTTCCAGGGAGCCGACCACGGTGCGCCGTGCGCCCGGTGTGATGGGGGCGACCGAGGGCACGGCGACGACCTGGCAGCCGGCGGCCTCGGCGGCGGCGACTCCGGTCGCGGTGTCCTCGACGACGGCGCACCGCGCGGGGTCCACGCCGAGCCCGGCCGCGGCGGCCAGATAGGGGTCGGGGTGGGGCTTGGTGCGCGGCACCTCGTCACCGGCGACGGTGAGGGCGAAGTGCCGCGGGCCGAGCGAGGTCAGCACGCGGTCGATGATGCGCCGGTGCGACGCGGAGACCAGGGCCGTGGGGATCTCGTGCGCGGACAGTTCCGCGAGCAGCCGTGCGGCTCCCGGCATGAGCCGCAGGTCGCTGCCGATGCGCTGCTCGAAGCCGTCGTTGAGCAGGACGCTCAGTTCGGCGAGGGTGATGTCGGCGCCGGTGGCCTCGATCAGGAAGCCGGCGCTGCGGGTCATGGGACCGCCGACGACCACGTGGCGCCAGGAGTCGTCGAGGGTGTGGCCGAGGGAGGCGAAGACCTCGACCTCGACGTCCCACCAGAAGCCCTCGGTGTCCACCAGGGTGCCGTCCATGTCGAGGAGCACGGCCTGCAGGGCTGAGCCTTCGGCCGTACGGGTTCCGAGTGCGGGGACCGTGCTGGTCATCCACGTACCTCCTTGAGGGACGATCAGGCCGGTTCCCACGGGGGAACCGGCCTGCGGTGGACCGACCAGTGTACGTCGTGCGGGACCGGAACGCCTGGTGTGGCCTGTGGAGCGGCTCACACCGGGGTTCAGCGGGCGTTGAAGTACTTCGCCTCGGGATGGTGGATGACGATGGCGTCGGTGGACTGCTCGGGGTGGAGCTGGAACTCCTCCGACAGGTGGACGCCGATGCGCTCCGGCTGGAGCAGGTCGGCGATCTTGGCGCGGTCCTCGAGGTCCGGGCATGCGCCGTAGCCGAGGGAGAAGCGGGCGCCCCGGTACTTCAGGGCGAACATGTCCTCCATCTCGGCGGGGTCCTCCCCGGCGAAGCCCAGCTCGGAGCGCACGCGCGCGTGCCAGTACTCGGCGAGGGCCTCGGCGAGCTGTACGGACAGGCCGTGCAGTTCGAGGTAGTCGCGGTAGGCGTTGGCCTCGAACATGCGGGCCGTCTCCTCGCCGATGCGGGAGCCGACGGTGACGACCTGGAAGCCGACGACGTCGGTTTCGCCGGACTCCTCCGGGCGGAAGAAGTCGGCCAGGCACAGCCGTCGGCCGCGGCGCTGGCGCGGGAAGCTGAACCGGGTGCGCTCGTTGCCGTCGTCGTCGAGGACGATGAGGTCGTCGTCCTTGGAGACGCAGGGGAAGTAGCCGTAGACGACGGCCGCCTCCAGCAGGTTGTCCGTCTGGAGCCGGTCGAGGAGGCCGCGCAGCCGCGGCCGGCCCTCGGTCTCGACCAGTTCGTCGTACGAGGGCCCCTCGCCGGTGCGGGCCTGCTTGAGGCCCCACTGGCCCTTGAACAGGGCGCCCTCGTCGAGCCAGGAGGCGTACTCCTTGAGCTGGATGCCCTTGACGACGCGGGTACCGCGGAACGGCGGCTCGGGCACCGGGTTGTCGACGGCGACGTCGGAGCGGACGTGGCCCTCCTCGGGCCGCTCCTCGACCTGGACGGTGGCTGCCCGCACCCTGCGCTGCTTGAGATCGGGCAGCTTGGCGCCGGGCACTCCCCGCTTGATGCCGATCAGGGCGTCCATGAGGCGCAGGCCCTCGAAGGCGTCGCGGGCGTAGCGGACCTCGCCGTCGTAGATCTCGTGGAGGTCCTGTTCGACGTAGGCGCGGGTGAGGGCGGCGCCGCCCAGGATCACCGGGTAGTCGGCGGCCAGCTTGCGCTGGTTCAGCTCCTCCAGGTTCTCCTTCATGATCACCGTGGACTTCACCAGGAGCCCGGACATGCCGATCACGTCGGCCTTGTGCTCGTCGGCCGCCTCCAGGATCGCGGAGACCGGCTGCTTGATACCGAGGTTGACGACGTTGTAGCCGTTGTTGGACAGGATGATGTCGACGAGGTTCTTGCCGATGTCATGGACGTCACCACGGACCGTGGCCAGCACGATGGTGCCCTTGCCGTCGTCGTCCGTCTTCTCCATGTGCGGTTCCAGATGCGCCACCGCGGTCTTCATCACCTCGGCGGACTGCAGCACGAACGGCAGCTGCATCTGGCCGGAGCCGAACAGCTCACCGACCACCTTCATGCCGTCCAGCAGGGTCTCGTTCACGATCTCCAGCGCGGGACGCTCCTGGAGGGCCTCGTCCAGGTCGGCCTCCAGGCCGTTGCGCTCGCCGTCGATGATGCGCCGCTTGAGCCGCTCGTCAAGCGGCAGCGCCGCCAGCTCCTCGGCCTTGGACGCCTTGAGGGACTTGGCGGTGGCGCCCTCGAACAGCGCCATGAGCTTCTGCAGCGGGTCATAACCCTCACCGCGCCGGTCATAGATCAGGTCCAGCGCGGTGGTGACCTGCTCCTCGTCGAACCGGGCGATCGGCAGGATCTTCGAGGCGTGCACGATCGCCGAGTCCAGGCCCGCCTTGACACACTCGTCCAGGAACACCGAGTTCAGCAGGATGCGGGCGGCCGGGTTGAGACCGAAGGAGATGTTGGACAGGCCGAGCGTGGTCTGCACGTCCGGATGCCGCCGCTTCAGCTCCCGGATGCCCTCGATGGTGGCGATGCCGTCGCCCCGGGACTCCTCCTGGCCGGTGCAGATGGTGAAGGTCAGGCAGTCGACGAGGATGTCCGACTCGTGGATGCCCCAGTTCCCGGTCAGATCACCGATCAGCCGCTCGGCGATCTCGACCTTCTTCCCGGCGGTGCGGGCCTGGCCCTCCTCGTCGATGGTCAGCGCGATCAGCGCGGCGCCGTGCTCCCTCGCCAGCGCCGTGACCCGCGCGAAGCGGGAGTCGGGGCCGTCGCCGTCCTCGTAGTTCACCGAGTTGATCACCGCGCGGCCGCCGAGCTTCTCCAGCCCGGCCTGGACCACCTCGACCTCGGTGGAGTCCAGCACGACCGGCAGGGTCGACGCGGTCGCGAACCGCCCCGCCAGCTCCTCCATGTCGGCCACTCCGTCGCGGCCGACATAGTCCACGCACAGGTCGAGCATGTGCGCGCCCTCGCGGATCTGGTCCCGGGCCATCTCCACGCAGTCGTCCCAGCGGCCCTCCAGCATCGCCTCACGGAACTTCTTCGAGCCGTTGGCGTTGGTCCGCTCGCCGATCGCCAGGTACGAGGTGTCCTGCCGGAAGGGGACCGTCTGGTAGAGGGAGGCGGCACCCGGCTCCGGACGCGGATCGCGGGCGGCCGGCGTGGTGTCGCGGACCCGCTCGACGACCTGGCGCAGATGCTCCGGTGTGGTGCCGCAGCAGCCGCCGATCAGGGACAGGCCGTACTCGCGGACGAACGTCTCCTGCGCGTCCGCCAGCTCCGGCGCCGTCAGCGGGTAGTGCGCCCCGTCCTTGCCCAGGACCGGCAGACCGGCGTTGGGCATGCAGGACAGCGGGATGCGAGAGTGCCGGGCGAGGTAGCGCAGGTGCTCGCTCATCTCCGCCGGGCCGGTGGCACAGTTCAGGCCGATCATGTCGATGCCCAGCGGCTCCAGCGCCGTGAGCGCGGCGCCGATCTCCGAGCCGAGCAGCATGGTGCCGGTCGTCTCCACCGTCACCGACACGATCACCGGCAGGCCGAGGCCGAGGGCGTCCAGCGCGCGCCGGGCACCCAGCACCGACGCCTTGGTCTGCAGCAGGTCCTGCGTGGTCTCCACCAGCAGGGCGTCCGCGCCGCCCGCGACCAGGCCCTCCGCGTTGCGCTGGTAGGCGTCGCGCAGCACCGTGTACGGGGCATGGCCCAGGGTGGGCAGCTTCGTGCCCGGTCCCATCGAGCCCAGCACCCAGCGCTGCCGGCCGTCACGGGCCTGGAACGCGTCGGCCACCTCACGGGCCACCCGCGCCCCGGCCTCCGACAGCTCGTGGACACGCTCGGGGATGTCGTACTCGCCCAGCGCGGAATGGTTCGCGCCGAAGGTGTTCGTCTCCACGCAGTCCACGCCGGCGGCGAAGTACTCCTCGTGCACCGAACGCACGATGTCCGGCCGGGTCAGGTTCAGGACCTCGTTGCACCCCTCCAGCTGCTCGAAGTCGTCCATGGAGGGGTTCTGCGCCTGCAGCATGGTGCCCATCGCGCCGTCGGCCACCACCACACGGGTGGCGAGGGCCTCACGGAGGGCGGACACACGGGTCCGGGTGTCGGCGGGCGGGGTGGATGGCGACGAGGCCATGAAAGGGCTCCCTAGGATGCGACGGCTGTCGGCTTTGCGCTGCCCGGGCGCCGTCCGCTGGGGACGTCCCGGGGAAGGACGCACGACGCCAGGGTAGCCGGGACCCGGAACGGATGGTCGGGGCGCCCACGAGGCGGACGAGTGTGGCGGGGCGAAACGGCCGCCGAAAGGATGACGCGCGGTCCCCGGCGGCCTCCGGGGGACGGCCGTGACCGCGGGGACATGGCCGAAGTGCAACAGTTGCCCGCCGACGGTTAGCGGGAGGTCGGCATCGACCGGTAGTGTTCGGCATTGCCGAACGACGTCAGTGGCGCCGAGGTCGGCACTCGAAGGGGACGGAGGCAGTACGTCGATGGCACGGAACATCCAGTCGCTCGAACGGGCGGCCGCGATGCTGCGCCTGCTCGCGGGCGGTGAGCGGCGGCTCGGCCTGTCGGACATCGCCTCCTCGCTGGGTCTGGCCAAGGGCACCGCACACGGCATCCTGCGCACCCTCCAGCAGGAGGGTTTCGTCGAGCAGGACGACGCCTCCGGGCGCTACCAGCTGGGCGCGGAGCTGCTGCGCCTGGGCACGACGTACCTCGACGTGCACGAGCTGCGGGCCCGCGCCCTGGTGTGGACGGACGACCTGGCCCGCTCCAGCGGGGAGAGCGTCCACTTGGGCGTCCTGCACCAGCAGGGCGTCCTGATCGTGCACCACGTCTTCAGGCCCGACGACAGCCGGCAGGTCCTGGAGATCGGGGCCATGCAGCCGCTGCACTCCACGGCGCTGGGCAAGGTGCTGTCGGCGTACGACCCGGTCGCGCACAGCGAGGCGCTGGAGGCGGACCGCAAGGCGTTCACGGACCGGACGGTCTGCGAGCCGGAGGGGTTCGAGCACATCCTGGACATCACCCGCGCGCGCGGGTACGCGGCCGACGTCGAGGAGACCTGGGAGGGGATCGCCGCCATCGCCGCCCCCATCCACGACCGCAGGCGCATGCCGGTCGGCGCGGTCGGCATCACCGGCGCGGTGGAGCGGCTGCGCCGGGAGGGCGAGCTGCGGCCCGAGCTGGTCGCGGCGGTCCGGGACTGCGCCCGCGCGGTGTCGCGGGACCTGGGCGCCGGGCGCTTCTAGCCGCCGGGAAGGGATGCGAGGGCCGGGCGCCGCGGAGCGTCCCGGCCCTCAGTCATGTCCGCCCGAGGACCGATAGCCCGAGACGATCAATAACGATCGTGCTTTCGATAACAGGGCTCTTGACGCACCCGGGACACCGAGCCAGACTCGCGTCCATCGGTCGGCATTGTCGAACACCTACCGGCAATACGCGTTAGAGTGTGACAACGCCAAGGGCCGCCATCGCTCTCATACCGAGGGCGCCGGAACACCCGGAGGGACCCGGGGTTCGGCTTCCCCTGGACGAAGGACAAAGGAGTCGCGGGTGTCCAGCTCCGACATCTTCATCGGCGAGACCATAGGTACCGCCATACTCATCCTGCTCGGCGGCGGTGTCTGTGCCGCCGTGACGCTCAAGGCCTCCAAGGCGCGCAACGCCGGCTGGGTCGCCATCACCCTCGGGTGGGGTTTCGCCGTCATGACGGGGGCGTACATCTCGACGCCGCTCTCCGGCGCCCACCTCAACCCGGCCGTCACGGTCGGCATCGCGATCAAGGACGGTGACTGGAGCAACGTCCCGACCTACTTCGCGGGCCAGCTGCTCGGCGCCATGATCGGTGCGGTCCTGGTCTGGGTCGCCTACTACGGCCAGTTCCAGGCCCACCTCACCGACCGCGAGATCGTCGGCGGTCCGGGTGCGCAGGACACGACGGCCAAGGCCGTCGAGGCGCAGGAGAAGGGCGCGGGACCCGTCCTGGGCGTCTTCTCCACCGGCCCCGAGATCCGCAACGTGGTCCAGAACCTCGCCACCGAGATCATCGGCACCTTCGTCCTGCTGCTCGCCATCCTCACCCAGGGCCTCAACGGCGAGGGCAACGGCCTCGGCGTCCTGGGCGTCCTGATCACGGCGTTCGTGGTGGTCTCCATCGGCCTGTCGCTCGGCGGTCCGACGGGCTACGCGATCAACCCGGTCCGCGACCTCGGCCCGCGCATCGTGCACGCCCTGCTGCCCCTGCCCAACAAGGGCGGTTCCGACTGGTCCTACGCGTGGATCCCGGTCGTCGGTCCGCTGATCGGCGGCGCCATCGCCGGAGGTGTCTACAACCTCGCGTTCGCCTGAGCGGACCTACGCTCGGCCATCACCGGGCCGCAGCACACCCGCCGCACCGACCGGCCACCCACCACGGAACCAGGAGCACACAGTGACCGACGCCCACACCGCCGGACCCTTCATCGCGGCCATCGACCAGGGCACCACGTCGTCCCGCTGCATCGTCTTCGACCGCGACGGGCGCATCGTCTCCGTCGACCAGAAGGAGCACGAGCAGATCTTCCCGAAGCCGGGCTGGGTCGAGCACAACGCCACCGAGATCTGGACCAACGTCCAGGAGGTCGTCGCCGGCGCCGTCGAGAAGGCCGGCATCACCCGCGACGACATCAAGGCCATCGGCATCACCAACCAGCGCGAGACCACCCTCGTCTGGGACAAGAACACCGGTGAGCCCGTCCACAACGCCATCGTCTGGCAGGACACCCGCACCGACGCCCTGTGCAGGGAACTCGGCCGCAACGTCGGCCAGGACCGCTTCCGCCGCGAGACCGGCCTGCCGCTGGCCTCCTACTTCGCCGGCCCCAAGGCCCGCTGGCTGCTCGACAACGTCGACGGGGTGCGCGAGCGCGCCGAGGCGGGCGACCTGCTCTTCGGCACCATGGACACCTGGGTCATCTGGAACCTGACCGGCGGTGTGAACGGCGGCAAGCACGTCACCGACGTGACCAACGCCTCCCGCACCATGCTGATGAACCTGCACACCATGGCGTGGGACGAGAAGATCGCCGAGTCCATCGGCGTGCCGATGCAGATGCTCCCCGAGATCCGCTCCTCCGCCGAGGTCTACGGCGAGATCACCGGCGGCCGGCTCGGCGACCTGCTGGGCGGCATCCCGGTCGCCTCCGCGCTCGGCGACCAGCAGGCGGCCCTGTTCGGGCAGACCTGTTTCTCCGAGGGCGAGACCAAGTCGACGTACGGCACCGGCACCTTCATGGTGATGAACACCGGTGACAAGCTCATCAACTCCTACTCGGGCCTGCTGACCACCGTCGGCTACAAGATCGGCGAACAGGACACGGTCTACGCCCTGGAGGGCTCGATCGCCGTCACCGGTTCGCTGGTGCAGTGGATGCGCGACCAGATGGGCCTGATCTCCACCGCCGCCGAGATCGAGACCCTCGCCCTGACGGTCGAGGACAACGGCGGCGCCTACTTCGTCCCGGCCTTCTCCGGACTGTTCGCCCCGTACTGGCGTTCCGACGCCCGCGGTGTGATCGCCGGCCTCACCCGGTACGTCACCAAGGCGCACCTCGCGCGCGCCGTCCTGGAGGCCACCGCCTGGCAGACGCGGGAGATCGCGGACGCCATGACGAAGGACTCCGGCGTGGAGCTGACCGCCCTCAAGGTCGACGGCGGCATGACCTCCAACAACCTGCTGATGCAGACCCTCGCCGACTTCGTGGACGCCCCCGTGGTGCGCCCGATGGTCGCCGAGACCACCTGCCTCGGCGCCGCCTACGCCGCCGGCCTGGCCGTCGGCTTCTGGAACAGCACCGACGACCTGCGCGCCAACTGGCGGCGGGCCGCCGAGTGGACCCCCCGCATGGACGCGGAGACCCGCGACCGTGAGTACAAGAGCTGGCTCAAGGCCGTCGAGCGGACCATGGGCTGGATCGACGACGAAAGCTGACGAGGAGTAAGAACCGCAATGACCACTCAGTCCACCCTGCAGTCCGTGCCTGCCCTGGGTACGCACCCGGCATCCGGCTCGAACCCGAGCCGGGCCGAGACCCGGGAGCAGCTCTCCAAGGCGTCGTACGACCTTCTCGTGATCGGCGGCGGCATCCTGGGCATCTCCACCGCCTGGCACGCCGCGCAGTCCGGCCTCAGGGTGGCCGTGGTCGACGCCGGCGACTTCGCCGGCGCCACCTCCTCAGCCTCCTCCAAGCTGCTCCACGGCGGACTGCGCTACCTGCAGACCGGCGCGGTGAAGCTGGTGGCGGAGAACCACTTCGAGCGCCGTGCGGTCTCCCGCCAGGTGGCCCCCCACCTGGCGAACCCGCTCACGTTCTACCTCCCCGTGTACAAGGGCGGGCCGCACGGCGCGGCGAAGCTCGGGGCCGGCGTGTTCGCGTACTCGGCGCTGTCCGCCTTCGGTGACGGCGTCGGCCACCTGCTCTCCCCGGCCAAGGCCGCGCAGGACGTGCCGGAACTGCGCACCGACAATCTCAAGGCCGTGGCCGTGTACGGCGACGACCAGATGAACGACGCCCGCATGGCGCTGATGACCGTCCGCGCGGCGGTCGACTCCGGCGCGGTCGTCCTCAACCACGCCGAGGTCACCGGCCTGCGCTTCACCAGGGGCCGGGTGACCGGCGCGGAGCTGAAGGACCGGCTCACCGGCGACGAGTTCGGGATCGACGCCCGCCTGGTGCTCAACGCCACCGGTCCCTGGGTCGACCACCTGCGCCGCATGGAGGACCCGGCCGCGGCGCCCTCCATCCGCCTGTCCAAGGGCGCGCACCTGGTGCTCAAGCGCACCGCGCCCTGGAAGGCGGCGCTGGCCACCCCGATCGACAAGTACCGGATCACCTTCGCCCTCCCCTGGGAGGACATGCTGCTGCTCGGCACGACCGACGAGCAGTTCGAGGGCGACCCGGCGGACGTCGCGGTCAACGACAAGGACATAGCCCAGATCCTCGACGAGGCCGCGTTCTCCATCCGCGACCAGCAGCTCGACCGGGACCTGATCACGTACTCCTTCGCGGGCCTGCGGGTGCTTCCCGGCGGTCCGGGTGACACCGCCAAGGCCAAGCGCGAGACGGTCGTCACCGAGGGCCGGGGCGGCATGCTGTCCGTGGCCGGCGGCAAGTGGACCACCTTCCGCCACATCGGCCGCACGGTGATGAAGAAGCTGGAGGCGCTGCCGGGCCACCCGCTGGGCGAGGACTTCGAGCCCATCGCGTCGCTGCCGAAGAAGCTGCCGCTGCCCGGTGTCGCCAACCCGCGCGCGGTCGCCCACCGGCTGCTGGTGGACGGCCCGGCGCCCGGCCCGCGCATGGCGGCGGACACCGCGCGGCACCTGGCCACCCACTACGGTTCGCTGGCCTTCGACATCGCCCGGCTCGCGAACGAGAACCCCGAACTGGCCGAGCGGGTCCACCCGGACGCCCCGGAGATCTGGGCGCAGGTCGTGTGGGCCCGGGACAACGAGTGGGCCGAGACGGCGGACGACGTGCTGCGCCGCCGGACCACGCTGACCATCCGCGGCCTGGCCACCGACGACGTCCGCGCGAAGGTCCAGGGCCTGCTCGACGGGAAGTAGGCCGACGCTCTCCGGGCAGGCCAGGAGGGTGTCCGGCCCCCTCTCGCGGGGCAGTGATCCGTTCACTGCCCCGTGCAAGGGGGCTGCGGGCGGCCCCTCGCCACGCCGTAAGGTTGGGGGGTACGCGAGGGCACGTCGGAAGGAGGCGCTGGGTGATCGAGCTCGAGGGGGTTCCCGAGCTGGTCGACCCGGTCATGGTGGCCGCGTTCGAGGGCTGGAACGATGCCGGCGACGCCGCCTCCACCGCGGTCGCGCATCTCGACAGGGAATGGAAGGGCGAGGTCTTCGCGGCGCTGGACGCCGAGGACTACTACGACTTCCAGGTCAACCGTCCCACCGTCTTCATGGAGGACGGCGTCCGCAAGGTCACGTGGCCGACGACCAGGCTCTCGGTGGTGCGGATCGGCGGCGACAAGCCGCGCGACCTCGTCCTCGTCCGGGGCATCGAACCGTCCATGCGCTGGCGCTCGTTCTGCAACGAACTGCTCGGCTTCGCCCACGAGCTGGGCGTCGAGCTGGTGGTCGTCCTGGGCGCACTCCTGGGCGACACGCCGCACACCCGTCCGGTGCCGATCAGCGGGACCACGTCGGACGCCGACCTGGCCCGGCGCATGGACCTGGAGGAGACCAAGTACGAGGGGCCGACCGGCATCGTCGGCATCCTCCAGGAGGCGTGCGCCCACGCGGGCGTACCGGCCGTGTCGCTGTGGGCCGCGGTGCCGCACTACGTGTCGCAGCCGCCCAACCCGAAGGCGACGCTGGCCCTGCTGAACCGGCTGGAGGACCTGATCGGGGTACGCGTCCCGCTGGGCGAGCTGGCCGAGGACGCCCGCGCCTGGCAGACGGGGGTGGACCAGCTGGCCGCCGAGGACAGCGAGGTCGCCGAGTACGTGCAGTCGCTGGAGGAGGCCCGGGACACCGCGGAGCTGCCGGAGGCGTCGGGCGAGGCGATCGCCCGCGAGTTCGAGCGGTACCTGCGGCGCCGGGACGGCTCGGGGACGGGCGGTCCGGGCGGACACGCCACGGCGGACGGCGGCGACGGTCCGTCCGGCACGCCGTTTCTGCGGGACAACCCCAGCGGCCGGACCCGCCCGCCGCGGCCGCCCAAGGCGACCGGGGACGACGAGGAGTCGTCGGAGGACTGAGCGGTCGCCGGAGGGCCGGGCCGGCTCACTGATGGAGGACGGGGGCGCTTCCCGGCGGAAGCGCCCCCGTTCCGCGTCCGCGCGCGGGTGTGCGGCGGTGCGCCTGCCTACAGGGCCACGCCCATCAGGGCGTCCACCGCGCGGGAGACGACGCCGGGCGCGCCCTCGTCCGTGCCGCCGCTCTCCTGCTGACGGGCGGCCCAGCGGTCCACGGCGTCGAGTGCGGCCGGCGAGTCCAGGTCGTTCGCGAGCGCCTCGCGGATCTCCTCGACGAGCGCCTCGGCGGGCGGGCCGTCGGGCCGGGACACGGCGGCGCGCCAGCGGTCCAGCCGGGCGACGGCGTCCCGCAGCACCTGGTCGGTCCACTCCCAGTCGGCCCGGTAGTGGTGGGCGAGGAGCGACAGCCGGATGGCGGCGGGGTCGACTCCCTCGCGGCGCAGCGCCGACACGAACACGAGGTTGCCTTTGGACTTGGACATCTTCTCGCCGTCGAGGCCGACCATGCCGGCGTGGACGTACGCCTTGGCCATGGGGAACTCGCCGGTGAGCGCCTGGGCGTGCGAGGCGCCCATCTCGTGGTGCGGGAAGGCGAGGTCGGAGCCGCCGCCCTGGACGTCGAAGCCCATGCCGAGGTGGTCGAGGGCGATGGCCACGCACTCGATGTGCCAGCCGGGGCGCCCGCGGCCCAGGGACGCGCCGTCCCAGCTGGGCTCCCCTTCGCGGGCCGCCATCCACAGCATCGGGTCGAGCGGGTTCTTCTTGCCCGGCCGGTCCGGGTCGCCGCCCCGCTCCGCGGAGAGCAGCCGCATGGCGGCGGCGTCGAGGTGGGAGACGCCGCCGAAGTGGGGGTCGGCCTCGACGGAGAAGTAGGTGTCGCCCTCCAGTTCGTAGGCGGCGCCGGCGTCGCGCAGCCGCTCGACGAGCGGGACGATGCCGGGTATGGCCTCGACAGCACCTATGTAGTGCCGCGGCGGCAGCATCCGCAGTGCCGTCATGTCCTCGCGGAAGAGGGCGGTCTCCTTCTCGGCGAGGGCGGTCCAGTCGACGTCGTCGCGCACGGCACGCTCCAGGAGCGGATCGTCGACGTCGGTGACGTTCTGGACGTAGTGCACCTGTCGCTTGGTGTCGAGCCACACGCGCTGCACCAGGTCGAACGCGTTGTAGGTCGCCGCGTGCCCCATGTGGGTCGCGTCGTACGGCGTGATGCCGCAGACGTAGATGCGGGCGACGGGACCGGGGGCGAGGGTCACCAGGTCTCCGGTCGCGGTGTCGTGGATCCTCAGGTCGCGGCCCTGACCGGGCAGGACGGGGACCTCGGAAGCGGGCCAGGCATGCATGTCATGAGCGTAACCGGACGGATGTTCCGTACACGAACCGGACCGGTCCGGTTGGCCGGTAAGGCGCTCTTGCGCCGGACCGGCCCTCGTACTTCCACGACCCCGGGGTGCCTAGACCGGCGGCCAGGGGATGGCCGGCCACTCGCCGCCGGGTTCGGGGTGCTTCCCGGAGGCCAGCAGGGTGTCGACCCTCGCGCGCGTGGCGTCGAGTTCGGCGGGGGTGATGAGGTCACCGAGTCTGAGGGCCAGGGCGCCGCCGTCCTTCAGGGCCTCCCTGAGGGCGTCGAGCGCCGCGAGGGCCTCCCCGGTGAGCGGGTCGCCCGCCCAGCCCCACAGCAGGGTGCGCAGCTTGTTCTCGGCGTGGAAGGTGACGCCGTGGTCGATGCCGTACAGCCGCTCACCGTCGGCGGGCAGCAGGTGCCCGCCCTTGCGGTCGGCGTTGTTGATCACGGCGTCCAGTACGGCGAGCCTGCGCAGCCGCTCGTCGTCGGCGTGCACGAGCAGTGCGGTGCGGCCCTCGCCGACCTCGGCGAGGGCGATCCCCTTCCAGCCGGGGCCGGGGTCCTCCTCGTCCACCAGGGCGAGCAGTTCCGTCTCCGGCACCGCCTCGATCCACAGCTGGACCATGCCCTCGCCGTAGGGACCCTCGCGCAGCACGGTGGGCGGGACCAGGCCCCAGCCGGTGGCCTCGGACACTTCGTAGGCGGCGACCTCGCGCTGGGCGAGGGTGCCGTCGGGGAAGTCCCACAGGGGCCGCTCGCCGGCGACCGGCTTGTAGATGCAGGCCGCCTCGCGCCCCTCGTGCGTCACGGTGCAGTAGAGCGCCGCGTTGGACGCCTCACGGATGCGTCCGCGCACGGTCAGTTCGCCCAGCGCGAGCAACTCGGCCGCGGCCGCGTCGGTGGTCACGCTCCGCGGCGGTATCCGTTCTGGCGCGGACATACGTGTCCTTCCGGGTCGAGCGGGAGACTGCACAGGGGGCAGGGCGGGCGCCCGGCGTTGACGACGTCCAGGGCGCGCTTGGCGAAGGCCCTGGCCTGCGCGCCGGTGAGGCGGACCCGGAGCATCGGGGGGCCGTTCTCCTCGTCCTGGAGGAGCCGTTCCTCGGCCTCCGCCAGGTCCTCCTCGGACTCGGCCTCCAGCTCCACCAGGGCCTGCGCCTCGACGATCATGCGCTGGTCCTCGCCGTCCCAGGCCAGCGCCATGGTGCCGACCCGGAACTCCTCCTCCACGGGAGTGTCCAGCGGCGCGGTGTCGGACGGTTCGGTGGGGGCCACGGCGGGGACGACGGTGCTGCCGCCGCTGCGGCGTACGACCTCGTCCAGCAGCTCGTCCATGCGCTCGGCGAGGGCGGCGACCTGGGTCTTCTCCAGGGCCACGCTGGTCACCCGGGAGCCTGCGGTGGCCTGGAGGAAGAACGTACGGCGCCCGGGCAGCCCGACCGTACCGGCCACGAAACGTTCCGGTTGGTCGTAGAGGAACACCTGACGGGACACGTCCTGTCTCCATGGAAGTCGGGGAAGGCGGAAGATCGGGGGCACTGCCGTGACCGGTTCACCCTACTGCGGCGGACGATCACGGTGCGCCCGCACCACCCCCGACCGGGGCTTCGTCGTCCGGCGGCGTCTGCTGCGGGGCCAGGGAGGCGAAGTCGCCGGTGTCACCGAGGCGGACGAGGAAGGGCCGCAGGCGGGTGTAGCGGATCGCGGTGACGGAGCAGGGCTCGACGGAGATCCGCTGGAAGAGGTCGAGATGGAGGCCGAGCGCGTCCGCGACCAGTGACTTGATGATGTCGCCGTGCGAGCACATGAGGTAGACGGCGTCGGCGCCGTGGTCGCGCTCCACGCGCGCGTTCCACTCGCGTACCGCCTCGGCGGCGCGGGTCTGCATGGCGCGCATCGACTCCCCGCCGGGGAACGCCGCGGCGGACGGGTGGGACTGCACCACCTCCATGAGGGGTTCGTCCTTGAGTTCGGCGAGCTTGCGTCCGGACCAGTCGCCGTAGTGGCACTCGCCGATGCGTTCGTCGGTGTGCGCCCGCAGACCGGGCCGGGCGTCGAGCAGCGGCCGGATCGTCTCCTGGCAGCGCTGGAGCGGACTGGTGACGATCTCGGAGAGCGGCAGGCCGGCGATCCGCGCGGGCAGCGCGGCGGCCTGTGCGGCGCCGCGTTCGTCGAGGGCCACGCCGGGCGTCCACCCGGCGAGCAGCCCCTCGGTGTTGGCGGTGGAACGTCCGTGCCTAACCAGGATCAGCGTGGGCATGCGGCCAGGGTAGGCGTACGGCGCGGTGCAGGGGCGCCGGGGCGAGGGGAGAATGCGTTCGGTGATCGTCGACTGTGCCATCTACCGGGACGGGCACCGCACGGACGGGCCCGAGGACCTGTCCGACGCGCTCGGCGAGGCGCGGTCCGCGGGCGGCTTCGTCTGGATCGGGCTGCATGAGCCGACGGAGGCCGAGTTCGACCTGGTCAGCCAGGAGTTCGGGTTGCACCCACTGGCGGTGGAGGACGCGCTCAAGGCGCATCAGCGGCCCAAGCTGGAGGTGTACGACGACTCGCTCTTCGCCGTCCTGAAGCCGGTGGTGTACGAGCCGGACAGCGACACCGTCTCCAGCGGCGAACTGATGATCTTCCTCGGGGACGCGTTCGCGGTCGTGGTCCGGCACGGCGAGGGTTCCCCGCTGAAGGCCGTGCGGCAGCGTCTGGAGCACGAGCCCCAGCTGCTCGGCAAGGGGCCCACGGCGGTGCTGTACGCGATCGCGGACGCCACCGTGGACCACTACCTGGATGTGGCGGTCGAGCTCCAGAACGACCTGGAGGAGCTGGAGGCCGAGGTCTTCTCACCGGACGGCGGCGGCTCGCGGCACACGGCGTCCAGGATCTACACCTTCAAGCGGCAGATCCTGGAGTTCCGGCGGGCGACCGGCCCGCTGGCGCCGCCCCTGGCCCGGCTGGCCGGGACGGGCGCGTTCGGCACCGGGGTGCCGTTCGTGGACGACCGGGCGCGGCCGTTCTTCCGGGACGTGAGCGACCACCTCACGCGTGTGAACGAGTCGGTGGAGAACCTGGACCGGCTGGTCTCGGACATCCTGTCGGCACATCTGGCGCAGATGAGCGTCCGGCAGAACGACGACATGCGGAAGATCTCCGCGTGGGCCGCTATGGCCGCGGTGCCCACGATGATCGCGGGGATCTACGGCATGAACTTCGACCACATGCCGGAGCTGCACTGGGTCGGGGGCTACCCGGCGGTGATCGTGCTGATGGCCGTGCTGGAGGTACTGCTGTTCCGGCAGTTCAAGCGCCGGGGCTGGCTCTAGCGGTCAGGGGGGTCAGGCGGTCTCGGGGGCCGGGGTCGCGGGGCCGCCGAGCGCGTCGCGGCGGTCGGGGGTCCGCAGCCGCACCATGCGGCGCCAGCCGGCCAGCCGCTCGTAGGCGTACGTCGCGCGGATGCCGGCCGCGAGCAGCGCCGACCTGCCGCGGGACCAGCCCAGGACGCGTCCCATGCGGGCCATCACGGCGAGGCTGACGTCCCGGTGGACACGGATCTCGGCCAGCGCGCACTCGCGCAGGGTGCGCCGGATGTACGGGCCGTGCCCGTCGGCGGTGTAGCGCAGCAGTTCCTCGTGGGAGTAGGCGAGGTGGTTGTCCTCGTCCGCGGAGATCATGCGGACGGCCCGGCCCAGGTCCGGGTCGTCGCCGAAGTACTTGAGGAGCATCGCCATCTGCTCGGCCGCGCGCTGCTCGGTGACCCTGCTGTGCGCGAGGTAGGTGATGACGTCCCGCACGGTGAGGGGCTGGTCGGCCTTGAGCTTGTCGTGGGCGAGGCCGATGCCGTGCCGCTCCAGCAGCATGGTGTAGTCGGTCTCGGGGGGTACCGCCACGGGTTCGAGGCCGCGCTTCTTCAGCAGGGCGTTGAAGATCCGGCCGTGCTTGTCCTCGTCGGCCCCGTGCCGGGTGATCTTGGGGGCGAGGCCGCGCTCGCTCTCCGGCACCAGCGCGGCGATGCGCGCGTTCTCCCAGCCGCCCTGCGACTCACCGCTGGCGGCGATGGAGCAGAAGAGACGGAACGACTCGTCGTTGTCGAGGATCTCCTGGAACAGGCTCTTCGCCGAAAGCATCGGTGGCACCCTTCTGCCGCTGCAAGGTCCGCAGGTTCCGCACACTCCGCTAAACGAGTCAAGTGCGGAAGCGGGGACTCGGCAACAGGTGCGGCGGGCAGCTCCGCCGAAAGAAGGACCAGCGGGGTCACGGGGACGCGTAACCACCGGCGCGCAAGAGCGTTGTTCCCCGTGACGGCCGTGGCGGGGAAGACCCCCGAGCCCCCACCACGGCCGCTGAACTCGCCCGAGGGTCACGCCAGTCCGGCGCGCTCCAGGGCCTCGGTGCCGGCGCGGAGCGCGGCGAGGCGCTCGTCCAGGGTGAAGCCCGCGGGGGCGAGCGTCAGGGTGGTGACTCCGGCCGCCGCGTAGGCCTTCATCCGGTCCGCGATCCGGTCGACGGACCCGAGCAGGGTCGTCTGGTCGATCAGCTCGTGCGGCACGGCCGCGGCGGCGCCCTGCTTGTCGCCGGACAGGTACTTGTCCTGGATCTCGGCGGCCTCCCGCTCGTAGCCCATGCGCTGGGCGAGCTGGTTGTAGAAGTTCTGCTTGCGGCTGCCCATGCCGCCGACGTAGAGCGCGGTGTAGGGGCGGAAGGTGTCGGCGAGCGTGGTGACGTCCTTGTCCTCGCCGAGGGCGAGCGGCAGGGTCGGGCAGACGTCGAAGCCGTCGAGGGTGAGGCCGGCCTTCTCGCGCCCGGCGCGCAGGTGCTTGACGGCGGTCTCCTCCAGGTGGTCGGCGGAGGGGAAGATGAGCAGGGCGCCGTCGGCGATCTCGCCGGTCTGCTCCAGGTTCTTGGGGCCGATGGCGGCGATGTAGAGCGGGATGTGCTCGCGCTGCGGGTGCACGGTCAGCTTGATCGGCTTGCCGGGGCCGCCGGGCAGCGGCAGCGTCCAGTGCTGCCCCTCGTACGACAGCCGCTCGCGGGTCATCGCCCTGCGCACGATCTCCACGTACTCGCGGGTGCGGGCCAGGGGCTTGTCGAACTTGACGCCGTACCAGCCCTCGGAGACCTGCGGTCCGGAGACGCCGAGGCCGAGGCGGAAGCGGCCCTGGGAGAGTGAGTCCAGGGTGGCGGCGGTCATCGCGGTCATCGCGGGCTGGCGGGCCGGGATCTGGAAGATGGCCGAGCCCACGTCGATGCGCTCGGTCTGGGCGGCGACCCAGGTGAGCACGGTGGCCGCGTCGGAGCCGTAGGCCTCGGCGGCCCAGCAGACGGCGTATCCGAGCCGGTCGGCCTCCTTGGCCACGGCCAGGTTGTCCGCGTCCATTCCGGCACCCCAGTAGCCGAGGTTGATCCCGAGCTGCATGGCCGATTCCCCTTACCCATCAGTAACGTCGCTGGTGTCCCGACCTTAGCGCGCGGAAATCGGTTGTCCACAGGCCCCCACAGCGCAAGCCGTGGCCAGTAATGTCGCCGTTCATGGAGCAGAGGCATCTCGGCCGCACCGGCCTGCGCGTGTCCCGCATCGGTCTCGGCACCCTGACCTGGGGCCGGGGCACGGACGAGCACGACGCCGCGGACCTCTTGAAGACCTTCTGGGAAGCGGGCGGCACACTCGTCGACACGGCGGACGTGTACGGCGACGGGGAGTCGGAGTACCTGCTCGGCCGTCTCATGGAGGGCCTGGTGCCGCGCCGGGACCTGGTGATCTCGACGAAGGCGGGCAGCGTGCCCGATCCCGACCGCCGCTTCGACGGTTCGCGCGGCCATCTGCTCTCCGCGCTGGACGCCTCGCTCGCCCGGCTCGGCACCGACCATGTCGACGTGTGGCACCTGCACGCCTTCGACCCGCACACCCCGCTGGAGGAGACGCTGCATGCCCTGGACGTGGCGGTGAGCAGCGGCCGGGCCCGGTACGCGGGGGTCTCCAACTTCTGCGGCTGGCAGCTCGCCAAGGCCGCGACCTGGCAGCTGGCGGCGCCCGGTGTGAGGAACCGGGTGGCGAGCAGCCAGATGGAGTACTCACTGCTGCAGCGGGGCGTCGAGCGTGAGGTGCTGCCCGCCGCCCTGGACATGGGCGTCGGCCTGCTGCCCTCCTCGCCGCTGGGCCGGGGGGTCCTGACCGGCAAGTACCGCAAGGACGCCACGCCCCCGGACTCGCGGGGTGCCTCGGAGCAGCTGGCGCCGTTCGTCGCGCCCTACCTCGACGACACGGCCGGGCACATCGTGGACGCGGTGGCGACCGCGGCCGACGGGCTCGCGGTGACCCCGCTCCAGGTGGCGCTGGCCTGGATCCGCGACCGGCCGGGTGTGGTCGCGCCGATCATCGGACCGCGCAACGCGCAGCAGCTCACGGCGGCGTTGTCAGTGGAGGCCCTTAGTCTTCCTGACGAGATCTGCCGGGCGCTCGACGACGTGTCGGCGCCGGTGCACCGCTATCCCGATCACGACTGGAGCACGCTGTGAGCACGGAGCCCGAGCCCGCCTCCGAGGACACCGCAGAAACCGTGGAGCCCGGGGCGGGAACGCCGGGCGCCGCGGACTCCGCAGACACCGCCGGAGAGGGGGGCGACGCGGCCGCCCCGGCGGCGCAGGTGTCCGAGACCGAGGCCGAGCTGGCCGCTCAGCGGGTCGAGCGGGAGCGGATCGAGCGGCGGAAGGCGGAGAAGCAGGGGCCGATCGAGGCCGGGGGGAAGCTCAGCGGCACGGCGGCCGATCTGCTGGCCGCCGTGCGGGCCGTGGAGGGCGGCGAGAAGCCCGCGGCCACCGTTTTCGGCGACCCCGGGCCGGCCCGCCGCCCCGCCCCGGAGCCGGTGCGGCCGTCCCGGCCCGCGCCCGCCGAGCCGTCCGCCGCACCCGCGGGACCGCCGCCGGAGACCGTCGAGGCGGTCCGGCGCGTGCTGGCCGAGGGCGGCGCTCCGGAGGCGCTCGCCCCGCAGACCGCCGCGGTCCTCGGCGAGGGGGCGGAGGAGGCCCTGCGCGCGGACCCCTGGCAGCTGCTCCGGGTCGGCGGGGTGCGACCCGAGCAGGCCGACGGGTTCGCCCGCGCTCTGCTCGGCGCGGGGTGCGGCCCGGACGACGAGCGGCGCGGCCGTGCCGTCACCGTGTGGCTGCTGGAGCAGGCGGCGCTGGCCGGGCACACCGCCTTGGAGCTGGCGCGCCTCACCGCCACGTTGGCTCAGCGGGGCGTGCCGGATCCCGACGCGGCCGTGCAGAGCACGTTGGCCGAGGGCGAGGCGCTGGCCTTCCAGGACGTCCTGGACGGGGCCGGCGCCCGCCCGGAGCGTGCGGCCGGCGGCGCGGAGGGCTCGGGCGAGGAGGACGAGGGGAGCGACGATCGCCCGGTCCGCGTCCTGATCGGCCTGGAGCGGTACGCGCTCGCCGAGGAGAGCCTGGCCGACGGTCTCGCCCGGCTCGTCAACGCGGCACCGAAGCAGGACGGTTCGGCCGCGGACTGGGAGCGGGCCGCCGACTCGGCGCAGGGGTCGGCCGCCGAGCTGATCCGCGCCGTCGCGGGCCACGGGCTGGTCCTGCACACCGGCGGGGAGGCGTCCCTGGCCGAACCGGCGGCCCTGTTGCACGCCGCGCACGCCCTGGGGCTGCGCGCCTGGGCGGCCGCGCCGGGCCCGCTCGGCCGGGACCGCTTCGCCGCGCTGCTGGGCGCCGCGGCCGAGGAGGGTCCGGCGGTCGTCACCCTGGCCGGGTTGCTGGCCGGTGCCGAGGGGCCGGGGCGGGACGCCGACGGTGCGGTGGACCTGGATCTGCTGGTGGTCCTCGACGCACCGCAGCTGGACGTCGAGGCGGGCGCGCTGCTGGCGGAGTCACTGCCGGACGGGGCCCGGCTGGTGCTGGCCGGGGATCCGGCGGTGCTCGGCTCGGCGGGGCCCGGACGGATCTTCGCGGACCTGCTGGCGGCGGGGGTCTGCCCGCAGATCGCCTCGCGGCTCCCGGACCCGGGCCCGCTCGGCGAACTCGTCTCCGGCATCGGCATCGGCGAGCTGGGCCAGGTGGAGGCGCCCGGCAAGGAGGTCGTGATCGTGCCGGTGCGGGAGGCGGGCGAGGCCGTGCACCGCACCGTCCAGCTCGTCGCGGACTCGGTGCCGCGCGCGATCGGTGTACCCGCCGAGGAGACCCAGGTGATCACGCCGGGCCACGGCGGCGCGGCGGGCACCCGGGCGCTCAACGCGGCGCTGAAGGAACGGCTGAATCCCGGCCCCGGCCGCTTCGGCGGCTTCGACCCCGGCGACCGTGTCGCCTACTCCCCCGCGCCGGGCCGTACGCTGCCCGGCCACGTGGTGAAGGCCGACACCGACGGACTGCACCTGTCGTGCGGGGGCGAGGACGTGGTCGTCCCCAAGGACCGGGTCGAGGGATCCGTGCGGCACGGGTGGGCCCTCACCGCGCACCAGGCGGTGGGCGGCCGGTGGCCGGCGGTGGTGGTGGTCCTGCCCGGCGACGCCGCGCAGGCCCTCAGCCGCCCCTGGGTCTACACGGCCTTCGGCCGGGCCGCCCGGCACCTCTCCGTGGTGCACGGCGTCGAGCAGGCGCTGCCCCGCGCCGTGGCCGAGATCCCGGCCAAGCCCCGCACGACCCGGCTGCCGGTGCTGCTCGCGCCGCAGGTCCCGGCGGCCGGCTGATCCCGGGCGCCGGTCCCCGGAGCGCTCCCGGGGGCCGGCGATTCAGCGGCCCGCGGTCGGACGCGCCGGTTCGGTGTCCTCGTCCGGGCCGAGGTCGTCGTCCAGGTCCGTGTCGAGGTCCTCGTCCAGCTCCCCCGCACCCACGTCGCCGCTCTCGTCCTCGTCCGTGTCCGCCTCGTCGTCGTCATCGTCGTCATCGTCGAGACCGTCGTCGAACTCCTCGTCGAAGACCGCGCTGACGTCGAACCGGCAGACGACCAGTTGCGGGTCGGCCTGGTCGAACGGGGCCTCCAGCCACTCGCCGGGGTCGGCGGTCTCGTCCGCGGCCGTCACCCAGAGCGTGGAGTCGCCCTCCTCCAGTCCGAACTCCTTGTGCCGGGAGGCGATCTCGTCCGGCTCGAACTCGCCGAACAGCAGGCCCAGCGCCCCGTGGACCGTGCCGGAGGCCTCCGCGCCCACGCCCTCCTCGTCCGCCGCCTCGACCCGCCGGGCCTGAGCCATCAGACGCTGCGGCTCGGCCACCGAGTAGTCGCGGCGGATCAGCACGCTGAGCGCGCTGGGCTCCTCGGGGCCCGTGTACGGCGGCATCGAGTCCTCGGCGCCGGGGATCTCGAAGGGAGTGACCTCGTCGTACCGGTCGTAGAGCAGTTCGTCGTACGCCTCCGCGGCCGCGGCCAGCTGGTTGAACGCGTCGTAGACGGCCGGGTCGTCCTCCCCCGACCGGCGTTCGACCGCGGCCAGGTGGCGGTCGAGCGCGGTCTTGACCGCCTCGGCGGCGGCGCGTACCTCGGCAGCGGTGGGCTGCGCAGCATCAGACATAGTGCAGACGCTATCCGTACCGGGCCCCAGCCCGCACAATAGATTCGATGCCGGAATACGAATTTGTCGATGTGTACGTTCCGCGCGGGGTCACCCGCGGGGAGACGACTCGCCTGCTGACGGAACATGCCGAGTACGGACACTGGGAGTTGTACCGCCTGACCCTGTTGCGCGACGGCAGCCGCAAGGTACGGCTGCGGCGGCGGATCATCCGCCAGGTACGCGCCACCTGGTGAGCCGCGGAGCGGGCCCCGCCGACGCGGGGCCCGCTCCGGGTACCGCACCGCTCGGGTCACGCCGAGGCGCGTGCCTTGCGGTAGAGCACCGTGCCCGCGAGCAGCGCTCCCGCGCCCACCGGCAGGGTGAGGCCCAGCGGCAGGCCGCTGCCGGTCTCGGCGAGGCTGGCGTCGCCGTGCGGCTGTGCGGCGTCCCGGGTACCGGAACCGTCCTCGTCCTGGGAGCCGCCCGGGGTCCCGCCGTCCGGACCGTCGGGGCCTTCCGAACCCGGCGGGTCGTCCGGGGTGTCCGGGTTCCCGGGGTCGCCCGGGTCACCCGGGTCACCCGGGTCACCGGGATTGCCGGGATCACCAGGGTCGCCGGGGTCACCCGGGTTCCCGGGGTCCCCCGGATTGCCGGGATCACCCGGGTCACCGGGGTCACCGGGGTCACCAGGATTACCGGGGTCTCCCGGGTCGCCGGGGGGCGTCTCGTGGTCGCCGCCGCCGCCGTTGCCGCAGTCGTTGCCGGTGGCCGGGTTGAGGACCCCGACGACGTCGACGCTGTTGCCGCACACGTTCACCGGAACGTGCACCGGCACCTCGACGTGGTTGCCGGACGCGACGCCCGGTGAGTCCGTGGCGTGGCCGCCGGCCTGCGAGCCGCCGTGCGAGCCGCCGTGCGAGCCGTCCCGGCCGCCGGAGTCGCCGTATCCGCCCGAGCCCCCGGAGGCGCCGCCGCCCCGGTTGGCGCACGAGTTGCCCATCGCCGGATTGAGGAGGCCGACGACGTCGACCGTGTTGCCGCACAGGTTGACCGGCACGTGCACCGGCGCCTGCACGGTGTTGCCGGACAGTACGCCGGGCGAACCCGAACTCGAGCCGTGCGCCCCCGAGTCGGCGTGGGCGGTGCCGCCCACGGCGGCGATCACACCGGTGGCCGCCGCCATCGTCATCAGGCCCTTGCGGGTGACCTGTCGCATTTCCTGGATCCCTGCCTTGCCCTAGTCCCGTGGTGTCGGTGATGCCGGGAATTCCGGCGTGCCTTGCCGTCACTCCCCCGCCTCGCAGGTCGATCCGAAAGGCCGTCGGCCCCGGAGCGCATGGCGTGCGCTCCGGGGCCGACGGACTCAGACCCTCATGGGGCGAGGCGCAACGTCACTTGTTGACGCAGGCGTTGCCGAAGGCGGGGTTCAGCAGACCGATCACGGAAATCGTGTTGCCGCAGACGTTCACCGGGACGTGCACGGGAACCTGGACCACGTTGCCGGAAAGGACACCGGGCGAGTGCACGGCGGCACCCTGCGCACCGGAGTCGGCGACGGCCATGCCCGCGCTCGCGAGAACCAGACCACCGGTGGCAGCCGCGGCGGCGACGACCTTCTTGAGCATTGTTCCTCCTAGTTGGAAAACGCGATCCCAGCTTGCTGATCGCATCACCTGTAACGAGGAGGAAGTAATGAGGCTACGAGCTTATGAGCGCATTCACTCGTCCCGGTCGACGTCCGCACGCGCGGCCGAATACCGGCACGTGCGGAGCCCGTCGACCCGAGGGGCGCGGTTCAGGAGGCGTCGATGAAGCGGTCGAGCACCCGCACGCCGAACTGGAGTCCCTCCACCGGCACCCGCTCGTCCACCCCGTGGAACATGCCCGCGAAGTCCAGCTCCGGCGGCAGCTTGAGCGGTGCGAAGCCGAACCCCCGGATGCCCAGGTCGTCGAAGGACTTCGCGTCCGTGCCGCCGGAGAGCATGTAGGGGATCGCCTTCGCGGCCGGGTCCTCGGCCACCAGCGCGGACTGCATCGCCTCGACGAGCGCTCCGTCGAAGGTCGTCTCGACGGCCTTGTCGGCGTGCACGTCCTCGCGCAGCACCTTCGGTCCGAGGATCCGGTCGAGGTCGGCGAGGAACTCCTCCTCGTGCCCGGGCAGGAACCGCCCGTCGACGTGTGCGGTGGCCGCGCCCGGAATGACGTTGACCTTGTAGCCGGCGCCCAGCTGCGTGGGGTTGGCGGTGTTGCGCAGGGTCGCGCCGATGAGCTTGGCGATGCCGCCGAGCTTGGCGAGCGTGGCCTCCATGTCGTCCGCGTCGAGTTCGACGCCCATCGCGTCGCCCAGTTCGTCGAGGAACGCCCGGGTCGTCTTGGTCACGCGGATCGGGAACTGGTGCCGTCCGAGGCGCGCGACGGCCTCCGACAGCTCGGTGATCGCGTTGTCGCGGTGGATCATCGACCCGTGGCCGGCGGTACCGGCCACGGTCAGCTTCATCCAGTGCATGCCCTTCTCGGCCGTCTGGATCAGGTAGAGGCGGCGCTGCTCGCTCACGGTGAAGGAGAAGCCGCCCACCTCACTGATCGCCTCGGTGACGCCCTCGAAGAGGTCGGGGTGGTGGTCGACGAGGTGCCGGGCGCCGTAGGTGCCGCCGGCCTCCTCGTCGGCGAGGAAGGCCAGCACGATGTCGCGCGGCGGCTTGCGCCCGCTGCGCAGCCGGTCGCGGACGACCGCGAGGGTCATCGCGTCCATGTCCTTCATGTCGACGGCGCCGCGGCCCCACACGCAGCCGTCGGCGACCTCGCCGGAGAAGGGGTGGTGGGTCCAGTCGTCCGCGTTGGCCGGGACGACGTCGGTGTGGCCGTGGATGAGCAGCGCGGGCCGGGACGGGTCCTCGCCCTCGATCCGGGCCACGGTGGAGGCTCGTCCGGGGTGGGATTCGAAGATCCGCGGTTCGAGTCCCACCTCCGCGAGCTTCTCCGCGACGTACTCGGCGGCCTTGCGCTCGCCCGGCCCCGAGTGGTCGCCGTAGTTGCTGGTGTCGATCCGGATCAGCTCGCGGCAGAGGTCGACGACCTCGTCCTCGCCGGTGACGCTCCTGGCCGTGCCCGAGTCGCTCACGTGGTTCCTCCCGCTGTCACTGCTGGTGGGTCCCTGCTGGTGGGTCGCTCTCATCCTCTCTCTCCGGACGCCCGTGCCCAAGAAGGGGGTGATCGGCCACCCCGGAAAGCCTGGTAATGTTTACGTCGTCGCCGCGGGCAGCGCCCCGCGCGGCAGACACCTTGTCCGGGTGGCGGAATGGCAGACGCGCTAGCTTGAGGTGCTAGTGCCCTTTATCGGGCGTGGGGGTTCAAGTCCCCCCTCGGACACCAGCTGAAACCCCTGCTGAGCAGGGGTTTTCTGCTTTTCCCCTACAGTGGTCGCCATGACCACCCCTTCCTGCCCCTGCGGGCGGTCCGAGACGTACGAGAAGTGCTGCGGGCGTTTCCACGCCGGGGCCGCCGCCCCGACCGCCGAGGCCCTGATGCGCTCGCGCTACAGCGCCTTCGTGAAGGGCGACTCCGGGTACCTGCTGCGGACCTGGCATCCGAGGACCCGGCCCGCGCGCCTCGACCTGGACCCGGGGACGCGGTGGACGGGCCTGGAGATCCTGGACTCGACGGGCGGGTCCGCCTTCCACACCACCGGGAGGGTCACCTTCCGCGCCTCCCAGCGCGGCGGCTCGCTGCACGAGCGGAGCCGCTTCGAGCGGGTGGACGGGGCATGGGTGTACGTGGACGGGGAGTTCCTCGACTGACGCCCGTCCGGCACTCAGGGTGCCAGGATGTCCAGTTCCCGCAGCGCGCCGACGGTGATCTCCCGGGTCAGCCGCTCGGCGCGCTCGGCGTCCCGGGCCCGTACCGCCTCGGCGACCTGGACGTGCAGGGTGACGGCGGCCGGGTCGGGGTCCTCGAACATCACGTCGTGGTGGGTGCGGCCGGCCAGGACCTCGGCGACGACACCGCCGAGGCGGGCGAACATCTCGTTGCCCGAGGCGGTGAGGATGACGCGGTGGAAGGCCACGTCGTGGAAGAGGTACTCCTCCAGCCGGTGCCCGCTCGAGTTGGCGACCATGCCGAGCGCGCACTCGGTCAGCTCGGCGCACTGCTCCGGTGTGGCGAGCCGTGCCGTCAGGCCGGCCGCGACCGGCTCGACCGCCGACCTCAGCACGGTCAGTGAGCGCAGCTGCCGGGGGCGTTCGGCACCGGCCAGGCGCCAGCGGATGACCTGCGGGTCGTAGACGTTCCACTCGCACTCGGGCAGGACGGTGACGCCCACGCGGCGGCGCGACTCGACGAGGTGCATGGACTCCAGGACCCGGACGGCCTCGCGCATCACGGAGCGCGAGACCTCGAAGCGCTGCGCGAGTTCGTCCGTGCGCAGAACGCTGCCCGCGGGGTATTCGCCCGCTGTGATCGCGGGACCGAGGGTGTCCAGTACGCGGCCGTGCAGCCCCCGGCCCGGTGTGCTCATGCACTCAGCGTACGGGGCGCGTCACGGGAACAAAAAGTCAGACTTATATGTCACAGGCTCTTGAATTAGTCGTACCTAATGGGTTTCAGTTACGTCGACATCACGTGTCGACGAAGACAGCAGACAGCGAGAGTGCGATGCAGCGACTGCACACCCCCCATGTCGTCGTGGTCATGGGCGTAGCGGGCACCGGGAAGACCACCATCGGCCCCCTGCTCGCGGCCCGGCTCGGCGTCCCCTACGCCGAGGGCGACGACTTCCACCCGCCGGCCAACATCGCCAAGATGACGGCCGGCACCCCTCTGACGGACGAGGACCGCTGGCCGTGGCTGGACGCCATCGGCGACTGGGCCCACGGTCGTGCGGGGCTCGGCGGGGTGGTGAGCAGTTCGGCGCTCAAGCGGTCGTACCGCGACCGGCTGCGAGCCGCCGCTCCCGGTGTCGTCTTCGTCCATCTCACGGGCAGCCGTGAGCTGATCGAGGACCGGATGGCGCACCGGCAGGGCCACTTCATGCCGACGGCCCTGCTCGACTCCCAGTTCGCCACCCTGCAGCCGCTCCAGTCGGACGAGGCCGGGGTCGCGGTGGACGTCGCCGGTACGCCCGAGGAGATCGCCGAACGCGCGGCGAGCGCCTTGGGCGACCTGCCCGAGCCGGTCCAGTAACCCCCCGCACCGTCCCCCGAACCCCCATCACCGCAAGGAACCCACCGTGACCAGACTCAGCGTCGAGATGCTGGCAGCGGACACCGTCGAGCCGATCACCTCGGCCGGCCACGCCCAGCTGGGCATCGCCGTGCTCCTCGGCATCGCCGTCATCGTGCTGCTCATCACCAAGTTCAAGCTGCATGCCTTCCTGTCGCTGACCATCGGGTCACTGGCGCTCGGCGCGTTCGCCGGTGCGCCGCTGGACAAGGTCATCACCAGCTTCACCGCCGGGCTCGGCTCCACCGTCGCGGGCGTCGGCGTGCTGATCGCCCTCGGCGCGATCCTCGGCAAGATGCTCGCCGACTCCGGTGGCGCCGACCAGATCGTGGACACCATCCTCGCCAGGGCGACGCCTCGCTCGATGCCGTGGACGATGGTGCTGATCGCCTCGGTCATCGGACTGCCGCTCTTCTTCGAGGTCGGCATCGTGCTGCTGATCCCGGTCGTGCTGATGGTCGCCAAGCGCGGCAACTACTCGCTGATGCGGATCGGCATCCCGGCCCTCGCCGGTCTCTCCGTGATGCACGGCCTGGTCCCGCCGCACCCCGGCCCGCTGGTCGCGATCGACGCGCTCGGCGCCAACCTCGGCGTGACCCTCGCGCTGGGCGTGCTGATCGCCGTCCCGACGGTGATCATCGCGGGTCCGGTGTTCTCCAAGTACGCCGCCCGCTGGGTGGACGTGCCCGCTCCCGACCGGATGATCCCGACGCGCGCCTCCGAGGACCTGGAGAAGCGCCCGGGCTTCGGCGCGACGCTGGCCACGATCCTGCTGCCGGTCGTGCTGATGCTGCTCAAGGCGCTCGTCGACATCATCGTCGACGACCCGGAGAACCTGGTGCAGCGCACCTTCGACGTCATCGGCAATCCGCTGATCGCCCTGCTGGTCTCCGTGATCGTCGGTATCTTCACGCTGCTGCGGCCCGCCGGGTTCGGCAAGGACCGGCTGTCGGGCCTGGTCGAGAAGGGCCTGGCGCCCATCGCCGGCATCCTGCTCATCGTCGGCGCCGGCGGCGGCTTCAAGCAGACGCTGATCGACTCCGGCGTGGGCCAGATGATCCTGGAGATCTCCAAGGACTGGTCGATCCCGGCGCTGCTGCTGGCCTGGCTGATCGCGGTGGCGATCCGGCTGGCGACCGGTTCGGCGACGGTGGCGACGGTCTCGGCGGCCGGTCTGGTCGCGCCGCTCGCGGCCGACATGTCGACCACGCACGCCGCCCTGCTGGTCCTCGCCATCGGCGCAGGTTCGCTCTTCTTCAGCCACGTCAACGACGCCGGCTTCTGGCTGGTGAAGGAGTACTTCGGGCTGAGCGTCGGCCAGACCATCAAGACCTGGTCCGTCATGGAGACGATCATCTCGGTCGTGGCCGGCGGCACGGTCCTGCTGCTCTCGCTGATCCTGTAGCGGTACGGCGACTCGGGCCCACCCGCTCCTCGACACGGCGTCACCGGTGTCGAGGGGCGGGTGGGCC
>NZ_JBHYJX010000023.1:5830-117071 GCF_042740985.1 Streptomyces sp. NPDC058985 | reverse complement strand
AGATGCGCCGCGGCGCGCCGGGGCGGGAGCCCGGGGGGGCCCGATCCGCCGCGCCGCCGCGCCCGGGCGGGGCGGGGGGGCGGGGCCCCCCCGGTCACCGCGCCGACGTCCGTGTACGTGCTCAGCGCGGGACGTCGCCCCGCACCGCCCTCGTCGCCCGCAGCGCCGTCACCAGCGTGCGTGCCTCGATGTTCACGTAGTTGCTGTGCTGAAGGAGCTCGGCGAACTGCGCCTCGCTCACCCAGATGAACTCCTCGGGCACGTCGAGCGGGAACTCCTCGCCGGCCTCCACCAGCAGATACCGGTTGGTCGCACGGTGGAAACGGCCGCCCTCCTCGGACTGCACCGAGTCGAAGAGGACCCGGCTGCGCGGCGCGTCGAGCACGAGGTCCAGATAGCGCGGCCGGGCCTCGGCGGGCAGGGACATCGCGTGGCCGGGCTGGCACTGCACGGTCGGCGCCAGCTCCGCCACGTTGAGGACCCCGGCCTCCGTGCCGGCCTGCGCCAACAGGTGCGGCACACCGTGGACGTGACGTACGAGGAACGCGGAAAGCCCCTGCTCGGCGGGGGCGAGCAGGGGCTGGGACCAGTGGGTGACCTCACGGTTCGTGGCACGTATGTCCGCGGCGAGCAGAGCGAAGTGGTGTCCGTCCTCATGGGTGATCTCGTCCTCGCCGCGACGCCACTGGGCGACGTCGGCCAACGGCATGGAGCGCTGCACCAGTTCGCGTCGCGCCCGCACTTCGGTGAGACGGCCGAGCACTTCCCGCATCGAGTGCAGCGGGCGTCCGTGTCCGGCGGGCAGGGGTATCTGCGCGAGGACGGTGCGGGCATCCATGTTCAGCACGTTGTCCTCGTGCAGCAGACCGTAGAGCTGCCCGAGGGTCAGCCAGACGAAGTCCTCGTGCCCGGGTACGTCACCGACCGCCTCCACCACCACATTCCGGTTGCGTTTGCGAAGAAACCAGGCCGCCTGCTCCGACTGCAGGGAGTCGAACAGGACACGGCCGCCCTCGTTCGGGGGGATGAAGTGCTCCACGTAGCGCACGCGCGACCCCCTGTGCACCCCCGTGTAGTTGCTCCGGGTGGCCTGCACGGTCGGGGAGAGCTGCACGGTGTCGAGATTGCCCGGCTCCATCTTGGCCTGCATCAGGCAGTGCAGCACCCCGTCGAACTCCTTGACCACGATGCCCAGGATGCCGATCTCGGGCTGATTGATGATCGGCTGCGTCCAGCTGCGCTCCTGCCCGTTCCAGGACGTACGCACCTGCAGTCCCTCGATCGAGAAGAACCGTCCGCTCCCGTGCACGAGGTTGCCCGTGCCGTCCTCGAAGTGCCAGCCGGCCAGCTCGGAGAACGGGACACGCCGCACCTCGTAGCGCTTGGAGCGGCGCTGCGCGGCGAACCAGCGGTGGAACTCCGCAGTGGGCGTGACGGTACTGTCGGTGGTCAGGGCGGACCGGGCAAGACACGTACCGATGTCGGCGGCCGCCTCGGAATGCACCGCTGGACTCGCGGTCGTCGTCATGGAGTTGCTCCTTCGGGCTCGTACGCGGACATGGCGCCCCCGAACCCTCCTGCACCCCGATCGCCTCCAACTGGAGACGGCCTTGAGGCTCCTCCAGGGCCGCGTGACCGTGCTGCTCAAGGAGGTCTTGAGTACCAGGGGCTACCGTCGTCGGCATGGAGCTCAGTGGTCTGGAAGTATGCGAACTCGCTCTGCCGGGCGCGTTCCTGCTCACGCCGCGGGCCGTCGAGGACGAGATCGTGGTCCGCTACGAGGCCTTCCGCCAGGACTACCTGGAGGAGGCCATCGGCCGTCCCTTCGCGATCGGCTACAGCAGCATGTCGGCCGCGCGCCGTCTGGTGCTGCGCGGCATTCACGGCACGGCCGGTGAGAACGGCCGGGCCAGGCTGTTCGGTTGTGTGCGCGGCGCCGCACTCCACGTCGTCGTGGATCTGCGGGTCGGGTCACCGGACTACGGACGGCATGCGGTGGTCTGGCTCGACCACCGCAACGAGTCGGGGGTGTTCGTCTCCGAAGGGCTCGGTCATGCCTGGCTCGCCCTTGAGGACGACACGTTGGTCGTCTGCCACAGTTCGTTGCCGTACACGGCGGGTGCGGGCTACACGGTCAGCGCGCTCGACCCCGAACTCGACCTGCCCTGGGGGCTCACCGAGGCACCGGTGATGACCGACGACGACCTCGCCGCGCCCACCGCGGCGGAGGCGCTGGCCAAGGGTCTTCTGCCGTCCTACGAGGAATGCCTCGCGCGGTACGGTCAGGCACCGCCCACCACGGACTGAACCACCACAATTCCGGCGCCCTCCCCTCGCCGGACCCAAGGCCCCGCGTGCCCGCGGGGCCTTGGGCGTGTCCGGGCGGCCATCGGCCCCGTTCCCCCTGGCTCGAAAGCCCTTTTTGTCGACCATGAATCGCTCATGTCCCGGCCAGGAAGAGTCCACCGGGACACAGGGGAGTGACGCACTGTCACCACCGCGAGCCGCGTGGGAAATTCAAGGTCCCATGACACAGACAAGGAGGCCGGCCGCATGCGAATCTCCGTTCTGGGTTCGTTGGACGCCGAGCTGAAGGGCGTTCCGATCCTGCCGACGGCGGCGAAGCCGCGGCAGATCCTGTCGTTGCTCGCCATCTATGCCAACCAGGTCCTGCCGGTCTCCGCGCTGATGGAGGAGATCTGGGGCGACAACGCGCCCCGCAGCGCGCTCACCACGCTGCAGACCTACATCCTCCAGCTCAGGCGATGCATGGAGAAGGCGCTCGACGGAGAGCCCGGCGGCTCCAAGGAGCTGCTCCTCACCAGGCACGGTGGTTATCTCCTGCACACCGACCCGGGCAACATCGACGCGCACGAGCACGACCGTCTGTCCTCGCTCGGCCAGCGCGCCTTCGACCAGGGCGACCACCAGCGCGCCGCCGACCTGTTCCGTGAGGCTCTCGCCCTGTGGCGGGGCCCCGCCCTGGTCGACGTGCGCACGGGACCGCTCCTCGAGATCGAGGCGATGCGCCTGGAGGAGAGCCGGCTCGGAGTCCTCGAACGGCGTATCGACGTCGAGCTGCGGCTCGGCCGCCACGCCGGGATGCTCACCGAACTCACCGCGCTCACCGCGAGGCACCCGCTGCACGAGGGGCTGCACGCCCAGTCCATGGTGGCGTTCTACCGTGCGGGGCGGCCCTCCGCTGCCCTCGACGTCTTCCAGAATCTGCGGACGCATCTGGTGGAGGAGCTGGGCATCGAGCCCTCACAGCGGCTTCAGCAGTTGCAGCGGGCCGTGCTCGGCAGCGATCCGGCCCTGGACGCGGACGCGGGGACCGGGCGGGTGCTCGACCGCTTCACGCGCTGACTGCCCCGGGAGGATTCGTGCGCGTGCTCTTCTCCGCGGGCCTCGGTATGCCGGCCGTGCTGCGTCTGGTGCTGCTCGCCAGGGAAATGCAGACGGCCGGCCACGAGGTCCGCTTCACCTGTTCGGTGCGGGCCCGGCACCGTGTGGCCAAGGCCGGCCTCGTCCCCGTGCCCGCCGCTCCGCAGCGGTTCAGCCGGGCCTGGCGGCCCGATCTGGTGGTCTACGATCCGCTGTGCCCCGACTCGACGGAGATGGCGGCCGGGGCAGGGGTGCCCACGGCCGCCTATCTTCCGTATGCCCACGACCCGTTGCCGCCACAGCCGACCGTCTGGATCGACCCCTGTCCCGCGCTGCTCAGGGCACGGCCTGAGCCCGATGCCTGGCCGGTGAGCTGTCAGGCCTACGAACTGCCCGGACAGCCGACACCGTGGCTCACCGAGCTGCCGCTGCTTCCGCGCGTCTGCATCACCGGGATGCCGACCGGTACCCGGCCCGAGGACCGGCGTCGTGCACGGCTGTTCCGCCGGGTCGCCGAGGGAGTCGAGAGCCTCGGGATGCAGCTTCTCGTCCTGAACGGCGACGACCATCCCTGGAGTCTGGTGCTGCGGGGCAGCGTCCTCGTCGTGCACGGAGGGGATGAGGGGGTCGTGTACGCGGCTGCCCGCTTCGGGGTCTCCCAGCTCGTGCTGCCGACCGGTCAGGAGGAGCTGCGGGCCGGGCAGCTGGTGGAACAGGCCGGGGTCGGCCGTTGTCTGACGGGCGACGAGCCGGCGGACGGCCTCAGCATGCTGCGGCTGCGTTTCCACATCGCCGAGCTGGTCAACGGCGGCCGGGTACTGCCCGCAGCCGCCCAGCTGGGCACGAGCATCGCCCGTATGCCGATGCCCGCCGACCTCGTGCCGGGCATCGAGGCGCTTCTTGGCCGGCATGACGGCAGGCAAGGCGGTCGGCAGGAGGTGCCGCAGGGCGGCCGAACGGAAGCCGGACCGGCGGTTCCGTGGGCCGCCCTGCGGCAGACCCGCCAGGAGAGATGACGGGCCCGCGCCGTCGGGGGATGTGCGGCGCGGGCCCGTCGCTTGGGGAATCCCAGTCTGCCGGTCTGCTCTGGAGGACGGCTCGACCACCGGTCGGCAGACCGCGGGCTCCTCAGCGGGATTCTTCGGGTCGGTCCGAGGCGAGCCGTGCGGGCAGCGACCAGGAGAGACCGGCCGACTCGCTGGACGTGGCAGGTCCCGCCCAGGGGTCCTCGCCGTGGATGTCGTGTATCTGCTCACGCAGCCAGAGGTCGAAGGGGTGCGTCGACTCCGCCCAGCGCTTCCTCGTCCGCTCCGGGTCAGGGGTCTCGAAGTGCACGATCACATGGTCCCCGTGGGGCCGCGGGTCGATACGGAGCACCTCGTTGGTGATGCTGAGCCTGCGCCGTGACGCCTCGTACTCACGCCGGCGCGGTCCCTGCAGCTCGGCCGTGAGCCGGTGCCAGGCCGCGTACTTGGCGGTCCTCAGCGGCACCGTGCGGGTCACGGAACGTGCGCCCTGCACGCTGCGCCGGCCGCCCTTGCGGGGCGCCATCAGCCGCATGCCGAGCGCGGCGAACATGTTGGATGACACACCGTGCTCCCAGCGCTCGGCGATCCTGCCCTCCTCGTCGAAACGCCAGATGACGATGCCGACGGAGAGGAACGCGCGTCCGGTGGGCGCCATGCCGAGCAGTTCGCCGAGGTGGGTGCCGCGCCACGTGTTGTGGATGACGACCATGTTGTCGTGCGCGCTGATGTCCTCGATGGTGACGTTGAAGTCGGGGAAGGCCTCACGCAGTCCCGCGATGGTGTACTTCACGCCCTCGGCGCCGTCGGGTGCGCCGGGCAGTCCCGCGTGGTCGACGATGTCCGGCCGGTAGTGCTCGTCCACGAGCGAGAAGTCGCCCTGGTTGATGAACTCGGTGAAGACGCGCCGGATGGTCGCCTTGTTCCGTTCCTCGGTGCTTTCCCAGACCATCCGTACCGGGTGGGCGATCGCCGCTGTGTTCATGACAGCTGTCCTCTCTGTTCTGTTCGGCGCGGTACGAAGGTGCTCACGCGGCGGTGGTCGCGGCGGACTTCCACCGTTTGCCGTAGGCGACGTGATCGCGTTCGGTGGACTCGAAGGTGCGGTTCCAGACGAGGCTCAGGATCCGGTCGCGCAGCCAGATGGCGGCCCGGTTCTCGATGGCTCCCATCGCACCGATCCGGTGGGCGAGCAGCTGCATCGGCCGTGTGCGCTCCTGCCGTTCGGCCTCGTAGGCACGCAGCGCCGCGCTGACGTCGGCGCCGGGTGCGGCGAGACGGCCGGCCAGAACGAGGGCGTCCTCGACGGCCACGCACGCGCCCTGCCCGATGTTGAAGCTCATGGCGTGCGCGGCGTCGCCGAGCAGCGTGACCCGGCCGCGTCCCCACACGGAGTCGGGCTTGCGGTCCAGGACGTCGCCGCGCAGGATGCTCTCCGGCCTCGTGGCGTCGAGGATCTGCCGCACCGGGTCGGTCCAGCCGGCGTGCCGTGCGCGCAGCATGTCGAGGGTCTGCTCGGGTGTGCCCTCGTCACGGCCTCCCGCGGGGCCGTTGGCGACACTCATCCAGTGCACGACGCCCGGGGCGATGTCGTAGTAGGTGAAGCGGGTTCCGGGGCCGAACAGGGCCTGGAAGGTGCCGGGCGGGAACTCTTCGGGTGACAGCTCGGCGTGACCGCGCCAGGCGATGTACCCGGTGTAGTCGGGTGCTTGGGGGCCGAAGAGACCGGTGCGCACGGCGGACCGGATGCCGTCCGCGCCGACCAGCAGATCACCCTCCTCGGACGTGCCGTCCGCGAAGTGCAGACTCACCCCGTCCTCATGCTCGGTGAACCCGGTGACCTCGGCGTCGGTGATGATCGGCGCGCGCACCGCGTCCCGCAGGATGCCGTGCAGTTCGGAGCGGCCGATGGCGACCGTGGGCTGACCGTAGCGTTCGACGAACTGGCCCACCGGGTACTGCCCGATGGGCCGCCCGGTCGAGGTCGCGAAGTGGCACACCTCCTGGGCGGGGGCGATCGCGGCGATCTGGTCGGCGACCCCCAGCTCCGCGAGTGCGAGCATGCCATTGGTCCAGATGTGCAGTCCGGCGCCGCCGTCGCGCAGGGCGGGAGCGCGTTCGAAGACGACGGAGTCGATGCCCTGTTGCTGCAGGGCGAGGGCGGTGGCGATACCGCCGATACCGCCGCCGGCGATGAGAACGCGGCGTATCGGGCCAGGTGTCGGGGCAGACATGTTCTTCTCCAGCAAGGTCGGGGCGGATGGCGCTCGGGCGATGGTTCAGCGGCTCAGGGAGGCCATCTCCGCGTCGGGGTAGCGGTTGCCGGCCGTGACGCCGTACGGGGCGATCCCGTCGATCGCCGCCAGGACGTCGGCGGAGAGCTCGACGTCGGACGCGGAGACGTTCTCCTCCAGATACCTGCGCCGCTTGGTCCCCGGGATCGCGACGACGTCATCGCCGCGGGAGAGCACCCAGGCCAGCGCGAGGCGGCTGACGGTCGTGCCCGCCGCCGCGGCGAGATCGCTCAGCTGGTCCACGACGGGCAGGTTCTGCCGGATGTTCTCGTCCTTGAAACGCGGAGCGATACGGCGGAAGTCGAGGCCCTCGGGGATGTCGGAGGTGTCGCGGATCGTGCCGGTCAGGAAGCCGCGGCCGAGCGGGCTGTAGGCGACGAAGCCGATGCCGAGCTCGCGCACGGTGTCGAGGACGCCGTTGACCTCGACATCGCGCGTGAACAGCGAGTACTCGGTCTGTACGGCGGTCAGCGGATGCACCGCGTGGGCCCGCCGGATCGTCGCGGGCCCCGCCTCGGAGATGCCCAGGTGCCGTACGAGTCCTGCCTCGACGAGTTCGCGGAGTGCGCCGAAGCTCTCCTCGATGGCGACGTCGGGGTCGACCCGGTGCAGGTAGTAGAGGTCGAGGTGGTCGGTGCCGAGCCGGCGCAGGGTTCCCTCGATCGACTTGCGGATGTAGTCGGGGCGGCCGTTGACCCGCCAGGTCAACTGGCCGTCGTCACCGATCTCGTTGCCCACCTTCGAGGCGATCACGATCTTGTCGCGGCGCCCGGCGACGGCACGGCCGACCAGCTCCTCGTTGGTGTGCGGACCGTACATGTCGGCGGTGTCGAGCAGGGTGACGCCGAGCTCGAGCGCCCGGTCGATGGTGGCGAGCGCCTCGTTCGCGTCCGCGTCGCCGTACCCGAACGTCATACCCATGCAGCCGAGGCCCTGGGCCGAGACGTCCAGCGCCGACGACGTCCCCAACCTGCGGGTCTTGAGTGCCACGTGGTGCCTCCTGGAGTTGCGTCTGATGACTGAGATGACTGAGATGACTGAGATGGCCGAGGTGCTGGTGCTGAGTGAGCTGAGGGAGAGGGGAGAGGGCGGGCGCGTTCACCCCGGGAACGTCGCCTGCCAGGTCAGCGAGAGTCCGGTGTAGATGTACCGGCTGGCCTCGATGCCGAGCACCACGATCCGGTCGCCGGGCCGGATGCGCCCCGAGGTCCAGCCCGCGTCGAGGGACAGCGGCACCGCGGCCGAACCGGTGGCCCCCACATCGGCGAGGTTCTCCACGATCCGGCCTTCGAGCGCCTTGACGTCCGCGGCCGGCATTCCCGCGGACGCGAACTCCTCGGCGAAGTAGTCGGCGTTGCCCTCAGGAAGCACGATCGCGTCGAACTCGTCGAGCGTGCGTCCGTCCTTGCGGGCCATCTCCTGGATGGCGCGGACGAACACCTGGGGCCCGAACGTGGTGGTGCCGGGCACATCCACCTTCATCTGGATCAGCTGGCGCCGCTTCAGCTGCTCCGCCTGCGGCACATCCGTACCGCCGCCGATGATCTCCATACCGGGCTTGCGCAGGCCGCCCACACAGGCGTTGACGAAGGCGAAGGAGTCGGCTGCTTCCTCCGCCGGCTCGGCGCGCAGCACCACGGCCCCCGCACCGTCGCCGAACGTGTACAGCGTCAGCCGGTCCCGCATCCGTACGCGCTCCGGATCCTTGCCGAGGAACAGCGGCGCCAGAATCGGCGAACCGACCTCGCTGCCCACCACGAGGGCGGTGCGCACCGTGCCGTCGGCCAGCTGCCGCCGGGCGAGGTCGAGCGCCTGCACCCAGCCCGCACAGGCCCCGCGGAGCTCGATCGCGGCGACGCTCTCCAGGCCCAGGTAGTGCTGCAGCGTGGTGGCGACGTTGGGCAGCGTGTACTCCGGCGTCGCCGTGCACACCACGATCAGGTCGAGCTCGTCGGGCTCCACACCGGCCCGTTCCAGGGCCTGCCGTGAGGCACGCTCGGCCATCCGGCTGTTGTTGATCAGATGCTCACCCGTGGCCGGGTCGATCATCCAGTGCCGGGTCTTGACCTGGATGCCTTCGAGTACGTCGTCCGGGAGCGGTCCGACGTACTTCTCCAGCGTGGCGTTGTCGATCGGATCGCCGGGCACATAGCCGCCGGTGGAGAGGATCTTCACGTCGTGGCGGGTGGTCATCGGCCGGACTCCGTTCCGGTGGGAGGGGCGGGGGACAGGACAAGCGAGGTGTGGGTGCCGCCGAGCGACGAGCTGTTGACCAGGACGGGCCCGGCCGGGGCGCCGTCGCGCCACGCGCCGACCGCAAGGACCGCCGACAGGTGGGCGCCGGCGCCGATCGGCTCGCCCAGCAGCCGCTTCGGAGCCTCGAACCGCACGTGGTCCAGGTCGAACACCCGCTCCACAGCGGCCAGTTCGGCACGGTCCGCGGCCGCGAGACCCGCCGCGTTCGCCCAGAGGGCACCGATGTCGTGCGGTGTGAGTCCGGCGCCCCGCAGTGCCTCGCGCATCGCCCGCTCCACACCGTCGCCCGACGGGTCCCAGCGGCCGATGCCGCAGGCGTCCGACGCCGTCGCGTGGCCGAGGACCACGGCGTGGACCGGTGCGCCGCGCCGCTCGGCACTCGACCGCCGCTCAAGGACGAGCGCGATACCGGCCTCGGCGAGCGTGTATCTGCGCCCGGCCGCCGAACCGAACAGCGGGATGCTGCGGTACGCGTCGAGCGTGGCCGGCGAGAAGGCCTCCACCGCCGGCACGAGCAGACGCTCGGCGCGCCCGGCGCGCAGCAGGTCGTACGCGACACCCAGGGCCGCGGCTCCCGCGGCGTGCCCCGACGTCAGCGTCGAGGTGGGCCCCTTCGTGCCCAGCGCCATGGCGACATGGCCGGCCGCGCCGTTGAACACGGTGTTCGGGAACACGGCTGGGTTCGCGGCCTGCACACCCTCGGTCAGCACGGGGACGGTGAAGCGTTCGGCGCTCTCCATGGGCCCGACCCCGGTACCGAGCACCACGCCGGTCGTGGCCAGGGCCGGTTCGTCACCGGCGGCACCGGCGGCGCCGAGGGCGGCACGGCAGGCGGCGACGGCGAGCTGGGAGATCTTGTCCATGCGGCGGCGCTCGCGGGCGCTGCCGGCCGCCGAGCGGTCGAACTCCGCACGGGCCAGGCGCAGTCGGTCCTCTTCCACCCCCTGCCGGTGCCCTGCCGCGTAGGCCTCCCAGAGCGCCTCGGCCCCCTCGCCGGCCGAGGTGATCACGCCGAACCCGGTGAGCACGATGTCGTCCGGGCCGACGGCCGGAGGCGGAGCGCCGCGGCCCCCGGGGCGGGTGAAGGCGAGGGTCGCGTTGGCGCCGGCGAACCCGAAGTTGTTGGACAGCGCGGAGTCGAAGACCATCGGACGGCCCTTGCCGGCCACCGGGTCGAGACCGCACTGCGGATCGAGACCGACACAGGTCGCGGTGGGCGGCGCCACCTGGTCGCGCAGGGCGAGCACCGTGACGATGCCCTCCACCGCACCGGCCGCGCCGAGCAGATGGCCGATCATCGACTTGGTGCTCGACAAGGCCGTCCTGTCCGCTGCGGCACCGAGCGCGGCACGTACCGCGTTGCTCTCCGCCGAATCGTTCTTCGGAGTGCCGGTACCGTGCCCGTTGACGTACCGGATGTCGTCGGGAGCAAGGCCCGAGGAGGACAAGGCCGCACCGATCGCCTTGGCCGCGCCCTCGCCCCCGGGCAGCGGTGCCGTCGGGTGGTAGCCGTCGGCGGACAGACCGTAGCCGAGCAGTTCACCGACGACCGGGGCGCCGGTGCGCGCGGCCGCCTCACGCGAGAGCAGCACGAGCATTCCGCTGCCCTCGCCGAGGGACAGGCCGCACCGGTCCTTGGAGTAAGGGGCCGCGGCCTGCGGGGAGAGCGACCACAGGCTGCTGAACCCGGCGAAAGCCGACTCGGTGAAGGCATCGCTGCCGCCGACGAGCATCGCGTCGGCCGCGCCCGAGCGGATCACCTCAAGGGCATGGGCCAGCGCATGCGCACTGGCGGCGCAGGCCGTGTTGACGCTGAGCACCGGGCCCTTGAGCCCGAACGCGGCGGACAGCACCTCCGCCCCGGCCTGCGGCGGTACGTAGGTGTAGCGGCGCCAGTCGGGCGCGCCGCCCTCCTGCACCTCGCGCAGAGCGAGTTCGGCGCTGCGCCAGCCGGCGTGGCAGGTGGCGTAGGCGACACCCCAGCGCTCGGCCGGGATGTCCACGCCGGCCCGCAGCCGTGAGGCGGCCATGGCCTCCTCGGCGGCGGTCAGCGCGTAGTCGAGGGAGAGGTCACGGGTGTCGGGACCCGGAGCGTAGTCGTAGGCCGGCTTGCACGCCTCGGTGACCTCGCCGCCGACGCTCGTCTGGTACTGGTCCATGGGCAGGCGGCGCACCGGCGCCACCGCCACCTGCCCGGCGCGTACTCCTTCCCACAGCGCCTCGGCCGAAGCGCCGTGCGGCGTGATCGCGCCCACCGAGGCGATCACCACCCCGACGGTCCCGTCGGCGGCGTCCGGCATCCGTCTGCTTCCTTCCGCGGCCTGAGCCGCCCCGCTGCTCATGAGGGCCTCGACAGCGTCAGCGCCACGGCCTGCCCCTCGATGCCACGGGCCAGCGCCAGCGCATGCCGAGGCCGTGACTCCCGGGCGCTTCCCCGGACGTGGTCCAGAGCGCACTTCGGGTCGGTGCGGTCGAGGTTGAGCGTCGCCGGCACCACCCCGTGGTGCAGGGCGAGCGCGGACACGGCCGCGTTCAACGCGCCGCCACCCCCCACGAGATGACCGGTCTGCGGCTTGACCGCGCTGACCGGCACGGATCCAGCCGCCGTACCGAGGGCGGTGCGCAGGGCCGCCGCCTCGCCACGGTCACCGAGCCGGGTTCCGGCACCGTCGGCGGCGATGTAGCCGAGGTCGTCCGGGGCGACCCGGGCGTCCGCCAGGGAGCGCCGCACCGCACGGGCGAGACCGCGGCCCTCGGGGTCGGACGCCGGTGGCGTACGGGCGTCGTGCCCGGCGCCGTAACCGGTCAGCTCCGCGTAGATACGGGCGCCGCGCCGGAGCGCCGACTGCTTCTCCTCGAGGACGAGCAGCGCCGCGCCCTCACCGGGGACTCCTCCGCTGCGGTCCCGGTCGAAAGGCCGGTAGGCCGCCTGCCCCAGGTCGTTACGGGTGGTCAGCACGCCGAGCCGGTCGAGCAGCGTCATCGACCACCAGCTCGTGGCGTCGTCGTAGCCGCCGGCGATCACCACGTCGGCGTCCCCGCGGCGCACCGCGCGCATCGCGCGTCCGACGGCGTTCGCACCCGCGTCGGCATAGCCGGCGAAGAAGGTGCTCGAACCCCGGATCCCGTACGTCTGCGAGATGTTGAACACCGCCCCGGCCGGCAGCCCCTCGACGAAGAACAGCGGCGGCATGATGGCGTCGCCGTGCCGGGCGAGATGCGCGAGGTCGGCCGTGCCGTCCGGACGGCGGATGACCTTCAGCTCGTCGATCAGCTGCTCCATACGGCCGAGCGACTTGTTGCCACCGAGGTACAGGCCCGCGCGGTGGCCGAGTTCGTCGCCGCCCGCCTGCTTGTGCGCGAGGCCGGCATCGTCGAGCGCGAGGCGCGCCGCCGCGAGCGCGAGCCGGTCACCGCGGTTGATGGTGCGCAGCTGGCGCTTGGTGGCGAACCGGGCCGCGTCGAAGCCGGCCATCTCACCGCCGAGCCGGGTCTGCAGCGGTGAGGGGTCGTACGCCGTGATCGGACCGATGCCGCACTCGCCGGCCACCAGCGCCTTCCAGTTGGCATCGGGCCCTTCGCCCAGGGCGGTCAGCAGGCCGATGCCGCTGACGACGACCTGGCGCCCGCTGTCGCTCTGCGGGGCCTGTCCGTTTCGCTGTGAGGTCGTCATCGCGTTGCTCCCTCCTCCTCGTAGCGCCCCACGACCAGCCCGATGTTGGTGCCGCCGAAGGCGAACGCGTTGATGAGGGCGTGCCGCACCTCCTGCTTGCGCGCCGTGTTCGGGACGAAGTCGAGGCCGAGCCTGCGGTCGGGCGTCTCCTGGTTGATGGTCGGCGGCACGAGGCCGTTGTTGATCGCGCCGATCGCCGTGAACACGCTCAGCGCGGCCGATGCCGCGGTGAGATGGCCGGCCATCGACTTCGGCGAGCTGATGAGAAGCCGCTCGGCGTCCTCGCCGAACACCTTCTTGATCGCTGTGGTCTCCGACAGGTCGTTGCCCGGGGTGCTCGTGCCGTGCGCCACGACGTAGTCGATGTCCGACGGTTCGAGACCGGCGTCCGCGATCGCCGACTGGACGGACTCGATGGCCCCGGTACCGTCGGGCGGCGAGTCGGTCATCCGCCAGGCGTTCAGGCTGGTGCCGTAACCGAGGATCTCGGCGAGGATGTGCGCCCCGCGGGCCTTGGCAGCCTCCAGCTCCTCCAGTACGAGGACGACGGCACCCTCCCCGAGGACGAACCCGGACCGGTTGTCGTCGAAGGGGCGGCTGGCCCGCTCCGGATCGTCGTTGTACTCCTTGGTGAGCGCCCCGAGCAGCCCGAAGCACAGCACGTCGAGCCAGGTCGTCAGGGAGTCGTAGCCGCCCGCGAGCATCAGTGTCGCGTCGCCCTCCTGGAGGGAGCGGAAGGCCTCACCGATGGCGTGCCCGGAGGCCGAACAGGCGGTGGACACGCCCATCATCGGGCCGGTCGCGTCCAGCATCCGGGCCACGGCCGCCGCGGCGATGTTCTGGCTGTAGGCCAGGGAGTCCGAGGGCGCGTACGTGGTGAACGCGTCGTCCCTGCCGGTCTTGTCGCGCAGCGCCCCTACGTCCACGAGCCACTGCAGATCGGGGCGGTCGACACAGGCGCCCATCGCCACGCCCATGTCGGAACCGTCGTAGGTCTCCTTGTCCACCCCCGCGTCGCGCAGCGCCTCCCACGCCGCGCCCACACCGAAGGTCCCGGGCCGCAGCAGATGCCGCAGTCCGACCGAGTCCGGCACCGCCTTCGCGAGGTGGAAGTCCTTGACCTCGCCGGCGATGGTGACGTCGAAGCCGGTGGTGTCGATGGTGGTCAGCTCTCCGACCCCGCTGCGCCCTTCGGCCAGTCCCTGCCATGTGCTCGGTGCGTCGTTGCCCAGCGGCGTGACGGCGCCCACGCCGGTGACGACCACCCTGCGGTTCATCGCCGTGCCTCCGCCCGCGGTGTCCTCCGGCCGTCGAGCCTCATAGTGATCGTCTCCTTCTGCCGTATGTGTGCGCGCTGGTACCGGGTCCGCCGCCGGGTCGGTCGGACGGCTCCCGTTCGAAGGCCGGGCCGGGAGCCGCGGGCAGGCACACCATGACGGCGTGTGCCACGGCGAGCCCTCCGCTGTGGCTCAGGGAGAGGTCGATGTGGTGCATTCCGAGGGATGCGGCGACGGCTTCGACCTCTCCGTACAAATGCACCCGCGGCCGTCCCGCGCGGTCGTTGACGACCTCGATGTCCGTCCACTCCATGCCGCGGCCCATCCCGGTCCCGAGGCTCTTGAGCACGGCCTCCTTGGCGGCCCACCGGGCAGCCAGGTGCTCGCCGGCCCGTCTGCGCCGGTAGCAGTAGGAGAGTTCGCGAGCGGTGAAGACCCGTTCCCTCAGCTCGGGCTGTGAGGACATCAGATCCTCGACCCGGGCCACTTCGGCCAGGTCCATGCCGGTCCGGACCTGCAGCGGCGGCGGCGCGGGGCCCTCGGACGACCGTCCCGCCTCCGGCTCACGCAGCGGCGGGCGCGAGCGCAGCACGCTCGGTCACCAGATCCGTGAGGTTCCGCACGGTGAACAGCGTCAGGACTTCGTCGGCCGTGAGCTTGCCGGCGAGTTCCTGCACATCGATCTGCGGCAGGCACTTCTTGAGCTGGGCGAGGCCGACCTCGTTGATGATGTCGTCCTCGTCGGCGAACTCCTCGTCGGGTATACCGCCCTGGAGCAGTTCGGCGATGTCCGAGACCTTGATCTTCACGCCCGAGGCCTTCTCGACGCGGAACAGGATGTCCAGCAGGTCGATGGACTCGGCGTCCAGGTCGCCCAGCAGCGTGGCCTCGGGCACGGCCTCCTCGATGTCGACGCCCAGAGCGTCGGCGACCGCGTTCTGGACGATCGCGCCGAAGTCCTTCTCCTCGTACGACATATGCGTGTTTCCCTTTCGTGGAAGGTGCCGGTGCGGTAAGGGCCGCGGTGTTGCGGCCGTCGGTGGTCCGAAGGACGTGAAAAGTCAGGACGCGATCGGTGCCCGCCAGTCGAGTGGTGCCAGCGAGCGGAGGAACGCCGTCAGGCGGCGCGGGTCCCCGGTGGAGCGGGTGAGGACTTCACCGAGCGTGCGGCGGGCGAGTCCGCCGAGCACCCGGCCGGGACCGATCTCCGTATAGGCGCTCACGAGGCTCTGTTCGGCGGTGTGCAGTACGTCGACCCAGCGGACGGGTCCGGTGAGCTGACGCCGCAGCAGTTCCCGTGCCTCCTCGCCCGAGCGGACATGGCTGCCGGTGACCGAACTGATCACGGGGAGTACGGGATCGGCGAACGGTTCGGCGGCGAGCGCCTCCGCGAACTCCTCCTCCACCGCGCTCATCAGGGAGCAGTGGAAGGGGGCGCTCACGTCCAGCGGCACGGCCCGCTCGGCGCCGGCCTTCACCGCGATCTCGGCGGCCAGCGCGACGGCGTGGGCATGGCCCGAGATCACCGTCTGCAGCGGTTCGTTGTAGTTGGCGACCTGGACCAGGCCGGCGGACTCGGCTCCCTCGCAGGCCGTGCGCACCCGGTCCGCGGGCAGGCCGAGGACGGCCGCCATCGCACCGGGCACCTCACGGGCCACCTCGCCCATCAGCACACCGCGCAGCCGTACCAGCCGCAGAGCGGACTCGAGGGAAAGCACCCCGGCGGCCACCAGGGCCGGATACTCGCCCAGGCTGTGACCCGCGGCCGCCGCGGGCCGGTAGCCGGCCTCCCGCAGGATCTCCCATACGGCGAGGCTCGTGGTGGCGATCGCGGGCTGCGTGATCTCCGTGTGGGCGAGCTCCTCGGCGGTTCCGCTCACGCAGATCCGCGACAGAGGACGGCCCACGATCTCGTCGGCCTGGGCGAACAGGCGCTTGGCCGAGGGGTAGGTGTCGAGCAGGTGCCGTGCCATGCCGGGCCGTTGTGAACCCTGTCCTGGAAACATGGCGAGGCAGTAGCCCACGGCGCTGTCGTCGCCGGGCCCGGTCAAGGCGGTCATCGGGTACTCCTCTCGTGGGTGGGGGTGCGCTGCCAGCCGTCCATGTCCGGCACGTAGGCGGCTTGCGGGCTGCGCCAGCAGGCCGGCCTGCCCCAGCGGCGCGCGGTCGTCGCCCGGTCGGGCCGTTCGGCTTCGGGCCGTACCGCGGCGAGCACGACGAGCACGGCGGCCAGCTCCTCCGGGGTGGGGTTGCCCCGCACCACCGTCAGCGGCGTGCTCACAGCGGCTCGTTGCCGTGCTTGCGCTGCGGCTGCCGGGCTCGCTTGGTGCGCAGCATGTCCAGGGACTTGATGAGCACCCGCCGGGTGTCCGCCGGGTCGATGACGTCGTCGACATGTCCGCGCCGGGCGGCGACGAACGGGTTCATCAGCTGCTCGGTGTACTCGGCGACAAGCTCCTTGCGCAGCTTCTCCGGCTCCGCGGCCGTACGCAGCTGCCGACGGAAGATGATGTTGGCCGCACCGTCGGCGCCCATCACGGCCGTCTGGTTGGAGGGCCACGCGAACGACAGGTCGGAGCCGATCGACTTGGAGTCCATGACGATGTACGCGCCGCCGAACGCCTTGCGCAGAATGACCTGCACCCGCGGCACCGTCGCCTCGCAGTACGCGTAGAGGAGCTTCGCGCCGCGCCGGATGATCCCGTTGTGCTCCTGGTCGGTTCCCGGCATGAACCCGGGCACGTCGACCAGCGTCACGAGCGGGATGTTGAACGCGTCGCAGGTGCGCACGAACCGTGCGGCCTTCTCGGACGAGTCGATGTCGAGCACCCCCGCCATGACGGCGGGCTGGTTGCCCACGATGCCCACCGCGTGGCCGTCGAGCCGGGCGAGCGCGCACACGATGTTCGACGCCCAGCTCTCCTGCACCTCCAGGTAGGCGCCGTCATCGACGACATGACCGATGACCGTCCTGATGTCGTACGGCGTGCGCTCATCGGCCGGCACCAGCCGCAGCAGGTCCTCGCACCGTCGGTCCGGATCGTCCGCGGGCCGCACACGGGGCGGTGCCTCGGCGTTGTTCGACGGCAGATACGACAGGAGCTCCCTCACGTCGTCGAAGCAGGATTCCTCGTCGGCGGAGACGAAGCTCGCCACGCCGGTGCGGGTGCCGTGGGCGGCGGAGCCGCCGAGCTGCTCCTGTGTGATCTCCTCTCCCGTCACCGCCCGCACCACGTCGGGTCCGGTGATGAACATGTTGGCCATGCCCTCGACCATGAACGTGAAGTCGGTGAGAGCCGGCGAGTAGACGGCGCCGCCCGCGCAGGAACCGAGGACCACACTGATCTGCGGCACCACGCCCGAGGCGCGGACATTGCGGGCGAAGAGCTGGCCGAAGCCGGCCAGTGCGTCGATGCCCTCCTGGATACGGGCGCCGCCGCCGTCGTTGAGACCGATGACCGGGGCGCCGACGGAGTCGGCGAAGTCGAGGAGCTGGTGGATCTTCGACGCGAACGTCGCGCCGAGCGCCCCGCCGCGAACCCGGGCGTCATGGGCGAAGACGAAGACGGTGCGGCCGTCGATCTCCCCCCAGCCCGTGATCACGCCGTCGCCCTCCGGGTGCGAGTCCTCCATGCCGAATCCCACCGCCCGGTGCTCGGCGAACACCCCCAGCTCCGTGAACGTGCCGGGGTCGAGCAGTGCGTCGATGCGCTGGCGGGCGAGCAGCTTGCCCTTGGAGAGGTGGCGGGCCTCGGCCTCCGGGTCGTGCCCGAAGTGGGCCTCGGCCCGGCGTGTGGCCAGCTCGTCGGTCAGATCGGCCATCGTGCGTACGTGCGCCGGTGCCGGCGGCCGGTTTCCCGACGCGGTCTCGTCGAGGTCCGGCAGCACGGCCTGGGAAGTGTCCGGAAGAGCCATGGAGCTCTCTCCTTCCTGCCCTGTCGCGTGGGTGCCTTCGGGTTACGACTCTCCGGCACCGAGGTGGGCGCGGGACTGGAGCGGCCCTTGAGCGGGGGTTAACCAGCAGGTCAATGCCGCTAGACGGGGACCGCGGCAGCCTCGGTCGGCTCCTCGATGCGGCCCTTGTCGAGCTCCTGCGCGAAGCTGCGCTGCAGTCCGTCGAGCAGGTAGCGGGTGGGCTGGTCGCCCACGGCGGCCTCGGCCACGGTGAGGAAATGGGACTCCACCAGCTGCTCGCAGGCGTCCTCGACCGTGGCGAAGTCCTTGCCGAGCACCGGGCAGGCCAGATGCGCGTCGAATTCGGCGACCGGCAGATGGGCCAGACAGCGGAGCGCCTCGCGGGCGTCCTCGGGCAGCGCCTTGTACGAGGCCGTGAAGCTGGCGCGCACGCTCAGCGAGCTGTGCGCCAGCTCGTCCAGGCGCCGGTCCTCGTCGCTGAGGCGTTCCGCGTAGCGGTGCAGCGTCCAGTGCGGACGGGAGCTGAGCCGCTGGGCCGCGGCGCGCAGGGCGAGCGGCAGCCCGCCGCAGTACCGGGCGATCGCGGCAGCCGCGGCCGACTCCCGGTAGACGCGCTCCTTGCCCAGCATCCGGGCAAGGAGCCGCATGCTGTGCCCGTGCGACAGCTCGGTGACCGGCACGACGCGGGCGCCCAGCGGAATACTGAGCCGGCCCCGGCTGGTGAGCAGTACCGCGGTGTCCCCGCTGCCCGGAAGCAGTGGCCGCACCTGCTCGTCGTCGCTCGCGTCGTCGAGGGTGATCAGCAACTGCTGCCCGGAGAGAGCCAGCTGGTAGACCTCGGCCCGCTCGTCGGGATCGGCGGGGATGTCGCCGGGTTCCGTACCCAGCGCGCGCAGCAGTCGTCCGAGTACCGCGTGGGGGTCCGCCGGGCGTGGACCGCTGCCGCGCAGCGACGCGTACAACTGGCCGTCCGGATAGGCGGAATGCAGCCGGTGCCCCAGGTGTACGGCGAGCGCCGTCTTGCCCACTCCGCCGCCGCCGACGAGCAGGACGGCGGGCGGATGTGCCGCGGAGGGCCGGGTCAGGGTCTGGCGGACCATGTCGAGTTCGCGTTCCCGCCCGGTGAAGTCGGGCGGCGCGAGCGGCAGCATGTGCGGGATGGCGAGCGACGGCCGTGCGGCGGTGATGAGCTGGGGCGCCGCGGCCTCCTGCGGATCACCGCCGCGCTCGGGTGCGGGCGCCGTGGCCTCGCCGCGCAGGATCGTCTCGTAGAGCTGCTGGATCCGCGGCGACGGCTCGGTGCCCAGCTCCCTGGCGATCAGCTGGCGTATCGAGTGGTAGTGCTCGAGGGCGTCGACGCTGCGCCCCTCCATGTAGAGCGCGAGCATGAGGCGTTCGCAGAGCTGCTCGGAGAGCGGATCCGCCAGGAGCGCGGCCCGCAGGTCCGGGAGGACGGCGCCCGGCCGGTCGAGCCGCATCTCGGTGTCCGCCCACTGGCTGAGCGCCTCGTGGTGCAGCTGACGCAAGGTCTCGCGGACCCGGCCCGCCCAGTCGCTGTGCATACCGGCAAGGGCGTCGCCCCGCCACATGGTCAGCGCCTGCTGGAGCAGCCTGCTGCGCTCCTGGTCCCGCAACGAGTCCTGCTGCGCGCTCTTGAGCAGCCGGCGGAACCGCACCAGGTCCACCGCGCCGAGATCCGCCGAGACCGAGTATCCGGCCGAGGACCGCACGAGACCGATGGGCTCCGGAAGGTCCGTCGAGGCGCGGGCCAGCGCACGGCGCAGCCGGGTGACGTACGTGTGCACGACGTTGCGGACGCCCGCGGGCGGCCGGTCCCCCCACACCCGGTCCACGAGGGACTCGAGCGGCACCGGTCGTTCGGGATCGACCAGCAGGGCACCGAGGATGCTGCGTTGCCGTGCGGGGCCGAGATCGGCCAGGGCACTGCCCGTCCAGAGTTCTATCGATCCCAGTATCCGGAGCTCCATCGAAGATCACCCGTATCCCTTCCGTGCAAGGGACGCTAACTCCGGCCGGTGCAGCGCTCCTTGATTCCTGCTCTGGCAGGTCCTGGGGGACCTGCGTTCCTGCGCTCCGCATGACGGCACCCGTCCGCGCGGACGACTCCACGGGGACGGGTGACGGATGACGCGTTCCGGCTGCGGGGTGCGATCGGCTCAGGACGCCGCCGGCTCCTTGCGCTGCGGCGTGTAGTCGGCGTGGTCGACGGCCCGCTCCCACACCGCCTCGAACGCCTCCTTGCACTGGCGGATCAGCTTGGGGTCCTCGGAGAACTCGTGCGGGCCCCAGGAGCCGTCGCCGTGGAAGGTCGTGAAGCGCACCAGACTGTCGTCGAAGACCCAGAAGTCGTTGCCCGGAAGCATCAGGTCCGAGGCATGCTGCCGCGGAAGCCAGCGGACCTTCTCACCGGCGGGTACGTTGACGATGGTGGTGGTCTCCCACTCGTACTGGATGAAGTCGGTCACCGGCTCGGACACGATGCGTGCGCGCCGCCAGTCGATTCCGCGCTTGATCGCGTCCTGCACGAGGTCGAGCCAGTCGCTGTGCCGGTCGAACTCGATCGGGATGCCCTTCTGCCAGTCGACGAAGACCGGACCCTGAGGGGTGTAGACGTCCCGCGTCTCCAGGTGGACGGCGGAGTGCTCGGTCTGCGCGATCAGTTCTGCGAAGGCCGGGAAGTTGCTCGACATACGGATCTCCCATGTGGTCGCGGATCAGGCCGAGGCACAGGCCTGATCCGCCGGACAGGCCCTGATGGGTGCGTCGTGCGCGCGGAGCCGGCCTCCGTGCCTGGGTCCCGTCGTCACAGTGGAGCGACATGGCCTAGAACCGGCCTTGAGCGCGGGTCAGGGGGCGCGGCTAGCCCGGCCCGGTCCTCCGCGCCGCGGCGGACTCAAGCGCGGGTCGAGCGCGCCACGATCGCTCTGCACTGAAGTGCGGTCATCGGTCCGGCATCGACCAAGCCATCGACCAGGGCATCGACCAAGGCTCAGACCCAAGGGGAAACCTCACCGTGGACGACGTGATCACGCTCGCCCGGCTCCAATTCGGCATCACCGCGATTGCGCACTACCTGTTCGTCTCCCTCACCCTCGGCCTCGTCACCTTCGTCGTCGTGATGCAGACCAGATGGGCGCTCACCGGCAAGGACGAGCACCGGAGGCAGACCCGGTTCTGGGGGCAGCTCTATGTCATCAACTACGTCCTCGGCATCGGCACAGGTCTGGTGATGGAGTTCCAGTTCGGACTCACCTGGAGCGGACTCACCCACTTCGTGGGCAATGTCTTCGGCGCACCGCTCGCGGTCGAGACGCTGGTGGCGTTCTTCGCCGAGTCCACCTTCCTCGGACTGTGGATCTTCGGCTGGAACCGTCTCGGCCGGCGGCTGCACACCCTGATGATCTGGCTGGTCGCCCTGACCGCGTACGCCTCGGTGTTCTTCGTGCTCTCCGCCAACGGCTTCCTCCAGCACCCGGTGGGAGAGCGCACCGAGGACGGCGAGATCTACCTGGAGAGCTTCACCGCACTCCTCACCAACTCCAACGCCCTCGCGGCCGGGGTACATGTGCTGAGCGCCTCGCTCGTCACCGGTGCGTTCTTCATCATCGCCGTCAGCGCCTGGCATCTGCGCCGTGGCACCGGGCACAGCGCGTTCTACTGGTCCTCGCTGAAGCTGACCCTCCCGGCCGCCCCGCTCCTCGTCCTTGCGACGGCAGGGCTCGGCGCTCTGCAGCTCGGCTACTCCACGGACCAGACTCCGACGAAGTACGGCCCCGGGCTCGACCAGGGCGCCGACCAGGCCCGGGAGTTCACCGAGCAGTTCGGGCCCGGTGTGTACTACCCGCCCTCCTTCACCGGCATCTTCGAGTACACGATGGTCATCCCGGCGGCATTCATGATCCTCGTCACCCTGGCCGGTGCCCTCATGATGATCAGACGCCGGCTGATGCGCGGGCGGATCACGCTCTGGCTGCTGACCGCGGCGCTCGTGCTGCCGTACGTCTCGAACATCTCGGGCTGGATCTTCCGCGAGGTCGGCAGGCAGCCCTGGGCCGTCTACGGCCTGCTGAAGACCGAGGACGCCATCACCCCCGGCCTCACCGCGGGCAGCGTCCTGTTCTCGCTGATCCTCTTCGGCGTCCTGGTGACCGCCCTGACGCTGGTCGACTGGGCGCTGCTCGTCCGCTTCGCGCGGCGCGGCCCCGACGGCGCCCAACTCGGACGCCTCCCCGGCGAGTCGGAGCCCGCCAAGCCCGGTACCGCGGGCCGCGGGCGGCAGCCGCAGGGCGACCAGCGCGCTGCGGACGCGAAGGGCGGTACGGAAGCGGAGGGCGGTACGGAAGCGGAGGACCGGGAGACCGCTCCGGTCTTCTGACATCCGCCCGACCCCCCAGCAGCAGACGATCCAAGGAAGCAGGAGAAGCCCATCGTGTGGGACATCATCTGGTACGCCCTGCTCGGCGTCCTCCTCGCCGGCTATCTGGCGCTCGACGGCATCACCATCGGCACGGGCATCATCGGCCGGCTCGTGGCGCCGGGCGACGCCGAGCGGCGCATCGTCGCCGCGGCAACGGGTCCCTTCTTCCTGGGCAACGAGGTCTGGCTGGTCGCCGCCGCGGGCATCACACTCGGCGGATTTCCCGGCCTGGAGTCGACGGTGATCAGCGGTTTCTACCCGGTGATCGTCCTGGCCGTCGCGGCCCTCCTCGTACGCGGGGCGGCCGTGCAGTTCCGGCGCCGCGTCACCACGCCGGGCTGGCTGCGCGGCTGGGACGTCGTGGTACAGGCCACCTGCCTGCTGCTCGCCGTGATGTGGGGCACCCTGGCCGGGGCCGTGCTCGGTGCGCTGCCCGTACAAGACGGCCGGCTCCCCGTCGACGCAGGGGTGTTGCTGCGCCCGGTGCCCGTCCTCTCCGCGCTCACCGCCGTCGCCGTGTTCGCGCTGCACGGTGCCGTCTTCCTCGCGGTGCGCACCACCGGCGTGGTCGCGGAGCGCGCCACCGGGCTCGCCCGTCGCCTCGCCCTGACCGCCGCCGGACTCGGCGCGCTCACGATCGCCGCCGTCGCGCTCGACGGCCGGGCGCGCGACGGCCTACTCAACGCGCTGCCCGCCGCCGTCATCGGCCTCGCCGCCATCGGCGCCGCGCTGCTCGCCCCCCGGTATGCCGTGGTCGGACAGGGAAGAGGCGGACTGCGGGCCCCGGCCATCAGCGCCCTTGCCGCCCTGCTGCCGGTGGCCGCGATCGCCGCCGCGCACTGGCCCGAGGCCGTGGTCAGCACCGTGGCCGGGCAGAACCTGTCCATCGAGGAAGCGGCCGCCGACCCGACCACCCTCGGCGCGGTCGGTCCCGTGGTGCTCCTGGTGCTCCCCGTGCTGCTCGCCTTCCAGGCCATGCAGTGGTGGGCGCACCGGGGCGCCGCCGACGACCGGACACCGGTGTACCTGTGAACGGTGCTCCCGGTGCAAGGACCGGGCTCTCCCGGGGGCCAACATCCCCCGAACCCTCGGGAGAGCCCCTGCACACGGACGGAGAGCGGGACATGCGGACCACGACGCCCGGCGCGGACGCCATGAGCGACCGTGCCCTGCGGCGCCGGCTGCTCGCCGTGAACCCCGAAAGCCGGCGGGCAGTCCTGCTGACCACCGCCGCGACCGCTCTGGGCGCCGCGGCCGTGGTCGGACAGGGCCTCGCCCTCGCCGCCACCCTGACCCGTGCCTTCCAGGGGCGGCCGGTCACCACGGCGGCACTGTGCTGCCTGGCCGCCGTGGCCGTGCGCGCCGCGGCCTCCCTGCTGTGCAGCCGCGTCGCCGAACGCGCCGCCGCGGCGACACAACTGCGCCTGCGCGCCGATCTGCTGAACGCCACCGCCCGCACCGGACGGTACGCACCGCGCCGCCCGGCCGGCGAGACGGCCACGCTCCTCACGCGCGGTGTCGACGCACTCGACCCCTACCTCGCCGGCTATCTCCCGCAGACCGCGGTCGCCGCGCTCGTACCACCCGCCGTCGCCGTGGCCGTACTCCTCCACGACCCGCTGAGCGGCATCGTGCTCCTGGTGACCCTGCCGCTGATACTCGTCTTCGGGGCGCTCGTCGGGCTGCACACCCGGGACGCCACCGCACGGCAGTGGTCCGCCCTCGCCCGGCTCGGCGGGCACTTCCTCGACGCTCTGCGCGGCCTCGGCACGCTCCGGGTGTTCGGGCGCACCACTGCCCAGGAGGAGATCGTCGCGGACATGGCGGGCAGACACCGCAGGGCCACGCAGCGCACGCTCCGTATCACCTTCCTCTCCACGCTCGTCCTGGAGACGGCGGCCACCTTGTCGGTCGCGCTGATCGCCGTGCCGGTCGGGCTGCGCCTGCTCGGCGGCTCCCTCGATCTCCACACGGCGCTTGTGGTGCTGCTCCTCGTGCCGGAGGCGTTCGGGCCGCTGCGCGCCCTGGGCAGCCGTTTCCACGCGGGGGCGGAGGGCCTCGCGGCGGCGCGCGTCGCCTTTGCCGTCCTGGACGCGGCCGAGGAGCACGGCGGGGCCGTCACGGACGTACCCGCCCCGGCCCGTATCGACTTCGAACACGTCACCGTGGTCCTGCCAGGGCGGTCCGAACCCGTCCTGCACGACGTGTCGTTCACGGTCCGCGCCGGTGAGCGGGTGGCGCTCACCGGGCCGAGCGGCGGCGGCAAGTCGACCCTCCTCGCCCTGCTGCTCGGGCTGCTCCTGCCCACCGAGGGCCGCGTCCTCGTCGACGGCCGCGACCTCGCCGCACTGGACCTCGACGCCTGGCGCCGACAACTCGCCTGGGTTCCGCAGCGCCCCCACCTGCTCGACCGCACCGTCGCCGAGAACATTCGGCTCGGCCGCCCGGACGCCCCCGACGAGGCCGTCGAGCAGGCGGCGCGGGCCGCGGTCGCGCATGAATTCATCAGCGCCCTGCCGTACGGATACGAGACCCGTCTGGGAGCCAGAGGCGCGGGACTCTCCGCGGGACAACGCCAACGCGTTGCGGTGGCCCGGGCGTTCCTGCGCGACGCCCCCCTGCTCCTGCTCGACGAACCGACGGCCGGCCTCGACGCCGACAGCGAGCAGACCCTGCTGACGGCGAGCGCCCGCCTGATGCACGGCCGCACGGTCCTCCTGGTCGCCCACCGCCCCGCCCTCCTGCACGGCGCCGACCGGCACCTGGAGGTCGACGCGGGCACGGTACGGGAGCTGACCCTGCGATGAGCGTCACTGAGCCGGTGGCGCCCGGCCGGATGACGTCGAGCGAACCGTCCCGTGTCGTCCAGGAGCCGGGGGCATCCATGACTTCCGCACGCACCCCTGCCGCACGTACCCCTTCGGGGGACCGGCCCTTCCGTACCCTCTGGTCAGTGCTGCGGTCCGGCGGGGGAGCGAGACGTCTGACGGCCGCCGTCGCTCTCGCCGCCGCCGCCGACCTCGCCGGCAGTGGCCTCACGGCGCTCGCGGGCTGGCTGATCGCGCGCGCCGCACAGCAGCCGCCCATGGGCGCACTCGCCGTCGCCATCGTCGCCGTCCGGGCCCTGGCCGTGACCAAGGGCGTCTTCCGGTACGGGGAGCGCCTGGCCGGCCACGACGCCGCGCTGCGGGCCGTGGCCCGGCTGCGGTGCGCTGTGTTCGGCGCCCTGGCCCGCGGCCCCCTGCACGACGGTCCGGCCGGCGCCGACGCGGTGTCCCGCGCCGTCTCCGACGTGGACGTCGTACAGGACGCCCTGCTGCGGGTTGTGCTGCCCGCGGCGAGCGCCGTGATCGTGGCCTGCTGCGCCGTGGGCGTCACGGCGGCCCTCACCCCGGCGGGGGCGCTCGTCCTCGCCGCGGGCCTGGCCGTCGGCGGCCTCCTCGTTCCGGCGGTCACCGCCGTGGCCGCCGCCCGCGCGGAGAGCAGGATCGCCGGTGTCCATGCCGAACTGGCGGCTCGGACCGTGGACTTGGTGGAAGGCGCCGAAGACCTTCAGGTGTACGGGGCCGCCGGACGCGAGGTGGCGGCAGCCGCGGCGACGGCCCGCCGCGTGAGCGACACGTCCCGTGGCGCCGCCGCCCGTACGGCCACGGCTGCCACTGCCCTTACGGCGGTACAGGGCGCCACCGCGCTGGCCGTGGCCTTCGTGGCGGCCCCGGCGGGACCGGTGTGGGCCGTGACTCTGCCGCTGCTCGCACTCGCCGCCCACGAGGCGCTCACCCCGCTGCCCGCGGCCGCCGCGCATCTGCCCGGTCTGACCCACCGCGCCCGCCGCCTCCACGACCTCCTGACCACCCCCGCCGACCCGGCGACAAGCCTGGCCGCCGCGCCGGACGAGGCCCGTACACCGCCGGACTCCGCCCATCTCTCCCTGCGCGGCGTGGGTATCCGGTACCGTCCGGACGCCCCCTACGCCGTACGCGGCATCGACCTGGACGTGCCGGCGGGCAAGCGGATCGCCGTCATCGGCGCGAGCGGCTCGGGCAAGTCCACCCTGCTGTCCGGCATCGCCCGCCTCGTCCACGCCGGTGAAGGGCGGCTCCTCATCAACGGACGGGACCTGGCGACCCTCGCCGAGCCCGAACTGCGGCGCACCGTCAGCGGTGTGTTCCAGGACGCCCACGTCTTCGCCACGAGTCTCCGCAACAACCTGCTGATCGCCCGCCCCGGCAGCGAGGACGCGGCGTTGTGGACCGCGCTGCACACGGCGGGGCTCACCGACTGGGCGCGCGCCCTGCCCGCCGGCCTCGACACCCTGATCGGGCCCGACGGCGACACACTCTCCGGCGGCCAGCGCCGCCGCCTCCTGCTCACCAGGGCGCTGCTCGCCGCCCCGCCGGTCCTCCTGCTCGACGAACCCACCGAGAACCTGGACGCCGGCACGGCCGGCGCGGTGCTCGCCGCCGTACTGCGCGCCACCGAAGGCCGCAGCCTGATCCTCGTCACCCACCGGCACGAAGACCTCGAAGCCATGGACGAAATCCTCGTCATGTCCGACGGCCGCATCGTACGGCGCGGCACCCCCGGCGAGATCCTCGGCACGCGCCCCGAGCCTCTCGTACCGCTGCGACGGGTGGCATCGAGGTAGGGACGCGGTCGAGTCGGCGGTCAACGGCACATCAAACAGGGGTGGTTGGGGAGAGGACGCCTCCCGCTGTCGGTATTGTTGCCCCCGTTCTTCAGCGAGAGGGATGTGAGGACCGGTGTCGACCGGCGTTCCTGATCAGCAGGTGGGCGGGGGGCCCGGGCGGCTGATCGCAGGCCGCTATCTGCTGCACGAAGTCCTGGGCAGGGGCGGCATGGGCGTCGTCTGGCGCGCTCACGACCAGCTGCTCGACCGGCCGGTCGCCGCGAAGGAACTGCACATCGCCGCCGGCGGCGACGAGGACCGCCGGACCCGGATGCGCCGTGCCGTCCGTGAGGCGCGGGCCGTCGCGCGGGTACCCCATCCCCACGTGGTCGGGGTGCACGACCTGGTCGAATTCGAGGACCGGCTCTGGATCGTGATGGAGCTGGTGCGCGGTCCGTCGCTCGCGGCCCACCTGAGCCGCTCCGGGCCGCTCACTCCGGAGCACACCGCCCGCCTCGGGCTCCAACTGCTCGAAGCCCTCCGGGCGGTCCATCTGGCGGGCGCCCTGCACCGCGACGTGAAGCCGGCCAACGTGCTGCTGCGCCCGGACGGCAGCGCGGTGCTGACCGACTTCGGCATCGCCGCGCTCGACGAGGACGGCGAACCGGTCACGTCGGCCGGTCAACTCATGGGCTCCGTCGAGTACATGGCGCCGGAACGGGCCACGGCGCAGCAGGCGGGCCCCGCGTCCGACCTGTGGTCGCTCGGGGCGACGCTGGTCACCGTCTGCGGCGGGGAGTCACCGTTCCGCAGAGCCGCGCACGCCGCGACCCTGCACGCCGTCGTGTACGGGAAGCCGCGGCTGCCGGACCGGCTCGGCCCGCTCCGTCCGGTCGCGGAGGCCCTGCTGCACAGGGACCCGCGCGAGCGCCCCACCGCCGACGAACTGGCGGTGGCGCTGCGGAGCATCGCGGCGGGGGAGGCGACGGACGGCCCTGTCGCGTCCGAGGCCGTCACCGTGACCGTCAGCCCCGTCCCCGCCTTGCCGGCACGGGCGGGGGACACCCTGACGGCGCCCCCGTTCCCTCTCGCCAGTACGGCGGCACACACCGCCGAGACCACCTCCGCACCGCTCCCGGCACGCAAGGGCGGCGCCGGCCGCTGGCTGGCGGGGACACTCGCCGGAGCTGCCGCGCTCGTCGCGGTCGTGAGCGGCGGGCTGCTCCTCGCGGGCGTGGCCCCCTTCCAGGACGACGGGCAGCGGGCGGACCGGAGCGCGGCCGCAGCGCCCGCTCCGGCGCCGACCTCCCGGGCCTCGCCGGTCGGGGCACCCCAGGTGACCTCGTACGAAGTGGTCGTGAGCGCCGACGGAGGCTGGCAGCCGGTCGTCGACGCGGTGGTCCGCGCGGGCGACACCGTCACGGTCAGGTCCGGGCGGGGTGAGTGGACGGTCGACCGCGAGCGCATGCCGATGACCGGACCGGCCGGATACGCCCCGGACAGCGACCGGGACCTGGACTTCGCCGTCGACTGCAAGGTCGTACCCGACGCCGCCTTCGGCACGCTGGTGACCCGCCTCTCGGACGCCGACGACGCGCCGGTCCTCGCCATCGGCGAGACGAAGACCTTCCGGGCGGGCGGTGGCGGCGTGGTCCAGCTCCGGATCAACGACGGCGAGGGGTGCGTGGACGACAACGCGGGGGAGGTCGGTGTGGTCGTGGAGGTGAGCCACGAGCCTTGACCGGGGCGGTCCGCGATCCGGTGTCCGTACGGGCGAGCGCCCTCCCGTCCGGGGGGAGTCGGCAGGGCACTCACCACCGTACGAGTCTCAGACGCGCCGCTTCGAGGAGACCGCCCCGACGAAACCTGCCCACGCCTCGGGGGAGACGGTGACCACGGGGCCGGCGGTGGCCTTGGAGTCGCGGACGCGCACGGTCGCCGTATCCGTGGCGACCTCCAGGCACTGACCGCCCTCGGCTCCGCTGTAGCTGCTCTTGAACCAGGCGAGGCCGGAGGCGACGGCCGAGGACTCAGCATTGTTCATGGCGATCCCAGCAACCCTTCGATGAACTCCAACGACTCTCGCGGACTGAGAGCCTGTGATCGGATGATCCCATAGCGTGCGGCAGCGAGAACCGTCTCTTCGGGCTCGGTCTGCAGAGCGCTGGCTCCCTGTGCTTCGGTGTACACGAACTTCTTCGCGTCCTTGCGAGTGATCACTGTGAAGGCGCCGTCCACGCCCGCGTTCTCCTCGTGGGCGAGTGGCATGACCTGAATGCCGACGTTTCGCCGCTCCCCGGTCAGCATCAGATGTTCCAACTGTCCCCGATGGACCGCTCTGCCGCCCCACGGGTGCCGCAGCGTTGCTTCTTCGAGGACGAAGTTCAGTAGCGGCAGTGGCTGGCGGCTGAAGATGTCCTGCCTCGCCAGACGGGCCGCCACGCGCTGTTCGATCGTTTCCTCGTCCAGAGGTGGGCACCGCATGGCGAGTACAGCCCTCATGTACTCCTCGGTCTGGAGCAGGCCGTTGATCACGTGGGTGTCGTACGCGAGTAGCTCGACCGCCTCCTTCTCCAGCGTGGCCATCCCCTGAAAGAACACCGGATACTGAGCCCGCTCCACCTCCTCCTTCCACAGGCACAGCAGCCCACCCGCCCCCAGCACCTCGTCCGCCCGCTCGATCGTCCTCGGCGAGGGAATCCGCCGCCCCTGCTCGAACGACGCGACCGTCGACGCGGAGTACCCGATCCGGCTGCCGAACTCTCCCCGGTCCAGCCCTTCCCGCAGGCGCAGCGTCTTCATGGTCTGCCCGAACGCGGCGACGACGCCCTTCGCGGCGCCGTCCTCAGGGCGACGCCCGTCACCGCCACCGTCCTCGCCGCTCTCCCAGTCGTCCCCGGCACTCATGACCGCCGTTCCACCGTCCCCGCCGTCCGGACCCGCACACTCCGTCATCGAACACCGCCTCCCTGACGCAACGCCCGGCCTGGGACGCCGTCACGCCCCGCGCCTCGTACTCGGGGAGGCACCGCGCGTACAGAGGACCCGCGTCGGTGCGTCACCATGGATCACGCTACGCGACTGAAGGGGACTCTTGGCCGGTATGCCGAGCAAGCCCGCCGGCGTCCCCAGCCCCGCCCAACACCTGGCCCGTACAGATGATTTGGCACACTGACGGTTCCCGTCCGACTCGAAGGAAGTGAGCCGTGCCCGACCGGCCCGAGATCGTCTGCATCTGCGGTTCCACCCGGTTCGTCGACGAGATGAGCGCGGCGAACCGGGAGCTGACCTTCGCAGGTGTCATCGTCGTCGCGCCAGGCGTCTTCCCGGGCGCCGGGGATCACGAAGCGGACGAGTTGCTCACCGAGGATCGGAAGACCGCGCTGGGCGCCCTCCATCTGCGCAAGATCGACCTGGCCGACCGGGTTCTGGTCGTCAACCCGGGCGGGTATGTCGGCGAGTCCACGAGCCGGGAGATCGCTTACGCTCGCGCCGCCGGCAAGCCGGTCTCGTTCACCGATCCGATCCTCTCTGAGCCGTAGACACTTCGGGCGTGGCGGTTCGAAAGTTTCGATACGGCTGCTGACGCAGGCGGTCCTGGAGTGATCGGTCGCTGCCCAATGTGAGGGTCTGGTCATGGATGAGCTGCTCATATGTCCTTGAATTCGAGGCCATCGGACGGCCGAAGCTTTCGAAATAATTACCGAAACTATTGACGCTTGACGCGTGCAGGCCAACACTGGCGCCGTCGTGGAACCCCAGGAACCCCCAGGAATCCCCAGGAACTCCAGGACCTCCAGGAGAGGAAGCACCGTCATGCAGAGAAGAGCGTGGGTCGTCGCGCTGGCCGCGCTGGTCGCGGTCCTGCTGCCGGGTACCGCCCGGGCCGACACCGTCGTGACCACCAACCAGGAGGGCACCAACAACGGTTACTACTACTCGTTCTGGACCGACAGCCAGGGCACCGTCTCCATGAACATGGGGTCGGGCGGTCAGTACAGCACCTCGTGGCGCAACACCGGTAACTTCGTCGCGGGCAAGGGGTGGAGCAACGGCGGGCGCCGGACCGTGCAGTACTCGGGCACCTTCAACCCGTCCGGCAACGCCTACCTGACCCTCTACGGGTGGACGGCGAATCCGCTCGTCGAGTACTACATCGTCGACAACTGGGGCACCTACCGGCCCACCGGCGAGTTCAAGGGCACCGTCACCACTGACGGCGGCACCTACGACATCTACAAGACCACCCGCTACAACGCCCCCTCCGTCGAGGGCACCCGCACCTTCGACCAGTACTGGAGCGTGCGGCAGGCCAAGCGGACCGGCGGCACCATCACCACCGGCAACCACTTCGACGCGTGGTCCCGGGCCGGAATGCCGCTCGGCAGCTTCAGCTACTACATGATCATGGCCACCGAGGGCTACCAGAGCAGCGGCAGCTCCAACATCACGGTCGGCGGCACCGGTTCGGGCGGTGGCGGTGGTGGCGGCGGTGGCGGTGGCTGCACCGCGACGGTGTCGGCCGGGCAGAAGTGGGACGACCGGTACAACCTCAACGTGTCGGTCAGCGGGGCCAGCAACTGGACCGTGACGATGAACGTGCCCTCGCCGGCGAAGGTTCTGTCCACCTGGAACACCAGCGCCAGCTACCCGAGCGCGCAGACCCTGACCGCGAAGTCCAACGGCAGCGGCAGCAACTGGGGCGCCACCATCCAGGCCAACGGCAACTGGACCTGGCCGTCCGTCTCCTGCGCCGCGGGCTGACCCCGGGGACGAGGAGAGAGAGGAGGACCCCTTCCCATGCGCAGCAGACCTCGCTTCTCATGGCGTTCCCTGGTCACCGCGGTGTCCGTCACCGCCCTGGCCGTCGCGGGCACCGCCGCCGCCGACGCGGCCCCGACGCGGGCCGCGGCCTGCAACGGCTACGTCGGTCTCACCTTCGACGACGGCCCCTCCGGCACCACCCGGGCCCTGCTCGACGCGCTCAGGCAGAACGGCCTGCGGGCCACCATGTTCAACCAGGGCCAGTACGCGGCCCAGAACCCGTCCCTGGTCCGCGCTCAGGTCGACGCCGGCATGTGGGTCGCCAACCACAGCTACACCCACCCGCACATGACCCAGCTGAGTCAGGCCCAGATGGACTCCGAGATCTCCCGGACCCAGCAGGCCATCGCCAACGCGGGCGGCGGCACGCCGAAGCTGTTCCGCCCGCCGTACGGCGAGACCAACGCCACGCTGCGGGCGGTCGAGGCCAGGTACGGACTGACGGAGGTGATCTGGGACGTCGACACCCAGGACTGGAACAACGCGAGCACCGACGCGATCGTGCAGGCCGTCTCACGGCTGGGCGACGGCCAGGTCGTCCTCATGCACGACTGGCCCGCCAACACGCTCGCGGCGATCCCGCGCATCGCGCAGACCCTGGCCACCAAGGGCCTGTGTGCCGGCATGATCTCACCGCAGACCGGACGGGCGGTCGCCCCCGACGGCAGTGGCGGTGGTGGTGGCGGGGGTGACGGCGGCGGTACGTGCACCGCCACCCTGTCCGCCGGGCAGCGGTGGGGGGACCGGTACAACCTCAACGTGTCCGTCAGCGGGAGCAGTGCCTGGACGGTGACGATGAACGTGCCGTCCCCGGCCAAGGTCCTGACCACCTGGAACGTGAACGCCAGTTACCCGAACGCCCAGGTGCTGACCGCAAAGTCCAACGGCGGCGGCAACAACTGGGGTGCCACCATCCAGGCCAACGGCAACTGGACCTGGCCGTCGGTCTCCTGCGCCGCGGGCTGACCCGGCACGGCCCTGCGGCACGGAACCGCTCCGCCTCGTGCCGCGGGGCCCTCGCGCGCATCGGTGGCGCAGGAGGCGTCCCGCGCTCAGGCGCCGCGTGTCCCCAGCGACCGCCCCGCCACCCGCGCCAGATGGCGGCCGAACACCTCCCGCGCCTCGGGAGTCAGCGTCCGCAGCGCCACCATCGCCGTGATCACCACGTCGCACAGCTCCGCCTCCACGTCCTCCCAGGTGTGGGTGGTGCCCTTGCGCGGGTTCTGGCCGGTGGCGCCGATCACCGCCTCGGCGACCTCCCCGACCTCCTCCGACAGCTTCAGCATGCGCAGCAGCAGGCCCTCCCGGCCGCCGACGGGCTGGTCCGCCTCCAGCCACTGCCACAGGGCGTCGACGGTGTCCCAGAGGTCGGCGGGGATGCCGCCGCGGTCGTCACTCATGCGGGGCAGCCTGCCACGTACTCCGCTGCCTCCCGCAACGAGACGTCAGTCGAACAGCGGTTCCTGCTCGCCCTCGGCCGCCTTCCGTACCCGCTTGTTGCGGGCGCCGACGACCACCGCCGTGGCGGCCGCCGTCGCCGCGAAGGCGGCCGGGACCATCCAGTTGCGGTTGACCGCGTGGCCGAGCGCGTGGTCGAGGGAGAGGCGGCCGGGGCCGGTGACCGCGAGGCCGGTGGCGGTCAGGGCGAGGGACGCGGCGTACTCGTAGCCGCCGGCCTGGGCGAAGAAGCCGTTCGGGGCGTGTACCGCCGCCGCGCCCGCCATCGCGCCGGCCGCCGCAGCACCCGCGGCCGGGGTGGCCAGGCCCAGCGCCAGCAGCGTCCCGCCGCCCGCCTCCGCCAGGCCGGCCATGACCGCGCTGGTCCGGCCGGGCTCGTAGCCCATGGCCTCCATGGCCCGGCCGGTGCCCTCGATGCCGCCACCGCCGAACCAGCCGAGCAGCTTCTGCGCCCCGTGTGCGGCCAGTACGCCGCCGGTACCCAGTCGGAGCAGCAGCAGGCCCAGATCACGCCGGTCGTAACAGTTCACGTCGACTCCCTCACATCCCTCGCGGACGGCGGCGGCTCACCCCCTCACCGTCTCCCGGGTGTCTCGCGCGGGCCCGTCGCGGGCGCCGTTCGGGTGGCGGACCGGTGGCGGGGGTGCCGGGCCGGTGTGACGCTGGCCGGCATGACCATTCAGACCACGCGACTCAGCGACCCGGCCGTCCGCGGCTTCGTCACCGCCGTCAACGCCCACGACCGCGACGCCTTCCTCGCGCTGCTCGCGCCGGACGCCACCATGGCCGACGACGGAGCCGACCGGGACCTCGCCGAGTGGATCGACCAGGAGATCTTCTCCTCCAACGGCCACATGGAGGTCGACAACGAGTCGAACGGCGGTCGCGCCCTCATCGCCCGCTACCGCAACGACACCTGGGGCGAGATGCGTACCCGGTGGGACTTCACCGTGAACGACGACGGCCGGATCGCGCGGTTCGAGACCGGTCAGGCGTAGGGCCTGTCCGGCGGGGGAAACGGCGCGGCAGCCGTTCCGTCCACCGGAGCGCCGGTGGACGGAACGGCTGCCGCCTCCCCCCTCGGAATGGTTCATGGAGCGTGGTGGAAGGGCCTTGTGGAAGGCCGACGCTTCAAGTGTGGAGTTCTGGTGAAGGGGATTTGAGCATAAGCCCTCCACCGGCCGCAATACTGCGGACCTTGATATTCCGATTGTGTGAATCGGCTCAGCCGCGCCCCACGTACGGCATCGCCGTCGCCATGACCGTCGCGAACTGCACGTTCGCCTCCAGCGGCAGCTGCGCCATGTGCCGCACCGTGCGCGCCACGTCGGCCACGTCCATCACCGGCTCGGGTGCCGTCTCCCCGTTGGCCTGGAGCGCGCCGGTCTGCATCCCCGCCGTCATGTCGGTCGCCGCGTTCCCGATGTCGATCTGGCCGACCGCGATGCCGTAGGGACGGCCGTCCAGCGACAGCGACTTGGTCAGGCCCGTCAGCGCGTGCTTGGTCGCGGTGTACGCCACCGAACGCGGGCGCGGCGTGTGCGCCGAGATCGAGCCGTTGTTGATGATCCGGCCGCCTCGCGGGTCCTGCTCCTTCATCTGTCGGTACGCCGCCTGCGCGCACAGGAACGCGCCGTTCAGGTTGGTGTCCACCACGTGCCGCCACGCCTCGTAGGGCAGTTCCTCGACCGGCACGCCGCCCGGGCCGAACGTCCCGGCGTTGTTGAACAGCAGGTCCAGGCGTCCGAAGCGGTCGCGTACGGCGGCGAACAGGGCCGCCACGTCGTCCGGGCGTGACACGTCGGCGCGCACGGGCAGCGCCGCGGCGCCCGCCGGGGCCAGAGCGGCCGTCTCCTCCAGGGTCTCGGGGCGCCGGCCGGCCAGCGCCACCGCCCAGCCCGCGGTGAGCAGTTCCACGGCGACCGCCCGGCCGATGCCGGAGCCGGCGCCCGTCACGACGGCGATCTGCTGCGCGCCGACGGTTTCCTCGTCGGTGGTTTTCACGGAGTTCATGAGTCGGCAGCGTACGGGTCGCGGATCGTGCCGAACTCACCCTCCCGACATGGGATCGCCATGTCCGCGCCAAGCGAGTGTCGTTCCCGGACCGTCGAATGCCCCTTGCAGCCACCGTAAGGGGAGAAACGGATGTCACCCGCGAACCAGCCCGCCCAGCCCCAGCCCTCGCACGCGCCCGAACTCCGCGCCGCCGCCCGCCACCTGGGCCGTCGCCGCTTCCTGACCGTCACCGGAGCCGCCGCCGCGCTCGCCTTCTCCGTGAACCTGCCGGCCGCCGGCACCGCGAGCGCCGCCGAACTGGACGCCGCGCGGCTCACCGACGACCCCTTCACGCTCGGCGTCGCCTCGGGCGACCCGCAGTCCGGCTCCGTCCTGCTGTGGACCCGCCTGGCCCCCGTCCCGTACCAGGCGGACAGCGGACTGCCCGCGCAACGCGTCGAGGTGGGCTGGGAGGTGGCCCTGGACGAACGGTTCCGCCGCGTCGTCAGAAGGGGCACGGCCACCGCCCACCCCGAGTTCCACCACACCCTGCACGTCGAGGTGGACCACCTCGCACCCGGCCACGTCCACTTCTACCGCTTCCGCGCCGGCCGCTGGATCAGCCCCGTGGGCCGCACCCGCACCGCGCCCTCCTCCTACAGCCGGGTCTCCGACCTCACCTTCGGCGTCGTCTCCTGCCAGAAGTACGACGAGGGGTACTACACCGCGTACCGGCACCTGGCCCAGGAGGACGTGGACGTCGTCTTCCACCTCGGCGACTACCTGTACGAGTACGCCGTCAACGACGTCGGCGGCCAACGCGCCTACCCCGCGGGCACCCTGCCCGGCCTCTTCAACCACGAGACCGTGACCCTGGAGGACTACCGGCTGCGGTACGCCCTCTACAAGTCGGACCCCGACCTGCGGGCCGCGCACGCCGCCCACCCCTTCGTCGTCACCTGGGACGACCACGAGACCGAGAACAACTACGCGGACGAAACCCCGGAGAACAGCGTCCCGCCGGAGGAGTTCCTCATCCGCCGCGCCGCCGCCTACCGGGCGTACTGGGAGAACATGCCGCTGCGCCGTCCCCAGCTCCCCGACGGCGCGGACCTGCAGCTGTACCGCCGCCTGCACTGGGGCCGGCTGGCCCAGTTCGACGTGCTCGACACCCGCCAGTACCGCTCCAACCAGGCGTACGGCGACGGCTGGCAGTTCTCCGGACCGGAGTCCGAGGACCCCTCGCGCACCCTGACCGGCTCCACCCAGGAGCGCTGGCTGATCAACGGCTGGCACCGGTCTAACGCCCTGTGGAACGTGGTGCCCCAGCAGGTCACCTTCGCCCGCCGGTACAACTCCGCCACCCTGCCGTCCAAGGTCTCCATGGACTCCTGGGACGGCTACCCGGCCTCCCGCGACCGAGTGCTGGCCGGCGCGCAGGCCGCCGGGATCGAGAACCTGATGGTGCTCACCGGCGACGTGCACGTCTCCTACGGCTTCGACATCAAGCGCGACTTCGACGACCCCGGCTCCCGCACCCTGGGCACCGAGATCGTCACCACCTCCGTCACCAGCGGCCGCGACGGCTCCGAGAAGCCGTCCAACTGGGACACCCTCATGGCCGCCAACCCGCACCTGAAGTTCTTCAACGGGCGGCGCGGCTACGCGAAGGTGTCGCTCGGCCGGGAACTGGCGCGCGCCGACTTCAGGACGGTGTCCCACGTGACCACGCAGGGCGCGCCCGTCACCACCGCCGGGTCCTTCGTGACGGAAGTGGGGGAGCAGGGCCTCAAGCCGGCGTGACCGCACGCTCCTCGCCGGGATAGCGGACGCCGACGCGCTCACGGATCGCGTCGAGCGTCCGCATCACCGCCAGCGTGCCGTCGAGCGGCACCAGCGGCGACTCCGTCTCCCCGGCCCGCAGCGCCCGCATCACCTCGCGCGCCTCGTGCTGGAGGCTGGCCCGGGGGCCGTCGGCCGGGTCGGCCCGGAACTCCTCCGGGTCCCTGCCGTCCCGGTGCAGGACGAAGCGGTCCGGGAAGAAGAAGCCGTGCGGGACGTCCACGCGGCCCTCGGAGCCGGTGACCGTGGCGGAGTTGGGGGTGCCGCCGACGATGGAGCAGTGCACCGACGCCAGCGCGCCGCTCCCGTAGGAGAGCAGGGCGCCCGTCTGGAGGTCGACGCCCTCGTCCGAGAGGACCGACCGCGCGACGACGTCCGACGGCTCACCGAGCAGCAGCTGCGCGAACGACACCGGGTACACGCCCAGGTCCAGCAGCGCGCCGCCGCCCTGCGCGGGGTCGCGCAGACGGTGGGTGGGAGGGAAGGGGCCCGCCAGCCCGAAGTCCGCGTGGACGCTGCGGATCTCGCCGATCGCGCCGTCGGCGACGAGTGCCTTCAGGCGGCGTACCAGCGGGTTGCAGTACATCCACATCGCTTCCATGAGGAAGACGCCGCGCCGCCGGGCGAGCGCGACCAGCTCCTCCGCCTCGCGCGCGTTCAGCGTGAAGGGCTTCTCGCAGAGCACGTTCCGGCCCGCCTCCAGGCACAGGCCGGCGGCCCTGCGGTGCGCGGAGTGCGGCGTGGCGACGTACACCACGTCGACGTCCTCGTCGCGCGCCAGCGTCTCCCAGCCGCCGTACGCCCGCGGTATCCCGAAGCGCTCCGCGAACGCCCGCGCCGACTCCTCGGTCCGCGAGGCCACCGCCACGACCTCCGCGTCCGGCAGATCGACCAGATCCGCCGTGAACGTCGCCGCCATCCCGCCGGTCGCCAGAATCCCCCAGCGCACCTTCTGCCCGGTCACCGCTGACACGCTGCCCCACCCTCGCTCAGGTTTGTTCGAGTCTGTTCGTTCAACTGCGTACGAGCTGAGAGCATAGGTGGCGGATCTGTAGAAGAGGGAGGGGCACATGCCCGAGCGCGGGCCGTCCACATCGTACGAATCGACCGACATCACGAGCCCCGGAACGGGGCCGGCCGTCCACTCGCTGCGCGCCGCCCGCCGCACCGGGCTGCTCGTCACACTCATCCTCGGCAGCCTCACCGCGACGCCACCGCTGGCGATGGACATGTACCTCCCCTCGCTCCCGGAGGTCACCCGGTCCCTGAACGCGCCCGCCGCGACCGTCCAGCTCACGCTCACCGCCTGCCTGGCCGGCATGGCCCTCGGCCAGCTCCTCGTCGGGCCGATGAGCGACAAGTGGGGACGCCGGCGTCCGCTCCTCGCCGGGCTCGCGGTCTACGTCGTCGCCACCGCCCTGTGCGCCATCGCGCCCACCGTCGAACTCCTCGTCGCCTTCCGGCTGATCCAGGGGCTCGCGGGCGCCGCCGGGATCGTCATCGCCCGGGCCGTGGTCCGCGACCTCTACGACGGTGTGGCCATGGCCCGCTTCTTCTCCACCCTCATGCTGATCTCCGGCGTCGCGCCGATCGTGGCACCGCTCATCGGCGGGCAGATCCTGCGGGTGACGGACTGGCGGGGTGTGTTCGTCGTCCTCGTCGTGGTCGGGGTGGTGCTCGGCGTCGTGGTCTGGGCCAAGCTGCCCGAAACGCTGCCCGAGGCCGAACGGCACGCGGGCGGGGCCCGGGACACCCTCCGCGCGATGCGCGGGCTGCTCGCCGACCGCGCCTTCACCGGCTACATGCTCGCGGGCAGCTTCGCCTTCGCGTCCCTGTTCGCCTACGTCGCCGCCTCCCCGTTCGTCATCCAGGAGATCTACGGCGCCTCCGCGCAGACCTTCAGCCTGCTGTTCGGGCTCAACTCGATCGGCCTGGTCGTCGTCGGCCAGATCAACGGCAAGATCCTCGTCGGGCGGGTCCGGCTGGACCGGGTGCTCTGCGTCGGCCTCGTGATCGTCATCGCCGCCGCGACCGCGCTGCTGCTGATGTCCCTGGGCGTCTTCGGCGAGGTCGGGCTCGTACCGGTGGCCGCCGCGCTGTTCGTGCTGATGTCCGCGATGGGGATCAGCCTGCCGAACACCCAGGCGCTGGCCCTGATGCGGGTGAAGAAGTCGGCCGGCTCCGCGTCCGCGCTGCTCGGCACGTCCTCCTTCCTCGTCGGCGCGGTCGCCTCCCCGCTGGTGGGGATCGGCGGCGAGGACACCGCCCTGCCGATGGCCGTCGTCCAGCTGACGGCGGCGGTGGCGGCGCTCGGCTTCCTCGTGTTCCTCGTGGGCATGGGGCGTCCCCCGGCGGGGCGGGCGAGCGTGCGGGGAGCCGCGAGCGGGCAGGGAGCGGAGAACTGAGCGCTCCGAGACTGCGCAGTGGCAGCCCCGAGCGGGCCGGGCTCGATCCCGGGCAGCTCCGCCGTGCCGTCGCCGACGTGCACGCCCTCACCGCCGGCCGGCGGCCCTGGGCGGCGGGGGCCGTCGTGGCCGTCGGGCGCGGGCCCGTGCTCGCCGTCGAGGAGGCGGCGGGGTGGGCCGTGCGGTACGCCGCCCACGACCCGCGCACCGACCGCGGGGTGGAGCTGCCGGAGGGGGAACGGGTGCCGATGAGCGTGGCGACACCGTTCGACCTGGCGTCCCTCACGAAGCTGTTCACCTCGGTCGCCGCGGTGCAGCAGATCGAACGGGGCACGCTCGGCATCGACGCGGAGGTGGGCGCGTACCTGCCGGACTTCCGGGGCGCCGCCGAGCACCGGGTCACCGTGCGGCAGCTGCTCACCCACACCTCCGGGCTGCGGCCCGAACTCCCGCTGTACGACTGCGCGGACGACGCGGAGCGGCTGGCGCTGCTGCGGGCGGAGCGGCCGGTGGGGGTGCCGGGTACGTACTGCTACTCGGACCTGAACATGCTGCTCCTCCAGCAGGTGCTGGAGCACATCACCGGGCGCGGCCTCGACGTCCTCGTCCGGGACGGGATCACCCGGCCGCTGGGCATGACGGCGACGGGCTTCGGGCCGTGCCCGGGGGCGGCGGCGACGGAGGACCAGCGGCGGCCGTGGGCGAAGGCCGACCGGGGGATGCTGCGAGGGGTCGTCCACGACGAGAACGCGTGGGCGCTGGGCGGGGTGGCCGGGCACGCGGGGCTGTTCTCGACCGGGCGTGACCTCGCGGTCTTCTGCCGGGCGCTGCTCGGGGGCGGGGCGTACGGGCCGGCCCGCATCCTCGGTCCCGACTTCGTGGAGCTGCTGCTCGCCGAGCCGGGGCTGGGGTTCGCCCTCGACCAGGCGTGGTTCATGGGGGAACTGGCGGGACGCGGGGCGGCGGGACACACCGGGTTCACCGGCACGATGCTGGTCCTCGACCGCGTGACGGACACCTTCGCGATCCTCCTCGCGAACACGGTCCACCCACGCCGGAGGGCCGCTGCCAACGGGCCCAGGGCGGGGGTGTGCACGCGGGTGGCCCGCGCGGTACGGGACGCCTGACGGCGGTGTAGGGGGGCGGTGGGCCTGCGGGACCTCCGTAGCCGCGGGCAGATGTGCCGCCTGGGGCGGCACGGGTGGGCGCGGCGGCACCCGGTAAGCGCCGGTCCGCGTCACCCACCCCCCGGCCCGCACCCACGCCGGGTGCCAGATGACCCCCGACCCCGGTCCGCGCCCGCCCCGCACCCGCCCCGCGCAGCCCCTCGTAGAATCGTCGCGTGAACGACCCCGCCGACATCCTGCGCGCCGCCCTCGCCGACCTCGTCGACGGGCTGCCGCCGCGGCAGGCCGCACAGGCCGTGGAGCGGCTGATCGGGAAGTACCGGGGCGACACCCCGACCGACGCCCCCATCCTCCGCGACCGCGCCGACGTCGTCGCCTACGCCGCCTACCGCATGCCCGCCACCTTCGCCGCCGTACGCTCCGCGCTGGCCGCGTTCGCGGACGCCGTGCCGGGGTGGGTGCCGGGCAGCCACGTGGACGTGGGCGGCGGGACCGGTGCCGCGACCTGGGCCGTCAGCGACGTCTGGGGGGGCCGCCGCCCGGTGACCGTGCTGGACTGGGCGGAGCCCGCCCTCGCCCTCGGCCGGGAGATCGCCGCCTCCCACCCCGCCCTGCGCGACGTCCGCTGGCAGCGCTCCCGGATCGGAGCGGCCCTCACCGTCGAGAACGCCGACCTCGTCACCGTCTCCTACGTGCTCAACGAGCTGACCCCCGCGGACCGGGCCGCTCTCGTCGACGCCGCCGCCGGCGCCGCCCGGGCCGTCGTGATCGTGGAGGCCGGCACCCCCGCCGGGTACGCCCGCGTCATCGAGGCCCGCGACCGGCTCGTCGCCGCCGGATTCCACGTCGCCGCGCCCTGCCCGCACAGCGCCGCCTGCCCCATCGTGCCCGGCACGGACTGGTGCCACTTCGCGGCGCGGGTCAGCCGTTCCTCCCTGCACCGGCAGGTCAAGAGCGGGTCCCTCGCCTACGAGGACGAGAAGTTCAGCTACGTCGCCGCCACCCGCCTCCCGGTCTCACCGGCCCCCTCCCGTGTGGTCCGGCGGCCGCAGATCCGCAAGGGGCAGGTGCTGCTCGACCTCTGCGAGCCGGACGAGCGGCTGGAGCGGCGGACGGTCACCAAACGGCACGGCGACCTGTACAAGGCGGCGCGGGACGCGGCCTGGGGGGATGCCTGGCCGGGGGCGGCGGACGGCAACCCCGCGAACCAGTAGGGCCGTTGGGCGCAGACCCCGCCGCCACACCGACCGGGCCCGGTCTCACGACGCCTTGTCCGGCGAGACGGGGCGTCTTGTCAACCTGATAGATTCGGGACATGGCCGCTCAGAAACCCGCCCACGCCCCCGACAAGCCGACCCCCGACGCCACCCGGCGCAGTCAGCGCTCCCGCCAGGCCATCTACGACGCCGCCCTCGCCCTCGTGGGGGAGGCCGGCTACCCCAAGACCACCATCGAGGGCATCGCCGCCCGCGCCGGCGTCGGCAAGCAGACGATCTACCGCTGGTGGTCCTCCAAGGCGGACGTCCTGCTGGAGGCCTTCCTCGACCTGGGCGACCGCGCCGCGCGGGCCGCGGGTGCCGAGGGGCAGGCGACGTACGCCATCCCGGACACCGGCGACCTCGCCGCCGACCTCAAGGCCGTACTGCGCGCCACCGTCGACGAACTGCGGGACCCGGCGTTCGAGGTCCCCTCCCGTGCCCTGGCGGCCGAGGGCCTCGTCGACGAGCAGCTCGGCCGGCGGTTCGTCGCCAAGCTCCTGGAGCCCTCGCTCCAGCTCTACGTCGACCGGCTGCGGTCCGCCCAGGCCGCCGGCCAGGTGCGGACGGACATCGACCCGCGCATCGGACTGGAACTCTTCGTCTCCCCGCTCGCCCAGCGCTGGCTCCAGCACACCGCGCCGATCTCCTACGAGTACACCGACACCCTCGTCGACTACGCGCTCCACGGGCTCGCCCCTCGGTGACCAGGGAAGTTTGTCCCTTCACGACCCCGAAGCGCGGAATGGTGCGACCATAGGGCATGCTGGTGCGCACGACGGCGAGGCAAGGGGTTTGATGAGCGCGGAGTTCGGCGGTCGGAGCGGTCTGCAGGGCAAACTCTCCTCGTGGCTGCGCGGACGCCGCCCCAAGGAGGCCGCCGGTGACGGTGGCCGGGAGGACCTGCTGCTCGCCGCCGCCGGTGCGGGACTGCCGCTGGCGCCGGCCGCGCACCCCGCCGGATACCGTTGCTCCTGCGACCGCGTGGGCTGTCCCACCCCGGCGCGGCACCCGGTCTCCTTCGCCTGGCAGACCCAGTCCACCACCGACCGGTCGCAGATCGAGCGCTGGGCCCGGCATCAGCCCGAGGCCAACTTCATCACCGCGACCGGCATGGTCCACGACGTCCTCGACGTGCCCCTGGAGGCCGGTCGCGAGGCGGTCCGGCGGCTGCTGGACGCCGGCATCGACGTCGGCCCGGTCGCCGAGAGCGACGACGGCCGCATGCTGCTGTTCACCCTCACCCGCGGCACCCCCGAGGACGAGGACGAGTGGTGGCCCTGCGAGCTGGACTGCCACCCCGAGACCATGGACGAGCACCCCGGGCTGCGCTGGCACTGCCGCGGGTCCTACGTACTCGTACCGCCCGCCCGGCTGCCCGGCGAGGACCGCACGGTGCACTGGGTGCGCGGCCCCGAGCACCCGCTGCCGGACCCGCTGACCCTGCTGGAGACCCTCACCGACGCCTGTGCCCGGCACGCCGGCGAGGAGAACGACCACGCGGGCACGGCCTGGCCGCTGCGCCGCTGAGCCCCGGCGGCGGGGGCTACTCGCCCTTCGCCGACGTCAGACCCTGCACCCGGCCCAGGATCGACACCTTCCCGTCCGCCGGGTCCAGCGCCACCTCGTTGGACACGAACTCCATCGTCAGCGACTGCTTGATCTCGCCGTCCGTCAGCGCCAGCACGTCCTTGTTCGGCGTCGGCACCGCCGCGCCCCGCGCCGAGGTCTGCTTCTCGTAGTGCCGCGTGGTGAAGAACACCAGCGCACCGCCGTCCTTCGTACGCAGCGCCAGCGGCGCGTAGTCGCCGTTCGTCAGCGGCTCGTCGATGAACTGGGTGACCAGTCCGGGCCGGCTCGACCGCTTCTCCCGCACCTTCCGCCAGGAACTGGTGTGCACGCCGTCCGCGAAGGACGCGCCGCCGTCCCGCAGATACGTCGTGTAGTCCTTGCTCAGCTCGCCCGGCGGGGCGGCCAGATCCGCCGAGTTGGCGGGGACCGCCTCGGCCCAGCCGTCCGCGTCGGTCTTGAACTCGGGCATCCGGTCCGGGGCGACCAGCGTCAGGTACGTCGCCTGCCAGGTCTCGTCCAGGCCGTCGCGGGTGAACACCACCAGCCAGCGCGACGTTCCGCCCTTGTTGGCCTTGGTGTCCGCGACGAACCAGCGGGGCCAGCCCGCCTTCTTCGGGATCGTGTACTTCGCGTCGGTCAGCTCCAGCGGAGCGTGCGCCGGGTTGCCGTCCGGGTGGTTGGTCCGGCCCGCCTTCAGCCGCGCCGAGTCGATGGCGGCCAGGGCGCCGGCGGTGTGGTCGGCGTCCAGGGACACGTCGTACGCCTTGTCGGCGGCGTTGTACGCGGAGGTGAACTGTTCGAGCGCCTCGGCGGCTTCGGCCCGGGTGGCCGAGGGGAGCACCTCGCGCTCCCCGTGCACCACCACGCATCCGCTCGCCGTCACCGACAAAGCGGTCACCGAGGCCGCCGTGAGTATCTTCCGGTCAAGCCGGTGGGGCCTTCGAGGGCCGCGATCCCTGCTCATCAGGTTCCTTCACCTTCCCCTTCCCGGAGGCGAACCCTACCGGGGCCAGGTGGCGTCCGGACGCCGGGACCGGGGACAGCGGCCACACCGTGACCTCCGCTCACATCTCGCGGCGCGGGACGACCAGCAGCGCGCCCGTGCGCGGGTGCGGCAGCACCTCCACCGGCTGGTCGTAGACCTCGGAGAGAAGGCGCTCGGCGAACACCTCCGCCGGAGGGCCCTCGGCCGCGATCCGGCCCGCCCGCAGGATCGCCACCCGGTCCGCGTACGCCGCCGCCAGCGCGAGGTCGTGCAGGACGACGACCACCGCGTCCCCGGCCCGCGCCCGCTCCCGGCACAGACACAGGACGAGTTCCTGGTGCCGCAGGTCCAGGGCCGCGGTCGGTTCGTCGAGCAGGAGCAGGGGGGCGCGCTGCGCGAGGACCCGGGCGAGCGCCACCCGGGCCCGCTCGCCGCCGCTCAGCGCGGAGAAGGGGCGCCCGGCGAAGCCGGTCACCTCCGTACGCGCCATCGCCTCGGCCACCGCCGCGTCGTCCTCTTCCTCCCGGTCGCTCCCCGCCCAGGGCGCCCGGCCCATCCGGACCACCTCCGCCACCGGGAACGGGAAGGACAGCGACGCCGACTGGGGCAGTACCGCCCGGCGCAGCGCCAGTTCGGACGCCGACCACCGGTCCACCGCACGGCCGTGCACGCGTACCAGCCCCTCGGCGGCCGGGACATCGGCGGCGAGGGCACCCAACAGGGTCGACTTCCCCGCTCCGTTGGGACCGACCAGGGCCAGCACCTCGCCCGCCCGGACGGTGACGCCGACCCCGTCAAGGACCGGCCGCCCGCCGAGGCGCACGCGCAGACCCTCGGCCTCGGCGAGCACGTCGCCGGGCGCGGCCGGGGGCGGCGGCAGCGGGCGGGACGGCACGAGCCGCAGCAGGGCCCGCGTCCTCGACTCCTTCGTGGCTCTCATGCCCAACCCCCTTGCCTGCGCCGGGTGCGGCGCAGCAGCCAGAAGAAGAACGGGCTGCCCAGCAGCGCCGTCAGCACTCCGAGCGGCAGCTCCGCGGGCTCCGCCACCGTGCGCGCGGCCAGGTCGGCGGCGAGCAGCACGAGCGCGCCGAGCAGCGCGCTGCCCGGGATCAGGAAACGGTGGCCCGGACCGGCGGCCATCCGCAGCAGGTGCGGCACGACGAGGCCGACGAACCCGATCACCCCGGCGACGCTCACGGCCGCCGCCGTCAGCAGCGCGATGACCAGCACCAGCACGATCCGCAGGCGCTCCACCTCCACGCCCAGGTGCCGGGCCGGGCGTTCGCCCAGCGCCAGGAGGTCGAGGCGGCGGGCGTACAGCGGGGCGAGCCCGAGTCCGAGGGCCGCGCACGGCAGTACCGCCAGCACCTTCGGCCAGGTCGCCTGGGCGAGCGAGCCCAGCTGCCAGAAGGTGATCTGGTTGACCGCCGCCGTGTCCGCGAAGAACAGGAACAGGCCGATCAGCGCGCCCGCGAAGGCGTTCACGGCGATACCGGTGAGGATCAGCGTGACCACCTCCGTGCGGCCGCCCGCGCGGGACATGGCGTACACGACGAGGACCGTGACCAGGCCGGAGACGAACGCGAAGACGGACACCGTCCAGTTGCCGAGGAAGTCCAGCCCGAACGCGATGGCGCCGACCGCGCCGACCGCCGCGCCCGAGGAGACGCCGATGACGCCCGGTTCGGCCAGCGGGTTGCCGAACACACCCTGCATCAGCGCGCCCGCGCAGCCCAGCGAGGCGCCGACGAGCAGGGCGAGGACGATCCTCGGGAACCGCACGTTCCACAGCACCGACTCGGCCACCCGGTCCAGTTCGGTGGAGCCGAGCCCGGTGCGGTGCAGCAGGGAGCCGAGCACGTCGCCGAGGGGGACCGGGTAGGCGCCGGTGCCGGCCGCGACCGGCACCAGGACCAGCAGGCCGGCGGTGAGGGCGACGGTCAGCAGCCAGGCGGTGGTGCGCCGGGTGCGGGGCGGCGCCGGGTCGGCGGGTGCCTGGGGGCGGACCGGCTTGTCCAGTACGGTCACCGCGCGCCGTCCTCGCCGTACAGCTGCGCCACGACCGACTCGAGCACCTGGTCGGTGCGCGGACCGTAGTTGAGGAGGACGCCGTCCTCGACGGAGACGATCCTGCGGTCCATCCCGGCCGGGGTCTGGGCGACGCCGGGGATCTTCACCAGGCCGTCGACGCCGCCGACGGACTCCAGGCCCTTGCTCATCACGAGGATCGCGTCCGGCGCGGCCTTCACCAGGGCCTCGCTGGTGATCGGGGTGAAGTCCTTGTCCAGGCCCGAGGCGGCTCCCGCGTCCACCGCCCCGGCCGCCTCGATCAGCGAACCGGCACCCGAGTCCGCGCCGCCGATGAGGTAGACGGAGGCCGAGCCGCGCAGGTACAGGAAGGCGACCCGCGGCTTCTCCCCGTGCGGAACGTCCTTGCGGGCGGCCTCGATCCGCTCCTGAGAGCGGCGCGTCAGCTCCTTCCCGGCCGCCGGTACGCCGAGGGCGTCGGCGACCGTCCGGATGCGCGGACCCACGTCGTCCAGGCCCCCCGCCGCCTCGACGAACAGCACCGGGACCCCGGCGGCGCGGATCTGGTCCACCGCCTCCGCCGGTCCCGTGGTGGTCTCGGCGATCACCAGGTCCGGCCTGAGCGACAGCACGCTCTCCGCGGAGACGTCGTGGCCCCGGGTGACCACCGGCAGCTTCGACGCCTGCTCGAAGGTGGCGGTGACGTCGCGGGCGACGACACGGTCGCCGAGTCCGAGGGTGAACACGATCTCGCTGAGGCTGCCGGACAGGGGGACGACGCGCTCGGCCTCCTCCACCGTGACCTTCTCGCCGCCCGCGGAGCGGACGGTCGCCGGGAGCCGGGGCGTGGGTCTGGCGGCCAAGGGCTCGACCTGGTTGGCCACAGACTGCCCGGCGGCCGGGGTTCCCGAGCCGGCCGGGGTGCCGGGCGAAGCCTCCGAGGAGCCTGAGCATCCGGTCGCCGTCAGGGTGAGGGCGAGCACGGACACTGCTGCTCCCGCCAGTCGGTTCCGCAAGCGTCGCACGATCCGTCCCGTCCTTCCGTCGACTGCCGGTATCAGTCCGCTAGAGCTTAGGTTAGCCTTACCTTCGTTCGCTACCGGCCCCCCGATCCGGAGGACTTCGCCATGCCCGCCCGCCTTCGCGCCCTGGTCACCGTGGTGTGCGCGGTCGTCCTCGGAGCCCTGCTCCCCACGACCGCCGCCCACGCCGAGAGCCGGACCGTGCAGGGCGGACGGCTCGACTGGGGCATCAAGTCGTCGTTCCAGAGCTACGTCACCGGGCCCATCGCCAAGGGGAGTTACTCGCTGACCGGGGGAGCGGCCACCGTCGGCGGCAGCGCCTTCCGCTTCCACTCCGCGACCGGCGCCTACGACGGCGACCGGGGCACCTTCCGGGCCGGCTTCTCCGGCGGTGTGCGCTTCCTCGGCCACCGCACGAGCGGCGGCGACCACCAGCTCGACCTCACCGTCAGCCGCCCCACCGTGAGCATCTCCGGCGCCACCGGCACGCTCCTCGTGGACGTCACCAGCAAGGCGAAGGGCACCGGGGCGGTCACGACGTCCCGTCAGGTGCCCTTCGCCACCCTCTCCCTCGGCTCGATCGACATGCGGGGCGGCGGCGACACCGTGGCCCTGACCAACGTGCCCGCCACCCTCACCGCCCAGGGCGCCCGCTCCTTCGCCGGGTACTACACCGCCGGCACCGCCCTCGACCCGGTGAGCCTGTCCGCCGACGTCGCGGCGGCGGCGCGGCAGCCGGAGAAGAAGCCGGGCGGCACCCCCACCCCGGCCGACAAGTCCCCGAAGCCCAAGGCGGCTCCGGGCGGCGCGATCAAGGACGGGGCCGTCGACTGGGGCGTGCGCCGCACCTTCCGCGAGTACGTCACCGGCGACATCGCCGACGGCCGGTGGACGCTCTCCGCGGGCGCCCAGGACGGCGGCGCGCTCTTCCGCTTCCCCGGCGGCGAGGGCACGTTCGAGGACGGCGACCTCACCGCCGCCTTCGAGGGCGCCGTGCGCTTCACCGGCGCCCACGGCCTGGACCTGCGGCTGAGCGCCGTACGGACCACCGTCGAGGACGGCAGGGGCACCCTGTACGCCGACGTGACCGGCCCCGACGTCAAGGACCGCGAGGTGCCCCTGGTCACCTTCACCGCGAAGGACCTCAAGGCCACCGGCGGACTGGTGAAGGTGACCGAGGCCCCCGCGAAACTCACCGCGCGCGGCGCCGAGGCGTTCGGCGGCATGTACCAGGCGGGCACCGCCATGGACCCGCTGTCCCTGGCCGTCGCCCTCACCGCCGACGCCGAACTGCCCGCCCTGCCCGACCTCGGCAGCGAGCCCACGACCAGCCCGAGTCCGCGGCCCGCGAAGACCGGGGCCGGCGCCTCCGCCGCCCCCGTCGCGAGCGCCACGGACGACGGCGACTTCCCCGCCCTGCCCGTCTCCCTCACGGCCGGCGCCCTGCTGCTGGTGGCCGCGGCCCTCGTGGCCGTCGCCCTGCGCAGACGCCGGACCCGGCCCGCAGCGTCCCCCGCGGACGAGGGCTGACCCCCCGGAGACACACGACACCGGACCGCCCCACCGGCGACCCCTCATCCAAGGAGAACCGAGCCATGCCCGTCAGACGACGCCGCTCCACCGCCCTCGCCGCCGCCGTGGCCACCGCCGCCGCGCTCGGTGCCACCGTCCTCGTCACGGCCGGCGCCACCACCGCCACGGCGGCCGAGGTCCCGCTCAAGGACTACGAGCTGACCTGGGGCATCAAGCAGACGTACCGCAACTACGTCGGCATGTTCGGCACCTTCACCACCTCGGGCGGCGCCACCCAGGCCGCCGGCAACGGCGCCTTCACCTTCGTCGACGGCACCGGCGCCTACGACACCACGGGACACACCGTCGACCTGGCCTTCAAGGGCGGGCTGGTGAGCAAGTCCACGGCGCACGGCTTCGAGATCACGCTCACCGACGTGCGCTTCGACAGCAAGGCCGGTGAGATCACGGCCGACATCAAGAAGGTCGACACCTCCGCGGGCGCCCCCGAGACCACCGAGGGCGACGATGTCCCGCTCGCCACGGTCGCCGTGACCCGTGAGATGAAGGACATGGCCACCACGCTCACCGCCGAGGCGGGGGAGTACCTCGGCAGCGCGAGCTACGCGGGCGCGGCCGGCGACCCGCTGACGGTCGTCCAGAAGACGTCGCCGAGCACGCCGCCCGCCTCGCCGTCGTCCTCCCCGTCCCAGACGCAGACGCAGGAACCGTCCCCGTCCGCCTCGCAGACCGCCCCCACCGAGCAGCCCGAGACCGAGTCACCCGCCCCGACGCCGACGAAGACCACGGAGGCGAGCCCGTCCGCCTCCGCCACCAAGGGCGAGGTCGCCGACGGCACCCTCGGCTGGGGCGTGAAGCAGTCCTTCCGCGCCTACGTCGTCGGCCCCATAGCCAAGGGCAGGGTCACCGTCTCCGGCGGCGCCACCCAGGCGGCCGGCAACGGCGCCTTCACCTTCAAGGACGCCACCGGCACCTACGACACCGACGCCGACAAGCTCACCGCCGCCTTCCAGGGCGCCGTCAACTTCAAGGGCCACGAGTCGGGCGGCACCTACGGCCTCGACCTGACCCTGAGCAACCTCAAGGCCACCCTCGACGGCGGCAGCGGCAAGCTGAGCGCCGACGTGAACAGCCTCGGCACGCTCACCCAGGGCGTGGTGCTGGCCGACCTCAAGGCCAGGTCCGCCGACCTCACCGCCGAGAAGGACGTCATCACGGCCGACGACGTCGCCGCCACACTCACCGCGGCCGGCGCGAAGGCCTTCGGCGACTTCTACCCGGCCGGCACGGCCCTGGACACCGTCGACCTGTCGGTGGCGCTGAGCAGCGACGCCCAGCTCCCGGACGGCGGCTCGTCGGGCACGACCGGCGGCACGGGCGGCACCGGCGGCTCGGCAGGCGGGAGCACGGGAGGCACCGGAGGCACCGCCTCGACCATCGGCGGCACCGGCACGACCACGGGCGGCTCGACCGGCGGCGGCAGCCTCGCCACCACCGGCTCCGACATCCCGGGTCCGGCCCTGGCCGGGGCGGCGGGCGTCGCGGTCGCGATCGGCGCGGGCGCGGTCTACGCGACCCGCAGGCGCCGGACCCAGCAGTAGACCGGCGCGGGCCGGGGCGGACTCCCGTGCCGCCCCGGCCGCCCTCCGGACGATGCTTGAATGTTTCGGTGACTGACTACGACGTACTGCGCGTCTTCTGCGCGCCGAACGGCGGATACGGCAACGAGCTGGGCGTCGTCCGGGAGGGCTCCGTGGTGCCCGAGCCGGGGCGGCGGCAGGAGCTGGCCGCGAAACTCGGCTTCAGCGAGACGGTGTTCGTCGACGACCCGGAGCGGGGCGTCGTCGACATCTGGACGCCCACCCTGCGCCTGCCCTTCGCCGGGCACCCCTGTGTCGGCACGGCCTGGCTGCTCGACGTGCCCGAACTCGTCACCCCGGCCGGGGTGGTGGGCGCCCGGCTGGACGGGGAGTTCAGCTGGATCGAGGCCCGCCCCGAGTGGGCTCCGCCGCGCACCCTGCGCCAGTACGCCACCGCCGCCGAGGTGGACGAGCTGCCGGTGCCGCCGCCGGGCGAGCGAAGCGAGATGGGGGTCCCCCCGGACGAAGTCTGGGGGAGGCTGTACGCCTGGGCGTGGGAGGACGAGGCGGCGGGGCGCGTGCGGGCCCGTGCCTTCCCGGGCCGGGACGACGGCATCGACGAGGACGAGGCGACCGGCGCGGCGGCGCTGCTGCTGACCGCGCGGCTGGGCCGCGCGCTCAACATCACGCAGGGCGCCGGCTCGCAGATCCTCACCGCCCCGCAGCCGGAGGGCTGGGTCGAGATCGGCGGGCGCGTGCGTCTGGAGCGGTGAAGACGATCCGGCACCGCACCCGGTTCCTGGGCCGGATCAGGCGGACAGCGGGAACTCCTCGCCCAGCGCCCGGAAGACCCCCGTGTTCAGGGCGAAGGCACGCTTGCACTCGGCCACCACCCGCTGCTTCTCCAGATCGTCCGCGCGGATGCCGTCGAGCAGTTCGCGGTACTCCCGCTTGAAGGCGGCCGGGTTGCCGATCTCCTCGAAGACGTAAAACCGGACTCCGTCGCCCTTGCGAGCGAAGCCCCACGTCCGCTCCGCCTTGTCGCGGATGATCTGGCCGCCGGACAGGTCGCCGAGGTAGCGCGTGTAGTGGTGGGCGACGTACCCCGCGGGCCACCGATCGGCGCACTCGCGCACCCGTGCGGCGTACTCCCCCGTCGCGGGCAGGGCGGTCAGCCCCGCACGCCAGCCGGGGCCGCGCAGATGGGCCAGGTCCCGCTCCAGCGAGGCCAGCCGCAGCAGCTGCGGACGGATGAACGGACCCGCCACCGGGTCCGCCGCGAGGCGGTCGGCGGCGCTCTCCAGGGCTTCGTAGACGAACCACAGCTGCTCGGTGTAGCGCGCGTACGCGTCGACGCCGAGCCGGCCGCCGAGCAGGTCGCTCATGAACGTGGAGGTCTCGGCCTCCACGTGCTGCTCGTGCGACGCCGTGCGGATGAGGGTCGAGAAGGAGTCCATGGGCTGATTTTCTGTGGTTAGGCTTACCTAAGTCAAGAGTCTTTCCGACGGTCTGTCGGCAAGAGCCTACCCAGACGGGCGAAGGCCCGCACCTCCAAGAGGGCGGGCCTTCACCGGGCGCGGTCGGGGGTTACGGGAGGGTCAGGATCTCCGCCCCCGAGTCGGTCACCACCAGCGTGTGCTCGAACTGGGCCGTCCGCCGGCGGTCCTTCGTCACGACCGTCCAGCCGTCGTCCCACATGTCGTACTCGTGCGTCCCGAGCGTCAGCATCGGCTCGATGGTGAAGGTCATCCCGGGCTGGATGACCGTCGTCGCGTGCGGGCTGTCGTAGTGCGGGACGATGAGCCCCGAGTGGAACGACGTGTTGATGCCGTGCCCGGTGAAGTCCCGCACCACCCCGTACCCGAACCGCTTCGCGTACGACTCGATGACCCGGCCGATGATGTTGATCTGCCGTCCCGGCCGGACCGCCTTGATCGCGCGGGCCAGCGCCTCCCGGGTCCGCTCGACCAGCAGCCGGCTCTCCTCGTCCACCTCGCCGACCAGGTACGTCGCGTTGTTGTCGCCGTGCACGCCGCCGATGTACGCCGTCACGTCGAGGTTCACGATGTCGCCGTCGCGCAGCACCGTGGAGTCCGGGATGCCGTGGCAGATGACCTCGTTGACCGAGCTGCACAGCGACTTGGGGAAACCCCGGTAACCGAGCGTCGACGGGTAGGCCCCGTGGTCGCACATGTACGCGTGCGCCACCCGGTCCAGTTCGTCCGTCGTCACACCGGGCGCGATGAGCTTCGCGGCCTCCTCCATCGCCCGCGCCGCGATCCGCCCGGCCACGCGCATCGCCTCGATCGTCTCGGGCGTCTGCACCTCCGGACCGGTGTACGGCGTGGGTGCGGGCTTCCCGACGTACTCGGGCCGCCGGATGTTTCCGGGCACGGAACGGGTGGGAGACAGCTCCCCTGGTACGAGCAGCGACTGGCCAGACATGCCAAGGAGTCTAACCAGCGGGCATGGGGGAACATGTCGGTGGCGAGAGGAGCTGGTCATGGCCCTGTTCAAGAAGCGCACGGTCGGCAAGCCGGGCGAGTGGTACTACTGCCTGGAGCACAAGAAGGTCGAGGAGGGCCCGGAGTGCCCGGCGAAGAACCGCTTCGGACCCTACGCCTCCCGCGCCGAGGCCGAGCACGCGATGCAGACCGCCCGCGAGCGCAACCTCGAATGGGAGAACGACCCCAAGTGGCACGACGCCCCCGCGGGCCGTCCCGACGACGAGTGACCGCACGCCTGACCGGGCCCGCACCAGGTCTGGTGCCGGCCCGGCCGGGGCGTGTGCGCGCGGGGGCGGCGCAGGGCCCGGTGGGCGTCACCAGCCGGACGGAGGCGGCGCCGTCAGGTGGTCGGCCAGGCGGGACAAGCGGTCGCGGAAGCGGCGGCGGCCCCGGGGCGGCGGCACCGCGTTCTCCCCGGCCGCCGCGCTGACCAGGTGCTGCACCGTGTCCAGGTCCAGCTCGGCGCCGTCCGGCACGGTCAGCGCCTCGTGCGCCATCGCCGTCAGCTCCCGCTCGCCCGGACCGCGGTCGGTGCCCAGCGACAGCACCGTCGCACCCGCCCGGCGGGCGTCGTGCACCCGTTCAAGGAGCGGGGTACCCGGATCGGCGGGCGTCACCACGAGCAGCGTCTCCCCGCGCCGGGCCGCCGCCAGCCGCCCGAGGCCCACCGCCAGATGCGCCGGATCCGCCGGACGCGCGTCGTGCCGCACCAGCGTGGGCGCCAGCTCCGGCGTCCCCGACCACGCGGCCTCGTCCACCAGGTGCGCCGCGAGATGCCACGGCTCGTGCTCGGCGGTGCCCACGAGGAGCAGCCCGCCCCCGTGCGGGACCACCGACCCCCGCAGCGCCCCCGCGAATCTCCGGGTGGCCCCCAGCCACTCGGTCCCGGCGAGCACTTCCCGCAGCAGCGCGACCCGTACGGCGTCCATGCGGCCGCATCCTGCCGCAACCCCGCCCGCCCGGTCCGGCGTTCGCCCCGGATTCGCCCGACCCGGGGATACGCGGGAGGCCCGCCCCCGGCACCGAGACCCGTACGGCCGTCGTGACCGGGGCGGACGTAGGGTCGGCCCATGACCTCTACCGACAGTGCCGCACAGAAGGCCCCCGCCAAGGACCCCTGGGACCTGCCCGACGTCTCCGGGCTGGTCGTGGGCGTGCTCGGCGGCACCGGCCCGCAGGGCAAGGGCCTCGCGTACCGCCTCGCCAGGGCCGGCCAGAAGGTGATCATCGGCTCGCGCGCCGCCGAACGCGCCGAGGCCGCCGCCGCGGAACTCGGGCACGGCGTCGAGGGCGCCGACAACGCCGAGACAGCCCGCCGCAGCGACGTCGTGATCGTCGCCGTGCCCTGGGGGGGCCACGGCAAGACCCTCGAATCCCTGCGCGCGGAACTGGCCGGCAAGCTCGTCGTCGACTGCGTCAACCCGCTCGGCTTCGACAAGAAGGGCGCCTACGCGCTCAAGCCCGAGGAGGGCAGCGCCGCCGAGCAGGCCGCCGCCCTGCTGCCGGACAGCAGGGTCACCGCCGCCTTCCACCACCTCTCGGCGGTCCTCCTCCAGGACCCGGAGATCGACGAGATCGACACCGACGTGATGGTGCTCGGCGAGGAGCGCGCCGACGTGGAGCAGGTGCAGGCCCTCGCCGGACGCATCCCCGGCATGCGCGGCATCTTCGCCGGACGGCTGCGAGGCGCCCACCAGGTCGAGTCGCTGGTCGCCAACCTGATCTCCGTCAACCGCCGCTACAAGGCACACGCCGGGCTCCGCGTCACGGACGTGTGAGCCGATGGGGGACACTGGTGGGTGCCGCGGTACCCGCGTCACCCGCACGTGTCCCCCGACAGGAGCCAGTCCCATGCCCCGCCTCGCCCTCTACGCCCTGGTCGTCTGCGTCCTCGCGGTGACCGCCGCCGTCGTCTCCTTCGTGCAGGGCAGCGTGCTGATCGGCGTCGTGTGGGTGCTGCTGTCGGGGCTGTCGTCCAACATGTGCTGGTACTACGTGAAGCGCGGCCGGGACGACCGCCGCTCCACGTCCGTCACGGGCTGAGCGGCGTCACCCGGCGACCGTGCACAGCTCGTCGGTCTGCCAGAACCGGTACAGCTCGAAGCCGCAGTACGTGTCGATCTCGCCGATCCCCAGCCCGCGCAGGATCACGTCGATCGCGTCGAAGAACACCCCGTTGACGGCCGGGATCCACAGCAGCGCGAACACGATCAGCAGCCCGAACGGCGCGAGCGGCTCCACCTGCCGCCGCACGTTGTACGACAGCCAGGGCTCGATCACCCCGTAGCCGTCCAGACCCGGCACCGGCAGGAAGTTCAGGATCGCCGCCGTCACCTGGAGCAGCGCGAGGAAGGCCAGCGCCAGCCGGAAGTCGCGCGGCACGCCGTCCAGCGCGTCCAGCCAGAACGGCGCCGTGCACACCACGGCGAACAGGACGTTCGTCAGCGGACCCGCGGCCGAGATCAGACTGTGCCGCCACCGCCCCCGGATCCGCCCGCGCTCGATGAAGACGGCCCCGCCGGGCAGCCCGATCCCGCCCATGATCACGAACAGCACCGGGAGCACGATGCTCAGCAGGACATGGGTGTACTTGACCGGATTCAGCGTGAGATAGCCCTTCGCGCCGACCGAGATGTCCCCGCTGTGCAGCGCGGTGCGGGCGTGCGCGTACTCGTGCAGGCACAGCGAGACGACCCACGCCGCCGTCACGAACAGGAAGAGGGCCAGCCCCGGCTGCTCGGCGAACCCGCTCCAGGTGGCCCACCCCGTGACCGCCGCGACGGCGACGATCCCGAGGAAGACGGGACTGACCCGCCGGTCACTGGGGCGGGCGGTGGCGGTGGTCATGGAACTCCCTGGTACTCGAACAGACGTAAGACCTGCGGGACTGCCCGACCGTACCGGGCCCACCGGCAGAACGTCCCGCGGGTGCCGGGCGGTTCCGGGAGGGCGCCCCGCCGCGCCGCCGAAACCCCGTGACCGGCTCCGACCGCACCAGGGACAATGGGCCCGTGCGCTATCGCATCCTCGGCCCCACACAGGTACTCCGTCCCGACGGCACGGCCGTCCCGCTCGGCGGGGCACGGCTGCGTGCGCTGCTGACCGTGCTCGCGCTCAGGTCCGGCCGCGCCGTGCCCGTGGGGCTGCTGGTCGAGGAGGTGTGGGACGGGGATCCGCCCGCCGACGCGCCGGGAGCCCTCCAAGCCCTGGTCGGGCGGCTGCGCCGGGCGCTCGGCGCGGACGCGGTCGCCTCGGCCGACGGCGGGTACCGGCTCGCCGCCGCCCCGGACGACATCGACCTGCACCGCTTCGACCGGCTGGTCGGGGAGGGCGGCCGCGCGCTCGCCGACGGAGACCCCGCGAAGGCGGCCGTCGTGCTCGACGACGCCCTCGCCCTGTGGCGCGGGCCCGCCCTCGCCGACCTGCCCGACCGCACCGCCGAGGCGGCCCGCTGGGAGACCAGGCACCTGGACGCCCTGCGCGCCCGGCACACCGCCGCCCTCGGCCTCGGGGCGGCCGAGCGCTCCCTGCCCGAGCTGACCGCGCTCTGCGACGGCCACCCCCTGGACGAGTCCCTCCAGGCGCTGCGGCTGCGCGCCCTGCGCGACACCGGCCGCACCGCCGAGGCACTGGCCGCCTACGAGGCCGTACGGCACCTGCTCGCCGACCGGCTCGGCACCGACCCCGGGCCCGAGCTGCGGGCCCTGCACGCGGAACTGCTCGCACCCGGTGAACGGCAGACGCCCGCGACGCCCGGCGGCCGGTCGCCCGCCCCCGCCGTGACACCGCGAGCCGGCGCGGATCCCGCCGCGACCGCCTGGTCCGGCGCGGATCCCGCCGTAGCCCCCCAGGCCGGCGCCGATGCCGCCGGCGCACCTCGCGCCGCGGCCCCCCGCCCCCGGGGCAACCTCCGCGCCCGGCTCACCTCCTTCGTCGGCCGGGACGCCGACCTGGAATCCCTGCGCGCCGACCTGGCGACCACGCGTCTCGTCACCCTCCTCGGGCCCGGCGGCGCCGGCAAGACCCGCCTGTCGCAGGAGGCCGCCGAGAGCGCCGGGAACACCGCACGGGACGGCGTGTGGCTCGCCGAGCTGGCCCCGGTCGACGACCCCGACGCCGTCCCCGAGGCCGTGCTGACCGCCCTCGGCGCCCGCGAGACCGTGCTGTACGGCGCCGGTGCCGAGGAGATGCGGGCGGCCGGCGCCGACCGGCGGGCCACCGCCGTCGAGCGCCTCGTCGAACACTGCGGCCGGCGCCGCATGCTGATCGTCCTCGACAACTGCGAGCACGTCGTCGAGGCCGCCGCCCGCCTCACCGAGGAACTGCTCGCCCGCTGCCCCCACCTGACCGTCCTCGCCACCAGCCGCGAACCCCTCGGCGTACCGGGGGAGTGCCTGCGCCCGGTGGAACCGCTGCCCGAACCGGCCGCGCTCCGGCTGCTCGCCGACCGCGGTGCCGCCGCCCGCCCCGGTTTCCGCCCCGACGCAGACGAGGGCACCGCCGCCGCCTGCGCCGAGATCTGCCGCCGACTCGACGGCCTGCCGCTGGCCATCGAACTGGCCGCCGCCCGGCTGCGCATGCTCACCCCGCGCCAGATCGCCGACCGCCTGGACGACCGCTTCCGCCTGCTCACCTCCGGCAGCCGCACCGTCCTGCCCCGCCAGCAGACGCTGCGCGCGGTCGTCGACTGGTCCTGGGACCTGCTCGACGCGGACGAGCGGGAGGTGCTCGGCCGGCTCTCCGTGTTCGCCGGCGGCTGCGGCCTCGCCGCCGCCGAGGCCGTGTGCGGGCCCGCCGCCCTGGACGCCCTCGGCTCCCTCGTCGACAAGTCGCTCGTCGTCGCCGCGCCCGTGACCGACCGGCAGACCGGCGACGGCATGCGCTACCGGCTCCTGGAGACCGTCGCCGAGTACGCGGGCGAACGCCTCGACGAGACCGGTGGCCGCGCCGCGGCCGAACGCGCCCACCTGACGCACTACCGCGAATTCGCCCGTACCACGGACCCGTTGCTGCGCGGCCCGCAGCAGCTCGCCGCCATCGAGCGGCTGGAGCGCGAGTACGAGAACGTGCGCACCGCCCTGCGCCACGCCATCGCCGAGCTCGACGAGCAGGAGGCGCTGTCCCTCTCCCTGTCCCTGGTCTGGTACTGGCAGATGCGCGACCTGCGGGTGGAGGCCCGGAACTGGTTCGTCGAGATCATGGCCCTCGGCCCCGACCCCTTCGCCGAACCGGTCCGCCCCGCCCGGCCGGTGTGGGAGCGCTGCACCGCCGCCCCGCCGCCGATGACCGGCGAGACCCTCGCCGAGGCCCGGCGCGGGGTGCACCTGGCCCACCTGGCCTGCATGGACACGGAACTGGACGCCTGGCAGCGGCCCGCGGCCCAGAGCAAGCTGCGGGTCATCGCGGCGACGTACGAGCCGGGCATGCCGCAGACCTGCCGCAGCCCCGGCGTGCTCTGGTTCTTCGCGGTACTGCTCGCCGGCGACATCGAGCGGCTGCGCGAGATCCAGGACGCCACCGTGCGGACCTGCCGCGAGACCCCGGGCTACGAGTGGGAGCTGGCCGGCGCCCTCCAGATGCGCGCCAACATGCTGGCCAACCGCACCGACTGGGCGGGCGACGCCACCCGCGACGCCGACGAGTCGCTGGAGATCTACGGCCGCCTCGGCGACGCCTGGGGCATGGCCGAGGCCCTCTCCGGACGCGCCGAGGCCCGCGAACGCACCGGCGAGTACGCGCTCGCCGCCGCCGACTACCGGGCCGCCGCGGAACACGCCGAACGGCTCGGCGCACACGCCCAGGTGGACGTCCTCGCCTCCCGGCTCGGCAGCGTGCTGCTGGAATCGGGCGACGGGGAGGAGGGGGAGCGCATCCTGCGCGACGTGATCGAGCGGAACCGCGGCACCGGTCACAACGGCGCGATGCCGGCCGCCCGGCTCTTCCTCGCCGGCTGGCTCGGCTCGACCGGCCGCACCGCGGAAGCCGGCGAGCAACTGCGTCTGCTGCGCGAGGAGTTCAGCATCGCCCACTTCGTGGTCTTCGACGCCTTCATCCTCGCCGGGGAAGCCTGGATCGCCACGCTGGAGGACCGGCACGAGGAGTGCCTGGCCAAGGTCCGCCAGTCGCTGGAGCGGGCCGACGACCCGCTGTCCGCGGCCATCGCCCCGCACATGCGGTCCGCCTACCTGACCATCGCCGCGATGGCCATGGCGCGCGTGGACGGCGGGCTCCGGGCCGCGGACGGCGCACGGTGCATCGGAGCCGCCGACGCCATGCTGCCGCCCGGCCACGTGTCGTCCGGCCTGGAACGGGACGCGCGCGGGCGGGCCGTCGAGCGCGTCCGCACGGCACTCGGCGCCGAGGCGTACGACTCCGCGTACGCCGAGGGCGGCCGCCTCTCCCCCGGGGAGGCCACCGCCCTCGTATGACGCGTACGTGACCGCGTACCCGAGTACCCGACTCAGCTCTTCGTGCGGAACTTGTGGATGGCGACCGGTGCCATCACCGCCGTGATCGCCACCGACCAGCCGAGCGTGATCCACAGGTCGTGCGCGACCGGGCCGCCCACCATCAGGCCGCGCGCCGCGTCGGCGAGCGTGGACAGCGGGTTGTAGTCGGTGAAGGCCTGGAGCCAGCCCGGCATCGACTGCGGCGGCGCGAAGATCGAGGAGCCGAACTGCAGCGGGAACAGCACCAGGAAGCCCATCGCCTGCACGGACTGCGCGTTCTTGAGGATCACCCCGAGGGTGAGGAACACCCACATGATCGACGAGGCGAACACCGCGGACAGCCCCACGGCCGCGAAGAGCCCGACCCAGTGGTTGATGTCGAAGCCGACCAGTACGGCGACGATCATCAGTACGGCGGTGGCGAACAGCATCCGCACCATCTCCACCGCGATCTTCGCGAAGAGCACCGAGCCGCGCCCGATCGGCAACGACCGGAAGCGGTCCATGACACCGGAGTTGAAGTCCTGGCTGAATCCGGTGCCGACGCCCTGGGACAGCGTCATGCTCATCATCGCGATCATGCCGGGGATCACGTACTGCACATAGCCGTCCTGCCCGCCGCCCAGGGCCTGGCCGATCGACCCGCCGAAGACGTACACGAACAGCAGGGTGAAGACGACCGGCATCAGCAGCGCGTCGAACATCGACTCCGGGTCCTGCCGGATCCAGAGCAGGTTGCGGCGGACCAGGGCGCTGGTGTGACGCGCGTGCCCGCGCAGCGAGATGCGGGCGTCGTCCGTGGGAGTGGTGGTGGCGGCGCTCATACGGCGACCTCCTCGCGGGCGTCGGTGGGCGCGGGGTCCTGCGGGGCACTGGCGCGGTGGCCGGTGAGGGACAGGAAGACCTCGTCCAGGCTGGGCAGTTCGGTGGTGATGGAGCCGATGGTGAGACCGCGCGCGGTGACCGCGCCGACCACGGCGGTCAGCTGCTCGTCGCTCAGGATCGGCACCAGGACGTCGCCGCGCTGCGTGTCGACCGTGCTGCTGGCCAGCCCGGTGATGCCCAGCTCGTCCAGGAAGGCGGCGAGCGGGCGCAGTTGCAGCGGGTCGGCCGGGCGGACGCGCAGGGTGCGGCCGCCGACCTTGGCCTTCAGCTCCTCGATGCCGCCGTTGGCGATGACCTGGCCGCGGTCGACGACGGTCAGCTCGGAGGCGAGCTGCTCGGCCTCCTCCATGTACTGGGTGGTGAGCAGCACGGTGACGCCGTCTCCGACCATGCGCTTGACCTCGTCCCACACCTCGTTGCGGGTGCGGGGGTCCAGGCCGGTGGTGGGCTCGTCGAGGAAGAGGACCTTCGGGCGCCCGATCATGGACGCCGCCAGGTCGAGGCGGCGCCGCATGCCGCCGGAGTAGGTGGCCGCGGGCCGCTTGCCGGCGTCGGTGAGCGAGAACCGCTCCAGCAGTTCGTCGGCCCGGGCGCGCGACTCCTTGCGGGGCAGGTCCAGGAGCCGGCCGATCATGTACAGGTTCTCCCAGCCGGGGAGCTTCTCGTCCACGGACGCGTACTGCCCGGTGAGACCTATGACCCGCCGCAGCTGCCGGGGCTGCCGTACGACGTCGTAGCCGGCGACGTGCGCCTGGCCGGAGTCGGGTGCGAGGAGGGTGGACAGGATGCGGACGAGGGTGGTCTTGCCGGCGCCGTTCGGCCCGAGCACACCCATCACGGTGCCCTCGCGCACGTCCAGGTCGACACCGTCCAGCGCCTTGGTCTCGCCGTAGTGCTTGACCAGCCCCCGTACGGTGACCGCGCGGTCCGCGGCCGAGGGGTTGTCGTCGATTCGCTTCATGCCGACGACGTTGTCAGCCCCCACCGACAAACCACCGACAGAGCGCCGACAGCCACCGACAGCCGACCGACACCCCCGGCATCGCGCCGACGGGGCCGCGAAACCACCGGCCCCGCCGACGGGGGAAGATCGGCGGGGCCGGTGTCGTACCGCGGTGGCTTGTCAGTGCACGGAGTGCTCGTCCTGCGGGAAGGTGCCGCCGACGACGTCCTCGGCGTACGCCTTCGCCGCGTCGCCGATGACCTGGCGCAGGTCGGCGTACTGCTTGACGAACTTCGGCACCCGGCCGCCGGTCAGCCCCAGCATGTCGGTCCACACCAGCACCTGGGCGTCGGTCTCGACGCCCGCGCCGATGCCGACGGTCGGGATGTGCAGCGTCCGGGTCACCTCGGCGGCCAGCTCGGCCGGCACCAGCTCCAGGACGACCGCGAAGGCGCCCGCGTCCTGCACGGCCTTGGCGTCGCGCAGCAGCTGCTGGGCGGCCTCCTCGCCGCGGCCCTGCACCCGGTAGCCCATGGCGTTCACGGACTGCGGGGTGAGGCCGATGTGCGCCATCACGGGGATGCCGGACTCGACGAGCAGCCGGATCTGTTCGTGCGACCGCTCACCGCCCTCCAGCTTCACGGCCCCCACGCCCGCCTCCTTCACCAGCCGGGTCGCCGAGCGCAGCGCCTGCACCGGGCCCTCCTGGTAGGAGCCGAAGGGCAGGTCTCCGACGATCAGGGCGCGGCTGGTACCCCGTACGACGGCGGCCGAGAGCATCGTCATCTCGTCCAGGGTGACGGGCACGGTCGACTCGTACCCGAGGTGGCAGTTGCCCGCGGAGTCGCCGACGAGCATCACCGGGATGCCGGACTCGTCGAAGACGGACGCGGTCATCGCGTCGTACGCGGTGAGCATGGGCCACTTCTCGCCGCGCTCCTTGGCGGCGGTGATGTCCCGTACGGTGATGCGACGGTTGATCTTGCCCCCGTACAGCGCCCTGCTCCCGTCCCCGGGGGTGCGCTGCGGCGTCGGGGCAGCCGAAAGCTGCGTCATGGCAACGGCTCCTTCATGTCATCTCGAGGCGCCCTGACGGCGTCCCCGGATCCCCTCCATGGTGGCACTTCCGCCGTCTCCCCGGCTAGGGGACCCTCGTCACGTGCCACCGATCGGCCCACGGGGTGAAATGTGCCCGTTCTGTCACAGAGCGACCCGGCCCGGCGGGATGCGGAACTCCGCGCGGCGACTCGCTCGTCCCAGTGCCCGTACGGCCGTCGAAGGACGGCAGGATCGGAACCGATCATCCCCTATGGTGCTGAGTCACGGGGGGCGACGGTGAGCACGGCGGGCAGTGAGGCGACGGTATGGCGCAGCAGGCGTACATGACGGAGACGGACAACGGCGGCTCGGATCCCGAGCACCGGGGGAACCGGCTTCGGCGCCTGGTCGGCCGGGTGGTCGCCGGCTGGCGCGGCGACCGGCGGATCTGGACCCGGGGCCTGGTCACGGCCGCGGTCGCGCTCCTCCTCTCCGTGGTCATGGCGGCCCACTCGCACATCCCGAACGCCATCGGCAACCTCGGCAGCCTCACCGAAACCTTCCTGCCGTGGTTCGGCCTCCTGATCCCGGTCCTGCTGGTGATCGCCGTGGTCCGCAAGTCGGCGACGGCGCTGATCGCGCTGGTGCTGCCGGTGAGCGTGTGGCTGAACCTCTTCGGCGGCCTGCTCTTCGACAAGACCGGCAGCGGTGGCGATCTCACGGTGGCCACGCACAACGTCAACGCCGACAACGCCGACCCGGCCGGCACCGCCCGCGCCGTGTCCGCGTCGGGCGCGGACGTGCTGGCCCTGGAGGAGCTGAAGGCGTCCGCCGTGCCGACGTACGAGAAGGCGCTGGAGTCGAAGTACCCGCACCACGCCGTCGTCGGCACCGTGGGGCTGTGGAGCAAGTACCCGGTCGCCGACGTGCGGGCGGTGGACATCCAGCTGGGCTGGAAGCGCGCGATGCGTGCCACCGTCGCCACGCCGTCCGGGCCGCTCGCGGTGTACGTCGCCCACCTGCCCTCCGTCCGGGTGAAGCTGGAGGCGGGGTTCACCGCCCGGCAGCGGGACAAGAGTGCCGACGCCCTCGGCGAGGCCATCGCCGACGAGAAGCTGCCCCGCAAGATCCTGCTCGGCGACCTCAACGGCACCATGAACGACCGCTCGCTCACCGCGATCACCTCGCAGATGCGCTCCCCGCAGGGCGCCGTCGGCAACGGCTTCGGCTTCAGCTGGCCGGCGTCCTTCCCGATGGCCCGCATCGACCAGATCCTGGTCGACGGGGTCGAGCCGATGACGAGCTGGACCCTCCCGTCGACGGGCAGCGACCACCTGCCGATCGCCGCGCGTGTGAAGGTCGACACAACGGCCTCCTGAGGTTCGCCCGTGGAATACCTGCCCTGAGAGCCTTTGTTCCGTAGGGGAACATACAGTCGTCCCTCCCCTGCGCACTCCGCTCTCGAAAGGCACGTCCCCTTATGCCCCTGGCCCTGCTCGCCCTTGCCGTGGGCGCCTTCGGCATCGGTACCACCGAGTTCGTGATGATGGGTCTGCTGCCCGACGTCGCGGACGACCTGGACATCTCCATCCCCACCGCGGGCCACCTCGTCTCCGCCTACGCGCTCGGCGTCGTCATCGGCGCCCCGCTGCTGGCGGCGGCGACCACGCGGATGTCCCGCCGCTCCGTCCTCATCGCCCTGATGGCCCTCTTCGTGCTGGGCAACGCCCTGTCGGCCGTAGCACCCGGCGAGATATCCCTGCTCGCCGCCCGCTTCGTCAGCGGCCTGCCGCACGGTGCCTTCTTCGGTGTCGGCGCGGTCGTCGCCACCGGCATGGTGGCCCCCGAACGCAAGGCCCGCTCCGTCTCTCTCATGTTCCTGGGCCTCACCGTCGCCAACATCGTCGGCGTGCCGGCGGCCACCGCCATGGGCCAGGCGCTCGGCTGGCGGGCCACCTTCCTCGGCGTGAGCGCGATCGGCGTGGCGGCGATAGCGGCCCTGGCCGTCCTGATCCCGCGCGAGGACGCCCCCGCCCCCGCCACGGGCCTGCGCGGCGAACTGGCCGCCCTGCGCTCCGTGCCGGTCTGGCTGGCGCTCGGCACCACGGTCGCGGGCTTCGGCGCGCTCTTCGCCGCGTACAGCTACATCACGCCGATGCTGACGGACGCCGCCGGCTTCGCCGACACCAGCGTGACCCTGCTGCTGGCCCTCTTCGGCGTCGGCGCCACCGCGGGCAACCTGCTCGGCGGCCGCCTCGCCGACCACTCCCTGCGCGGCACCCTCTTCGGCGGCCTCGCCGCGCTGGTCGTGGTCCTCGCCCTCTTCCCCGTCCTGATGCGCACGCCGGTCACGGCGGCGGCGTCGGTGGCCCTGCTCGGCATGGCCGCCTTCGTCACCGGCTCCCCTCTCCAGCTGATGGTGATGGAGAAGGCCACAGCGGCCCCCTCCCTCGCCTCCTCGGCCAACCAGGCCGCCTTCAACCTCGCGAACGCCGGCGGCGCCTGGATCGGCGGCCTGGCCCTCGCGGCGGGCTTCGGCGTCACGTCCCCGGCCCTGGCGGGGGCGGGGCTGGCGGTGCTCGGTCTGGGGGTCGCGGGGGCGGCCTGGGCGGTGGACCGGCGCGGTGGCGCCGCGGCCGTCGGACGCGAGCGTGTGGTCGCGGGCCACGTGCCGGAGGAGGTGGAGAGGGTGCGGGGCTGAGGGCCCCGTTACGCGGCAGCGGAACCAGGCGCCCGCGCGGCCCGGCGCCCGTATGCTGACCGTGTACGGCCTGGGAAGCTCGCACCGAGACTGTCCGGTCGGACGAGGAGGTGAAAGGGAATGAGTGTTGCCCTCGATCACACCGGGCCGTGGACCGTCGCCGATGTCCTGGCCCTGCCCGAAGACCGAACGACCCGCTACGAGCTCCTCGGGGAGTCCCTGTTGATGTCCCCCGCTCCGGGCGTTCGTCACCAGCGCGCCTCGTTCCGCCTTCATCTCGCCCTGGACGCCGCTGCCCGGGCCGCGGGCGCGCCCGTGGAGATCCTGGAAGGCGTCAACGTGGTCCTGCCGTCCGGGCTGGTCGTGCCCGACCTGGTGGTGGCCGACGCGGGCGCGACCGCTGACGACCCTGTCACCGTCGACGTCGAGGCCGTGCAGCTCGTCATCGAACTCGTATCGCCCGGCAACAGCACCGTGGACCGCAAGGTCAAGCCGATGCTCTACGCGGAGGCCGCCATCCCGCACTTCTGGCGACTGGAGTTCGACCCCGCCCCCATGCTCGTGACCTACGAACTGCAGGGCGGCCGCTATGCAGAGCAGGCCACGGCCCTGGCGGGAGCGACCACCCGCCTGGACGCCCCGTTCCCGCTCGCCATCGATCCGGCTGCACTGTCGCGGCAGTAGGGGCGCCTGCTCGGCGAGGACCAAACAGGGCCGGGCTGGGCAGGCACTGTGTTACTCGTGGAAATCCCCGATCGAGACGTCCCATCGAAATTCATACCAGTAGGCGCCCTCGTAATACGCGCGCGTGTCTACCTCCCGAATGATGTCCTCGACACCTTTGGCCGCGGCTTCCCACTCGTCTACATCGGATTCTTCACCGTAGAACGGGAAAATCTCACTCAGTCGGACAATGCCTTGAGTGAAGTGAGACGGTGACGTGTTCACCATTGCGACGTCTTGAGGAGTCAGCCCATGCAGCACTTCTTGCGAAGCCTCATCGAAGTACATTGAGGTTCCCAGTCCGAAAGAACCGAACCGTATCAGGCGCGTGCCGAGGGGCGAATCCACCGGCTCCACCTCGTCAAGCGCCCTGTAGGAGAAGAACTCCTCCGGAACGACCAGCTCCGTGCTGGTGAGGGCCGTTGGGGACCGAGTTGACTGTGTCGGGTCGTCGCCCGTCGTGTCACCCGTTGGCGCGGGCGGAGATCCGTTCCGGCGCCACGGCATGGTTTGCGGCCCCTACCGTGATGCCGGTCGCGATACGACGCGTACGACGGTGGGGTGCGGATGTCGGCAGACGGCAAGGCGGACGAGTCGGGTTGGGAGGTCGACCCGGACGACGCATGGGGTGGGGCCGTCATCACCGCGGTGGGACGCCAACTGAAACTGCGCCGCGAGGCGGCGGACATGCGGGCGGCCGAATTCGGGGCGGCGGTCGGGTACGGAGAGGACCTCGTCTACAAGGTCGGGGGTGGTAAGGATTCCCCAGCGGGAGTAGCTGGAGAGGGCGGACAAGGTTCTGCGAGACGACCGGCCTCAGCCGGAGTAATCTCCAGCGCATCGAACGCGGAGAAGTCAACCCCCGCTACAGCGAGCTGATGCGGATCGCTGTCGTCCTCGAAACGCGGGTGACCGTGCTCATCAACGGCTGGCACGGGAAGGCCCCGCTCATCTTCCACGGAGGGAGCAGACGAGCGGGGCCGGCACGGGTGCCCGCCGCGTTCGGTCAGGTCGTGTACTCCAGCTCGGTCACAGCCGCCTTACGTACTCGGTTCGCCATCTCGGTCATGTCCAGTGCGCCAAGGAGCGACATGAGAGCACGTGTCGTCTCCCCCAGCCGCTCAGCGAGAACCGGGGGCTCCAGTTCCGCGGGCAGGAGAACACGCCGGAATTCTGGCTCTTCGATCGCCCGTGCGATGAGCTGTTCAGCGAGCCAGAGCGGGGTGCGCTCCCGTATGGCGAAGGTCAGGTGAAGGCTGGCTTCGTCGTGATGCAGGGCGTGCGGGTTGTGGACCCAGCCACGTGGCAGGATCAGGGTCTGTCCAGCCGTCAGCTCGACAGTCAGATCCGGCCCTGCGGCCTCCCAGGCGGCGATGTACTCCTCGCGCCAGACGCGGAACGACTCGTTGTACCCGCGCATCGGAGACTCGATGGGCGGCTTCCACAGCTGCCAGGTCTTGGTGCCGGCCACCTGCACGATGACGGCCATCTGTTGGTCCCAGTGGTGGAGCAGTCCTTGCTCCCGCCCCGGGGTGAGGAAGGCGTGCATGTAGTTCGAGTAGCCCGTCTCGCGCTGAATGCCCTGGGAGATGCGGTGGAAGGCGGGCAACCAGCGCTGCATGTTCCCGAACCGGATCGTGTAGCCCTGAACGCGCAGTCGGCTCAACTTGGAAGGGTCGGTGCGGCCGTCCGTGAGGAACGCGGTCCGGTTGGAGGGCCCGGCCTTGATCACGGCGATCTCACCAGGAGGCGCACAGCCGGTGTCGACCAGTTCGTTGAAGGATTCCAGGCTCATGGCCTCGTCCACCTCGGTCCGTCCCCGGTCGTACACACGGGGCTGGTCGGGCCAGGCGGCCAGGAGGTCAGCTACTCCGTTGGGAGGAAGCAGTAAGCGAAGCGACATGGTGTCTCCTCACAGATCATGAGGGGGTAGCGGGCAGGCAAGGTCTGGGTGGTGCAAGTTCGGGCAGCACACGACCTGGACGGCGAAGAGGGTGCGAGACGGCGTGTAGTGAACCCAGGAGACGTCAACACCTCGGGGGAGGACGTTGCGGACGTAGGCGAGCTTGACGTCGAGGCCCGCGTACGCTCGCAGACCATCAGCCCGCTCGAAGGGCGGACTGCCGATGTACTGCTGCTTCAGCCAAGCTGTCGCGTCACCGACATCCGCCCAGGTACGGGCCTTCGTGGCCTGTCCGCGCTTCAGCAGCCAGTGCCCGGTCATCAGCGGGGGGAGGGCACCGTTGGTGAACTCGCCGGCGGCCTCCCGGTACCGGTCAGCGCAGGACGCACCGGCGTCGGGCAGGACATCGTGGGCGGGCCGCCGGTTGCCCTCTTTGAAGTAGGTCTCGGGTGAGCCGGTCCAGGGGCCGAAGCCGTGCCAGTGGCCAGTCCACGTCTGGCTGGTCAGGCTCAACCGTTCGGGTGCGGTAGCGGTCATGGGGACCTTCCGGAAGTGGGCCGCCCCGCGCGCTGGAGCGGCCCGTGGTGAGGAGGGTGAGAGAGCGGTCTGCCTAGAGCGCCAGGCCCCGGTTCCGGATCCACTCGATGGCGAACGAGTCGAGCTCCGCCCCGGTCATGCGCAGCTCGCTGCCCTTCGCCTCGGACTTGGAGTCGCCGACGGCGAACGCATCCACCACGCCCGCCAGCGGCGCGGTGGTCATGCAGGTCTCGTTGTCGCCTCCGAGGTTGCCTCCGCACCACTTCCTGGTGGGCGCGTCGGCCACCGGCAACTCGTACAGATTCCTCATTCACTGACCTCCACTGATCTGATGATGGAGAAGCGGTCTCCGGCCGTTGTGCACCCCGCCCCAGGGCTCGACCTGTCCAGGGTTCGGGGATCTGGGGCGGGGGTTCTCGGCATCCGCCCCTCCGGAGGCTTGCGGACCTCCGACGGGACGGGCGTTCATGGGTGCGACCCTGACCCGACGGTCGCCGTGGGGCCCCGTACGCCGAGGCTGGCGGGGCGCGGTCAGCCGCCCCGGGGGAAGACCCGCGCGAGCAGGATGCGGGCCATGACGCGGACGGCCACCGGGCGCATCTCCAGCGGGCCGACGTGAGCACTGTGCGCCCACACGTTCCAGCCGGGCCCGGAGTTGTCGGCCTCCTGAGCGACGAGGACCGCGTCGTCCGGATCGGTGATCGGTTCGTCGCAGTGCTGGCAGACGTGCACCTCGGCCGTCACTTGGACTCGCCGTCCATCCGCTCGTGGTGGTCGCAGAGGGCGGTCAGGACCCGGGCGAGGCGTCTGGCGTATCCGAGGGGCCCGCCGGGGCGCGGCAGCGGCTGTGCGCGGAGCTTGCCGCGGGCCTCTCCGACGCAGGCGAGGGTGCAGTACCGGGCGATGCTGCCCGACGCCTTGTCGGCCCTGGACTCCACGTCGGGGATCAGCCGTTCCAGGTGGCTGCGGAGTTCTTCGATCACCGCCATTGCAGCGTCCTCCGCCTCCACCTCTATGGGGCTTCCGCCGTCGGGCAGGAGGACCGCTCGCACGGACCTGCGCATGGCCTCCAGGTCGACGGGGGCGCTGCTCTGCTCTGTGGCGCTCACCGGGTGGCCGCCCGCTCCGCGCGGTGGCGGTGGCAGCCGCACGGCGGGTAGACGTCCCGCAGGGGCGGCGGCATCTTGCCGCCCCTCACGTTCACCGTGCCGCAGTCCTCGGTGACCGCGCCGTCCTGGTTGACCCGGTACACGTGCAGGGTCATCTTGACGCCGGGCGTTCGCGGGGCTGTAGCGTTCCTCATGTCGACGCTCCTTCGCAGCGTTGGCCGGCCCCGGAGTCGTTCGCGCGGCTGCCGGGGCGCACCAGGTAACGACTGCTGGGGCGCGGCTGCGAAGGACCTGCTGTTCGGATTTCCAGCGGTGAGTCATCGCGCCGTCCTCACACCGTCGTTAACTTGGTGTGAGTACAGCGTGACCCTCCGGGAAGGGCGGAACGCTCACAGATCTGTGAGCGCGGTGTGAGCGTCTACAGACCGACCCAGGCCGCCATGTGCGACAACGTGTCGGGCGTCCGGCGCGACAGGTGCACCAAGCCCGTGATCGTCTCCCGGGCGGCCGGGTGGTAGCGGGTCTGCTCGGGCGCCAGCCGCCGCGCTTCGACCAGCGACTTCAATGCCCCGTCGGTGTGACCGGTCTCCACCTCTGTGCGGGCCTTGTCTACCAGGAAGTGCGCGCGGCGGGACGTCGCCAGCTGCGCCGGAAGCTTGATCTTCCTCGCCTGCTTCAGCGCGTCGTCGTAGCGGCGCATCTCGACTGCGGCGGACATCTTGTGCAGCGCCACGTTGGCCGGCCCGAAGCTGAGCCAGTGCACATCGCCGGCGTCACCGATGCGCTTGGCGATCCGGCGGGCCTCCCCGATGTGGAGGTCCACGGCCGCATGGTCCGCCGCCCGCGCGGAGAGGACCGACGCCCCCAGGTGCAGCTGCCCGGTGACCGCCAGAGCCTCCCGCGTCTGCTCCGCCTGGCCGACGATGCCGTGCCCGGAGGCGACCAGGCGCTTCCCGATCCGGTACTCGCCCTCGCGGAAGTAGACCAAGGCACGCATGTACTGGCGGACGGCGGCCAGACACGGATCGGAGGCGCGCTCGGCCGCCCAGTCCATGCGGTCCAACGCCACGGAGGAGAGGTCGTAGTACCCGAGCTTGATGCTGATGTCGTGGGCGGTGCGGTAGGTCGACGCGAGGGCCTGCCACAACTCGGTGGACGGCGACGACCAGGCGGCGTGCGTCAGTTCCGCCATGAGGCCCGGCAGCTTCCGGGCGGCGGCCCGAAGGTGCGTTGCTCGTACGTCCGCGCACATGCGCTCTGCGCCGGCGATCAGCTCGTCGGCCGGTCGTACGGTCAAGTCCGGGTTCGAGCCCAGGTCGTAGAGGTCCAGCGCCTCTCGGATGGGCCGGACCAGTTCGGCGAGCCGGTCACGCTGCAATTCAGACACGTACGGCTGGCCGGTCAGGACCGTGACGTCGATGTTCAGGGCCTGCGCCACAGCCGCGACGAAGTCGGCTGTCGCAGGTCGGGCCGCGCATTCCACCTGGTTGAGCAGACTGTAGGAGTACGGCAGCAGGTCGGCGAGCTGGCGCTGTGTCAGCCTGGCGAGTCTGCGCTGCTCCTTGATGCGGGCGCCCGTGTGGTTGTCGTCCAGTGAATGCATACTGGTCTCCGTTCCAAGCAGCCACTCGGAACAGTACCCCCGCCCTTCGGGCGGGGCACCGCTTCCGCTCCCGACTCATCCGTGAGCGGAAGCGGTTGTGTGATCCGATGGACTGCATGACCACACCCGTCCTGTACCTGTTCGGTTCGGCCGCCCCGCCCGTCGCCGACGTCGCCGGCGTCATCACGGACGCGCAGCACCGCGGCTTCGACGTGTGCCTCGGGCTCACACCGACCGCCGCTCGCTGGCTCGCACCGCAACTGACCGAGCTGGAGCGGCTCACGGGCCACCCGGTCCGCAGCGAGTACAAGATGCCCGGGACGCCGGACGTGTGGCCGAAGGCCGACGTCATCGCTCTCGCCCCGGCCACCTTCAACACGGTGAACTCGTGGGCCCTCGGCATGACCCACGACTTCGTGGTGGGCGTAGTCGCCGAAGGCATCGGCAAGCGCATCCCCACCGTGACCATGCCGTGCGTCAACGCCGCGTACGTGCAGCACCGCCAGTTCGAGCGCAGCGTCAGCGAGCTGCGCGCGATGGGCGTACGCGTCCTCTATGGAGAGGACGGCTTCCAGCCGAACCAGCCGGGCCAGGGCCACCCCAGCGAGTACCCGTGGCACCTGGTCCTCGAAGCCGCCGTGGAGATGCACCAGGGCTGACCACACGGTCGGCCCAGCAGAAGAGCGGCCACGTCTCGCCCGTAGGGAGCCCTCACCGCGCATCCCCCCGATGCCCGATCACGGGGGCACGCTGGGACCATGGCCAGCAACCCACCCGTCGTCGTGTACCCGCCCACTGAGACCGGCGGCCGCTGCGTCCGGATCGACGGCACGATCCTGGGCACCGCCTACTCGCTGCGCGACCTGACAGCCTTCATCCAGAGCGCCCGCCTGGAGGGCTGGGACGGTCTGGACGTGGCCGGCTCGGCGCTGATCGAGTGGCGGGGCGGGGGCCGGACACCTGGGAACACTGAACACGAGTGAGCCCCCGCCGAAGGGTGCACAGCGGGGGCGGGGCCACCAACGCCTGGGAAGCAGTCGGGAGCAGGCCCACCGCCCCCGGGAGGCGCCGGACCCTTGCGGGAGCACCAGTGAGGCGGTGGAGCGCCAACGATGGGCCAGGCTGGAAATCACAACCTCTTGGAATGCAGAGAAGCCCCCGCCGTGAGGCGGCCCCGGACGCGATGATCCGGGGCCCGCGCGCGTAGGTCGGGGGGCTCAGGCCACCGTCGTGTGCGCGTCGCCGTGGATCGCGGAGGCGCCGACGCCGGTGGTGAGGCCGAGGCAGCCGGACTCCGCGTGGAGGCCGGCGCCGAACTGGCCGTCGCCCGCTATAAGGGCCGCGCCGATGGCGATGTTGCCGCCGGACACCTGGTCAAGGGCCGCGTCGGAGATCTCAGCCGTTTCGACCTGGGGGACGAGGTTCATGGCAGGTCTTACCTTTCGTGCCGACGAAAATGGGGGAGCGGTACAACTCGGCACCGATCAAAGCACGGGGTGAACGCCCCACCCGTCTGCCGCCGTGGGGCCCTGAGCCCCAAAAATCCGTCGTACCTGCACACCGTTCATAGCAAGGTCGCACGGGAGGGGCGTGGCGGCGGCGCACCGGTCCGACCGCGCGCATACCCGGCCCCGGAGAGTCGCACGACCGGTGGGAAGCGTGAAGGGACGGGCTCTTTCCCTGACCACATTCGCACACTGATGAACGCGCCACGTCGAATTAATGTGTGGCACCTCTGGAAGGCGCCCTGTTAGCCTCAGCAGGTCGTTCTGATTCGTTCTGGGCCAGTGTGCCCTGGAAATGGGTGTTTTATGTTCCGGCCCGCGCCGAGTGCGCCTCGCCGCACCGCGTAACCGTCCGCTGCCTTCCGTCATCCGTTTCTCCGGGTGGCTGCCGGACGTTTCCTCCGGTGTTCCGACCTGCCCTTCCGCCGTCCTGACGGCTCATCGGGCTGCCTTCCGACGAGGCCACTCGGCCTGCTCTTGCTGTCTTGGCCAATCTCCCAGCAAGGAGCACCCGGGTGTCCAGCCACACCACCACCAACAACAACACTCTCGGCCTCAGCACCTTCGCCTGCGCGTGGTGCGGGCTGACCGTGTCCGCGTACGCCGCCGACGGCGTGCCGCGCAACCACTGCCCGTCCTGCCTGCACTCCCGGCACGTCGTCGACCATGTCGAGGGCGGTCCGAGTGACTGCGAGGGCCGGATGTCCCCGATCGCCATCGCCGTGCTCCGCACCGGTGACTGGATGGTGATCCACCGCTGCGTACGCTGCGACGAGCTGACCTCCACCCCGGTCTGCGTGGACGACAACCAGCTCATCCTGATGCGCATGGCGGTCCGCCCGCTGGCACAACCGCCTTTCCCGCTCGAAGCGTTCGGAACTCTCTGACCGCCCGACAGGAAGGGAGCACACCACCGTGTCACGCAACAACCGCAAGAACCGCGACAGCAACAGCAGTCGTGGGCGGCGCCGCCCGCAGCGGCACAAGGACGTCCTGCACGGCCAGGGCGGCCATCGCGCCGGCGGCTTCCGCTGTGTGTCCTGCCGGCTGGACGTCTCCCTGGCCGCACCCGGCACCGCGCACCGCAACCACTGCCCGAACTGCCTGGCCAGCCTGCACGTCGACCGGAGGATCCCGGGCGACCGCGCCGCGGACTGCCGTGGGCGGATGGAGGCGCTGGGCATGTCGGTCCGGGCCGACGGCGAGTGGGTGATCATCCACCAGTGCGCCTCGTGCGGCGAGCTGAGCGCCAACCGCGTAGCCGGTGACGACAACCCGCTCGCCCTGGTCCGCCTCGCCCTCAGACCCCTGGCCGACCCCAGGGCCGCCGGCCGCGCCCTGCTCACCCTGTGAGCGGAACAGCCGAAGCAGCTCAGCCCCAGGTCCCCGACCTGGGGCTGAGTCGCCGCTACAGCACCGGCAGCGACTTCCGCAGCTCGAACGCCGTCACCTGCGAGCGGTACTCCTCCCACTCCGACTTCTTGTTGCGCAGGAAGAAGTCGAAGACGTGTTCACCGAGCGTCTCGGCGACCAGGTCGCTGCGTTCCATCAGGGCGAGGGCCTCGCCGAGGTTCTGGGGGAGGGGCTCGATGCCCAGGGCGCGGCGTTCCGCGTCGGAGAGGGCCCAGACGTCGTCCTCCGCGCCCGGCGGGAGTTCGTAGCCCTCCTCGATGCCCTTGAGGCCGGCGGCCAGCAGGACGGCGTAGGTGAGGTACGGGTTGGCGCCGGAGTCGATGGAGCGGACCTCGACGCGGGCCGAGCCGGTCTTGCCGGGCTTGTACATGGGGACGCGGACCAGGGCCGAGCGGTTGTTGTGGCCCCAGCAGATGTAGGAGGGGGCCTCGCCGCCCGCGCCGGCCGTGCGCTCGGAGCCGCCCCAGATGCGCTTGTACGAGTTCACCCACTGGTTGGTGACCGCCGAGATCTCCGCCGCGTGCCGCAGCAGGCCCGCGATGAACGAGCGGCCGACCTTGGAGAGCTGGTACTCCGCGCCGGACTCGTAGAACGCGTTGCGGTCGCCCTCGAACAGCGAAAGGTGCGAGTGCATGCCCGAGCCCGGGTATTCGGAGAACGGCTTCGGCATGAAGGTGGCCTGGAGGCCCTGCTCCAGCGCGACCTGCTTCATGACCAGGCGGAACGTCATGATGTTGTCCGCCGTCGACAGCGCGTCCGCGTAGCGGAGGTCGATCTCCTGCTGGCCCGGCGCGCCCTCGTGGTGGGAGAACTCCACCGAGATGCCCATCGACTCCAGCATCGTGATCGCCTGGCGGCGGAAGTCCATGCCGATGTTCTGCGGGGTGTGGTCGAAGTAGCCGGAGTTGTCGGCGGGGGTGGGGATCGAGCCGTCGACCGGCTTGTCCTTCAGCAGGAAGAACTCGATCTCCGGGTGGGTGTAGAAGGTGAAGCCCAGGTCGGAGGTGCGGGCCAGGGCGCGCTTGAGGACGTAGCGCGGGTCCGCGAAGGACGGGGAACCGTCCGGCATGAGGATGTCGCAGAACATGCGGGCCGTGCCGGGGGCCTCCGCGCGCCAGGGCAGGACCTGGAAGGTCGACGGGTCGGGCTTGGCGATCATGTCGGACTCGTACACCCGGGCGAAGCCCTCGATGGCCGAGCCGTCGAAGCCGATGCCCTCGTCGAAGGCCTGCTCCAGCTCGGCGGGGGCCACGGCGACGGACTTGAGGAAGCCCAGCACGTCCGTGAACCAAAGGCGTACGAACCGGATGTCGCGCTCCTCCAGCGTCCGGATCACGAACTCCTGCTGCTTGTCCATCTTCCGCATCCCCATCCTCGCTGGTCAGGCCGCCTGTCTCCGGTACGGCGGGAGGCGGCCCCGCACCCGAGCATCACACCACAGCGCCGTTTCGAACGCGTTGCGGACCCCGGCCGGCCGGCCCGCCCCATGACCGCAGCGTAGAGGCCACCTGTTCGATCGGGCCATTCCGGGGATCCGGCCGGGGCGGATCCTGTGATCTCCCTACGAAGGAGCGGCCTTCCACCCTTACGATCAGCGGACCCGGCCACCCCGCTCGACGGCAGAAGACTTCCCAGAAGGGCTGCACCCCATGGGTTCCGCGAAGAAGAACAGCAACACGGCGCGACAGGCCCGCATAGCCGAGATGCGGCGTGCCGAGGAGGCGCGTGAGCGCCGGAGGCGGATCCTGACGATCGCGGTCAGCACCGTGGTGGTCGCCGGTCTCGTCGTCGGCGGCGTCTTCCTCGTCCGGGGACAGTCCGACGACTCCTCCGACGACACCGCGTCCGACGGCAAGACCTCCGGCAAGTTCGTCACCGGCGAGGACGGCGTGAAGACCTGGAAGGGCGACCTCGCCCGCAACCACGTCACCAAGAAGGTCACCTACCCCGTGGACCCCCCGGTCGGCGGCGACCACAACCAGGTCTGGATGAACTGCAACGGCGACGTCTACACCAAGCCGCTGAACAACGAGAACGCCGTGCACTCGCTGGAGCACGGAGCGGTGTGGGTGACGTACACCGACGCGGCCCCGAAGGCCGACGTGGAGAAGCTGGCCGCCAAGGTCAAGAAGACGCCGTACTCGCTGATGAGCCCGGACGAGAAGCAGCAGGACCCGATCATGCTCACCGCCTGGGGCCACCAGCGCACGGTGACCGGCGCCGACGACCCGAACGTGGACAAGTTCCTCGAGAAGTTCGTCCAGGGCGAGCAGACCCCCGAGCCGGGGGCCGCGTGCACCGGCGGACTCTCCCAGTGACGCCGAAACGGGCCGGCTGGACCGCGGGGGCCGCCGCCGCGGTCCTCGTCGCGGCCGGCGGGATCACCTACGCCGTCGCGGGCGACGACGGGGCGAGCCGGGTGCCGTCCGCCGACTCCGCGGACGCGGGGTTCGCGCGGGACATGTCGGTCCATCACCAGCAGGCCGTGGAGATGTCGTACATCGTGCGCGACCGCACCGACGACGAGGAGGTGCGGCGGCTCGCGTACGACATCGCGCAGACCCAGGCCAACCAGCGGGGCATGATGATCGGCTGGCTCGACCTGTGGGGGCTGCCGAAGGTGTCGTCCGACCCGCCGATGAGCTGGATGGGGATGGGCGGGGCGCCGTCGGCCGGTGAGGGCTCCCTGATGCCGGGGATGGCCACCGACGCCGAGATGGAGAAGCTCGGCACGCTGAACGGCAAACGGGCCGAGGTCTTCTACCTCCAGCTGATGACCGAGCACCACAAGGGCGGCGTCCACATGGCCCAGGGGTGCGTCGAGAAGTGCACCGTCGGCGTGGAGAAGCGCCTGGCCGACGGGATGGTGGCATCGCAGGAGTCGGAGATCCGGCTGATGGCGGACCTGCTGGCGGAGCGGGGCGGGAAACCCCGGATGTGAGCGCGAAGTCCCGGGGCGTGAGCGCGAAACCCCGGACATGAGGCAGCCCCCGACATGAGGCCGACACCGGTACGTCACCCCATTGTGTCGTTCTGACGATTACACTGGGCGGGTGCCTCGACTACGACTCGGCCTGAACCAGATCGACTCCACCGTCGGCGACCTCGACGCGAACGCGGCGGCGGTCCTGCGCTGGACCCGGCACTCCGCCGACCGGGGAGCCCACCTGGTGGCGTTCCCCGAGATGGTGCTGACCGGGTATCCCGTCGAGGACCTGGCCCTCAGGTCGTCGTTCGTGGAGGCGTCCCGCACCGCCCTGCGCGCCCTCGCGGCGCGCCTCGCCGAGGAGGGCCTCGGCGGCCTTCCGGTGGTCGTCGGCTACCTGGACCGCTCGGCGACCGCCCAGCCGAAGTACGGCCAGCCGGCCGGCGCCCCGCAGAACGCGGCGGCGGTGCTGTACGGCGGCGAGGTGGCGCTCACCTTCGCCAAGCACCACCTGCCGAACTACGGCGTCTTCGACGAGTTCCGCTACTTCGTCCCCGGCGACACCATGCCCGTGGTCCGGGTGCGCGGCGTCGATGTGGCGCTGGCCATCTGCGAGGACCTGTGGCAGGACGGCGGCCGGGTGCCCGCCGCCCGTTCGGCACGGGCCGGCCTGCTGCTCTCCGTCAACGCCTCCCCGTACGAGCGCGACAAGGACGACACCCGGCTGGAGCTGGTGCGCAAGCGTGCCCAGGAGGCCGGGTGCACCACCGCCTACCTGGCCATGACCGGCGGGCAGGACGAGCTGGTCTTCGACGGCGACTCGATCGTCGTCGACCGGGACGGGGCGGTCGTGGCCCGCGCCCCGCAGTTCACCGAGGAGTGCGTGGTCCTGGACCTCGACCTGCCGGCCGCCGAACCGGAGGCGCCCACCGGCGTGGTGGACGACGGTCTGCGCATCCAGCGGGTCGTGCTGTCCGGGGAACCGGTACCGGCCGACGGGGCCGCGCTGTCCGGCGGCCGCGCCGAGCCGCTGGACGACGACGAGGAGGTCTACTCGGCGCTGGTCGCCGGGCTGCGCGCGTACATCACCAAGAACGGCTTCCGCTCCGTGCTGATCGGCCTCTCCGGCGGCATCGACTCCGCGCTGGTCGCGGCGATCGCCTGCGACGCGCTGGGCGCCGAGCACGTGTACGGCGTGTCGATGCCGTCCAGGTACTCCTCCGAGCACTCCAAGGACGACGCGGCCGAACTGGCCCGGCGCACCGGCCTGCACTACCGGACCGTCGCCATCGCACCCATGTTCGACGCCTACATGGGCGCGCTGGGACTGACCGGCCTGGCCGAGGAGAACCTCCAGTCCCGGCTGCGCGGCACGCTGCTCATGGCGCTCTCCAACCAGGAGGGCCACCTGGTGCTGGCGCCCGGCAACAAGTCGGAGCTGGCGGTGGGCTACTCGACGCTGTACGGCGACTCGGTGGGCGCGTACGGGCCCATCAAGGACGTGTACAAGACGTCGGTCTTCCGCCTCGCCGAATGGCGCAACCGCGCGGCCGAGGCCCGCGGGCAGACCCCGCCGATCCCGGAGAACTCGATCACCAAGCCGCCCAGCGCGGAGCTGCGCCCCGGCCAGGTCGACACGGACTCGCTGCCGGACTACGCCGTGCTGGACGCCATCCTCGACCTGTACGTCGACCGGGACCGGGGCGCGGACGAGATCGTCGCCGCCGGGTACGACCGCGACCTGGTGACACGGACGCTGCGCATGGTGGACACCGCGGAGTACAAGCGGCGGCAGTACCCGCCGGGGACCAAGATCTCGGCCAAGGGCTTCGGCAAGGACCGCCGCCTGCCGGTCACCAACCGCTGGCGGGAGACCGGCTGAGACGGCGGTACGGCACCCGTCAGCCCTGGCGCTGCTGGTCCGACAGCACCTTGTGCAGCGGCTCCGCCACCCGGCGCCGGTACTCCTGGACCGCCCAGCCGTTTCCGTCCGGGTCCTTGAAGTACATGAAGGTCGCGCCGTCGTCCGGGGCGTACTGCACCGGCTCGGAGACGTCCAGGCCCCGCCCGGACAGCTCCGCGTGGGCCGCCTTGATGTCGGCGACGCACAGCTGGAGGCCCTGGTACGAACCGGGCTCCGGCCGGGTCTGCCCCTGCGCCATGTCCCAGATGGCGTCACCGAGGGCGATCGAGCAGCCCGAGCCCGGGGGCGTCAGCTGGACGATGCGCATCCCCGGCATGACCTCCTGGTCGATGTCGACGTGGAAGCCGACCTTGTCCCGGTAGAAGTCCCGGGCCCGGTCGATGTCACTCACGGGCAGCGGAACGACCTCGAGGGTGAAGTCCATGGCATGACTCCTTCGGCTTCCGTGCCGGCTCGGGCGCCGACCGCGGTGCCTCTCAAGCTAACGGCTTCCCGGCGGGGACGCGGTCCGTTCGGTGCCGTGCCGTCGCAGTCCGGTTACGCTCGGGCCGTACGACCTTGATCCCAGCAGGTCCGACAGGAGGCCGAGATGACGGCGCCGGGGCGCAGGAGCAGTACCTTCACACGGCTGCTCCGGCACGGCTTCACCGACCCCTCGGCCGCCGAGGAGCTGCTGGACGGCGCGGAGCTGACCGAGGTCCGCTCCGACCCCGTGCTCCTGGAGGCGCTGGGCGCCACCGCCGACCCCGACCTCGCCCTGCACGGCCTGGTCCGGCTCCTGGAGGCACAGCCCGACCCCACCGCCCGCCGGGAGCTGCTGGACACCCTGGTGGCGGCCAAGCCGCTGCGCGACCGGCTCCTCGGCGTGCTCGGCGCCTCCGAGGCCCTCGCCGACCACCTGGCCCGGCACGCCGGCGACTGGCAGGCCCTGGTCACCTACGAGCCCCGCGACCTGCACCCCGGCGTCGAGGAGTTCGAGCGCGGCCTGGCCGAGGCCACCGACCCCGTCGCGCTGCGCGTCGCCTACCGGCGCTGCCTGCTCTCCATCGCCGCCCGCGACGTGTGCGGCACCATCGACCTCGCCGAGACCGCCGCCGAGCTGGCCGACCTCGCCACCGCCACCCTGCGCGCCGCCCTGGCCATCGCCGAGGAGGCTGCGCCCGGGGACGCCGCGCTGTGCCGGCTGGCCGTGGTCGCGATGGGCAAGTGCGGCGGCCACGAGCTGAACTACGTCTCCGACGTGGACGTCATCTTCGTGGGCGAGGCGGCCGGCGACGCCGACGAGACCAAGGCGCTGCGGGCCGCGACCTCGCTGGCCTCGCACATGATGCGGATCTGCTCCGAGACGACCGTCGAGGGCTCCATCTGGCCCGTCGACGCCAACCTGCGCCCCGAGGGCCGCAACGGCCCGCTGGTGCGGACCCTCAGCAGCCACGTCGCCTACTACCAGCGGTGGGCCAAGACCTGGGAGTTCCAGGCGCTGCTCAAGGCCCGCCCGGTGGCCGGCGACCCCGGCCTGGGCGCCGAGTACGTGGCCGCCCTCCAGCCCCTGGTGTGGCAGGCCGCCGACCGCGAGAACTTCGTCCCCGACGTGCAGAAGATGCGCCGCCGGGTGGTGGAGAACATCCCCGCCGCGGAGGTCGACCGCCAGCTCAAGCTCGGCCCCGGCGGCCTGCGGGACGTCGAGTTCGCCGTGCAGCTGCTCCAGCTGGTGCACGGGCGGTCCGACACCTCCCTGCACAGCGGTACGACGCTGGACGCCCTGGAGGCGCTCGCCGCGGGCGGGTACGTGGGCCGCGCGGACGCCGCCCAGCTCGACGAGGCGTACCGCTTCCTGCGCTCCATGGAGCACCGCATCCAGCTGCACCGCCTGCGCCGCACCCACCTGGTGCCCGAGGACCCGGCCGACCTGCGCCGCCTCGGCCGCTCCCTGGGTCTGCGCACCGACCCGGTGGCCGGGTTGCAGCGCGCCTGGAAGCGGCACGCCTCCGTGGTGCGGCGGCTGCACGAGAAGCTGTTCTACCGGCCGCTGCTCGACGCCGTCGCCCAGCTCGCCCCCGGCGAGGCCCGGCTCAGCCCCGAGGCGGCCCGGGAACGGATGGTCGCCCTCGGGTACGCCGACCCGGCCGCCGCGCTGCGGCACCTGGAGGCGCTGGCCTCCGGCGTCACCCGCAAGGCGGCCATCCAGCGCACGCTGCTGCCCGTGCTCCTCGGCTGGTTCGCGGACTCCGCCGACCCGGACGCGGGCCTGCTCAACTTCCGCAAGGTCTCCGACGCCCTCGGCAAGACCCCCTGGTACCTCAGACTGCTGCGGGACGAGGGCGCGGCCGCCGAGAACCTCGCCCGCGTGCTCTCCGCCGGCCGGCTCGCCCCCGACCTGCTGATGCGGGCCCCCGAGGCGGTCGCGCTGCTCGGCGACGGCGCCACCGGCGGCCTGGCGCCGCGCGGGCGCCCCCAGCTGGAGCAGGAGATACTGGCCGCGGTCCGGCGCGCCGACGGCGGCGAACAGGCGGTCACCGCGGCCCGCGGGGTGCGGCGCAGGGAGCTGTTCCGTACGGCCGCCGCGGACATCGTCGGCTCCTACGGCACCGAGGCGCAGCCCGTCGAGGCCGACCAGGGCGCCCTGGTGGACCTGGTGGGCGACGCGGTCTCCGACCTGACGGCGGCGACGCTGGCGGGGACGCTGCGGGCGGTCGTGCGGGAAGGCTGGGGCGACACGCTGCCGACCCGGTTCGCGATCATCGGCATGGGCCGCTTCGGCGGCCACGAGCTGGGCTACGGCTCGGACGCGGACGTGCTGTTCGTGCACGAGCCCCGCGAGGGCGTCGACGAGCGGGAGGCCGGGGAGGCGGCCAACAAGGTCGTCGCCGAGCTGCGCCGCCTGCTCCAGGTGCCGAGCGCCGACCCGCCGCTGCTGATCGACGCCGACCTGCGGCCCGAGGGCAAGTCCGGGCCGCTGGTGCGGACGCTGAAGTCGTACGAGGCGTACTACCGGCGCTGGTCGCTGGCCTGGGAGCGGCACGCGCTGCTGCGGGCCGAGTTCGTGGCCGGCGACGCCGACCTGGGGCGGCGGTTCACCGAGCTGGTCGACCCGCTGCGGTACCCGGCCGACGGACTCGGCGAGGACGACGTACGGGAGATCCGGCGGCTCAAGGCCCGGATGGAATCCGAGCGGCTGCCGCGCGGCGCGGACCCCAAGCTGCACGCCAAACTGGGTCCTGGCGGGCTGACCGACGTGGAGTGGACCGTGCAGCTGGTCCAGTTGCGGCACGGCCACACCGAGGCCGGGCTGCGCACCACCCGGACGCGCGCCGCGCTGGCCGCGGCGTCCGGCGCCGGGCTGATCTCCGCGGAGCACGCCGGGATCCTGGACGAGGCGTGGGTGCTGGCGACGCGGGTGCGCAACGCCGTGATGCTGGTCCGCGGCCGGGCCGGTGACACGTTCCCCACCGACCCGCGCGAGCTGGCCGCGGTCGGCCGCTACCTGGGCCACGGCCCGGGCCACGCGGGCGACATGCTGGACGAGTACCGCCGCACGGCGCGCAGGGCACGCGCGGTGGTGGAGGAGCTGTTCTACGCGTGATGCCGGGCGCGTGATGCCCGGCGGCTACGCCCGCGTGGGCAGCCACGCCCCCCTCCGCGCCGCCGCCACCCGCGGCAGCGCGTAGGGCAGGCTGCCGTACCAGGCCGCCGCCACCAGGTAGCCGAAGGCCAGGCACAGCACGCCCCCCACCGCGTCCAGCCAGAAGTGGTTGGCGGTCGCCACGATCACCACCAGCGTCAGCGCCGGGTACAGCAGCCCCAGCACCTTCACCCACGGCACGGACGCCAGCGCGAAGATCGTCAGCCCGCACCAGACGGACCACCCGATGTGCATCGAGGGCATCGCCGCGTACTGGTTGGACATGTTCTTCAGGTCGCCGGACGCCATCGACCCCCACGTCTGGTGGACCATGACGGTGTCGATGAAGCGCTCGCCGTTCATCAGACGGGGCGGGGCGAGGGGATACAGGTAGTAACCGACCAGCGCGACGCCCGTGGTCGCGAAGAGGACGAGACGGGTCGCGGCGTAGCGGCCGGGATGGCTGCGGTAGAGCCACACCAGCACACCGAGGGTGACCACGAAGTGCAACGTGGCGTAGTAGTAGTTCATGCCGATGATGAGCCAAGTCACCGAGTTCACGGCGTGGTTCACCGACTCCTCGACGGCGACGCCCAGTTGCTGCTCGACCCGCCAGATCCAGTCGGCGTTGCGCAACGCCTGCGACCGCTGTTCCGGCACCGCGTTGCGGATCAGCGAGTACGTCCAGTAACTCACCGCGATCAGCAGGATCTCGAACCACAGCCGGGGGCGGCGCGGCGCACGGAGGCGGCGCAGGAGCCCCTGCCCCGTCTCCTCTGTGACGGGGTGCGGAACGGCCTCTGCACGGCGCTCCGGAGTCCTCACAGTCGCGTCACCCATAGGCATGGAGTCTGCCAGAAAAGCCTTCTCCCACCGATCATCCCCCCGTCCGCTGTGGCCCGCATCCGCCGCGCGGAAGGCGGACGTCAGGAGCGGTTGCGCTCGCCCGGCGCGGAGGCCGTCGAGCCGCGGACCACCAGCTCCGGCATGAAGACGAACTCGCTGTGCGGCGCGGGGGTCCCGGCGATCTCCTCCAGCAGCGTGCGCACGGCCGCCTGCCCCATCGCGGGGACCGGCTTGCGGACGGTCGTCAGCGGCGGGTCGGTGAAGGCGATCAGCGGCGAGTCGTCGAAGCCGACGACCGAGACGTCCTTGGGCACGTCGAGCCCCTGCTGCCGGGCCGCCCGTATCGCACCGAGCGCCATCATGTCGCTCGCGCAGACCACCGCCGTGCAGTCGCGGGCGATGAGCGCGGTGGCCGCCGCCTGGCCGCCCTCCAGGGTGTACAGCGAGTGCTGGACGAGCTCCTTCTCCACGGTCTCCGCGCTGAGGTCCAGCTGGTCCTGGACGGTGCGGACGAAGCCCTCGATCTTGCGCTGCACGGGCACGAACCGCTTCGGCCCCAGGGCCAGCCCGATCCGGGTGTGGCCGAGCGAGACGAGGTGCGTGACCGCGAGGCTCATCGCGGCCCGGTCGTCCGGGGAGATGAACGGCGCCTGCACCTTCGACGAGAAGCCGTCGACGAGGACGAAGGGCACGCCCTGGGCGCGCAGCCGTTCGTAGCGCTGCATGTCGGCGGTGGTGTCGGCGTGCAGTCCGGAGACGTAGATGATGCCGGCCACCCCGCGGTCGACCAGCATCTCCGTCAGCTCGTCCTCCGTGGAGCCGCCCGGGGTCTGGGTGGCGAGGACCGGCGTGTACCCCTGGCGGGTCAGCGCCTGGCCGATGACCTGGGCCAGCGCCGGGAATATCGGGTTCTCCAGCTCCGGGGTGATCAGGCCCACCAGGCCCTCGCTGCGCTGGCGCAGCCGCACGGGGCGTTCGTAGCCCAGCACGTCCAGGGCGGCGAGTACGGACTGGCGGGTGGTGGCGGCGACGCCCGGCTTCCCGTTGAGGACCCGGCTGACCGTCGCTTCGCTCACCCCCGCCTGGGCGGCGATGTCGGCAAGCCGTGTGGTCACAGGGGTGGACTGTACCTGTCGGCCGCCGCCTTGCACACCGATCGGGCGCCGTGGACGGCCTGTTGGACGGCCCGGCGCGGGCTGCTGCGTCATCGCGCTCCCTCGAGAAAGTGGCGGCAAGAGCTTGCAGAGTCTTGCACAACCGGCCGGATACCGCTCGACCCCTGTAAACAAGCGTCTCACGGTGGTCGCCAGGAGGTCACGCCCGGATAACTTCGGAGATGTCTTGCACTTTTTTGCTGCAAGACCTTTCGCCGCGCTTACAACGCTGTTACGTTCACGTCGCCCGACGGCAGCAACGACGCGGTCGGCAGCGGCAGGAGCGGCGGACGGGCCCGCACCCTGCACCACACGGGCTTTCACCCTCAAGGAGAACTCATGCGGCGTGGCATAGCGGCCACCGCGCTGGTGGCGTCCCTCGCCCTGGCGGCGACGGCGTGCGGCGGGGACGGCGACAGCGACAGCGAGTCCGGCGGACCGGTGACCATCACCTACTGGGACACCTCGAACGCGACCAACGAGGCGCCGACCTACAAGGCCCTGGTCAAGGAGTTCGAGGCCGCCAACAAGGACATCAAGGTCAACTTCGTCAACGTCCCCTTCGACCAGGCGCAGAACAAGTTCGACACGGCCGCCGGTTCCAAGGGTGCCCCCGACGTGCTGCGCTCCGAGGTCGGCTGGACCCCCGCCTTCGCCAAGAAGGGCTTCTTCCTGCCGCTGGACGGCACCGAGGCCCTCGCCGAGCAGGACAAGTTCCAGCCCAACCTGATCGAGCAGGCCAAGTACGAGGGCAAGACCTACGGCGTCCCGCTGGTCACCGACACCCTCGCCTTCGTCTACAACAAGGAACTGTTCGAGAAGGCCGGCGTCGAGGCCCCCAAGACCTGGGACGACCTGAAGAAGGCCGCCGCCACCATCAAGGACAAGACCGGCGCCGACGGCTACTGGGGTTCCACGGCCGGCTACTACGGCCAGCCGTTCCTCTTCGGCGAGGGCACCGACACGGTCGACGCCGAGGGCAAGAAGATCACCGTCAACTCGCCCGAGGCGAAGAAGGCGTACGCCACCTGGCTGAGCCTCTTCGACGGCAAGGGCCTGCACAAGGCCGACACCACCGCCGACGCCTACGCCCACATCCAGGAGGCGTTCGTCAGCGGCAAGGTCGCCTCGATCGTCCAGGGCCCGTGGGAGATCACCAACTTCTACAAGGGCACCGCCTTCAAGGACAAGAACAACCTCGGCATCGCCACCGTCCCGGCCGGCTCCACCGGCAAGGCGGGCGCCCCGACCGGCGGCCACAACCTGTCGGTCTACGCCGGTTCGGACAAGGCGCACCAGGAGGCGTCGCTGAAGCTCGTGAAGTTCATGACCTCGGCGAAGTCCCAGGAGACCATCGCCCTGAAGAACTCCACGCTGCCGACCCGCGACGACGCCTACACCGACAAGGTCAAGGCCGACCCGGGCATCGCCGGCTACCAGACGGTCCTGCCCGCCGCCCAGCCGCGCCCGGCGCTGCCGGAGTACGGCTCCCTGTGGACCCCGCTCGACGAGCAGCTTCCGCAGATCGCCGGCGGCAAGAAGTCCCTGGACGAGGGTCTGGGCGACGCCGAGGCCGCGATCGCCAAGCTGGTGCCGGACTTCTCCAAGTGAGTCCGCGCGGCCGCCGGGTCCCCGCTTGAGGGGGGGAGGGACCCGGCGGCCGCCGCGCCGCAGCCCTCGATCGACCCGCCCAGCCCGATGCTCCCGAAGGTGCCGAACCATGACAGTCACCATCGACAGTGCGACCGGCAAGCGCCGCGGTGACCGCACGCCGCGGCCCGGCCTCGGCCGCCGTCTGAGAGACGGTTACCAGAAGTACTGGTACGCCTACGCCATGATCGCCCCGGTGGCCGTCGTGATCGGCGTCCTCGTGCTGTACCCCCTCGGGTACGGCCTCTACCTCACCCTCACCGACGCCAACAGCCTCAACACCGGGCGCACCATCGGCGTCAACGAGATCGAGGCCACCTACAAGTTCATCGGCCTGGACAACTACGCCGACATCCTGTGGGGCCCGACGGCGTACGACCGCTTCTGGTCGCACTTCATCTGGACCATCGTCTGGACGGCGGTCTGCGTCGGCCTGCACTTCTTCATCGGGCTCGGTCTCGCGCTGCTGCTCAACCAGAACCTGCGCGGCCGCACCTTCTACCGGCTGCTCCTGGTCCTGCCCTGGGCCGTGCCCACCTTCGTCACCGTGTTCGGCTGGCGCTTCATGCTCGCCGACGCCGGCATCATCAACTCGGCCCTCGACTGGCTGCACCTGCCGACGCCCGCGTGGCTGGAGGACACCTTCTGGCAGCGGTTCTCCGCGATCATGGTGAACACCTGGTGCGGGGTGCCGTTCATGATGGTCTCCCTCCTCGGCGGCCTCCAGTCCATCGACAACAGCCTCTACGAGGCGGCCGAGATGGACGGCGCGAGCGCCTGGCAGCGCTTCCGGTACGTCACCCTGCCGGGGCTCAGGTCGGTCAGCTCCACCGTCGTCCTGCTGGGCATCATCTGGACCTTCAACCAGTTCGCCGTGATCTTCCTGCTCTTCGGCAACACCGCCCCGGACGCGCAGATCCTGGTCACCTGGGCCTACCACCTCGGCTTCGGGCAGCAGCCGCGCGACTTCGCGCAGTCCGCGGCGTACGGGATCCTGCTGCTGGCCATCCTGATCGTCTTCACCTCCTTCTACCGCCGCTGGCTGAACCGCAATGAGCAGCAGCTCGCGATCTGAGGCAGGAGCCACCATGAGCACGACCGCAGTGCCGACCACCGCGCCCGCCGAGCAGGTCACCGGGTCCGCCGCGAAGCCGCCCCGAACCCGGCGGCGCGGCGAACGAAGCCGTGCCGCGAGCGCCGCCTCCCACGGCATCCTGACCGTCGCGAGCCTCGTCGCGCTCTTCCCGGTCGCCTGGCTGGTCTACCTGTCCCTCGGCCCGGACAAGGACGACTACCTGCACCCCGGGCGCATCTGGTCGAAGATGACCTTCGACAACTACGCCTTCGTGCTCCAGCACACGAACTTCTTCGAGTGGCTGAAGAGCTCGCTGATCGTCTCGCTGGGCACCACCGTCATCGGCGTACTGGTCGCCGCCACCACCGGCTACGCCGTCTCGCGGATGCGCTTCCCCGGCTACCGCAAGCTGATGTGGGTGCTGCTGGTCACCCAGATGTTCCCCATCGCCGTCCTGATCGTGCCGATGTACCAGATCCTGTCCGACCTTCAGCTCGTCGACAGCTACCTCGGCCTGGTCCTCGTGTACTGCTCCACCGCGGTGCCGTACTGCGCGTGGCTGCTCAAGGGCTACTTCGACACCATCCCGTTCGAGATCGACGAGGCCGGGCGCGTGGACGGGCTGACCCCGTTCGGCACCTTCTTCCGGCTGATCCTGCCGCTCGCCCGGCCGGGCCTGGCCGTCGCCGGCTTCTACAGCTTCATCACCGCCTTCGGTGAGGTCGCCTTCGCCTCGACGTTCATGCTCAGCGACACGAAGTACACCTTCGCGGTCGGCCTGCAGAGCTTCGTCAGCGAACACGACGCGCAGCGCCACCTGATGGCCGCCACCGCCGTGCTCGTCGCGATACCCGTCTCCGCGTTCTTCTACCTCGTGCAGAAGAACCTGGTGACCGGCCTCACCGCGGGCGGCACCAAGGGCTGAGGCCCGACCGGGAAACGTCCGGCCGCGGTGCCCATCCGACCCCGCAGCACCGCGGCCGGCCGCCTCTTCCCCCCCCACCCATGCCTCCATGACCAGAACCCTGTGACACACCAAGGACGCCATGAGCCAGCAGCACTCCGCCGCACCGGCCCCCACCTCCGTCACCTCCTCCGCCACGTCCTCCGCCACGGCCACCGTCGCGGGGCGCCGCGACTGGTGGCGGGACGCGGTCATCTACCAGGTGTATCCGCGCAGCTTCGCCGACAGCAACGGTGACGGCATGGGCGACCTGGAGGGTGTCCGCACCCGTCTGCCGTACCTGCGCGACCTGGGCGTGGACGCCGTGTGGCTCAGCCCCTTCTACGCCTCGCCGCAGGCCGACGCCGGGTACGACGTCGCCGACTACCGGGCCGTCGACCCCATGTTCGGCTCCCTCCTGGACGCCGACGCGCTGATCCGCGACGCCCACGGTCTCGGCCTGCGCGTCATCGTGGACCTGGTCCCCAACCACTCCTCGGACCAGTACGAGTGGTTCAGGCGCGCCCTCGCCGAGGGCCCCGGCTCCCCCTCCCGGGACCGGTACCACTTCCGCCCCGGCAAGGGGAAGAACGGCGAACTTCCGCCCAACGACTGGGAGTCCATCTTCGGCGGGCCGGCCTGGACCCGGGTCACCGAGCCCGACGGCACACCGGGGGAGTGGTACCTGCACCTCTTCGCGCCCGAGCAGCCCGACTTCAACTGGGAGCACCCGGCGGTCGGCGACGAGTTCCGCTCCATCCTGCGCTTCTGGCTGGACATGGGCGTGGACGGCTTCCGCATCGACGTGGCGCACGGCATGGTGAAGGCGCAGGGCCTGCCGGACCTTGGATCTCATGAGCAGTTGAAGCTGCTGGGCAACGATGTCATGCCGTTCTTCGACCAGGACGGCGTCCACGACATCTACCGCCAGTGGCGGCTGATCCTCGACGAATACAGCGGAGAGCGCATCTTCGTCGCCGAGGCGTGGACCCCGACCGTCGAGCGCACCGCGAACTACGTCCGCCCCGACGAGCTGCACCAGGCCTTCAACTTCCAGTACCTGGGCACCCACTGGGACGCCGAGGAGCTGCGCACGGTCATCGACCGCACCCTGGACGCGATGCGCCCCGTCGGCGCCCCCGCCACCTGGGTCCTCTCCAACCACGACGTCACCCGCCACGCCACCCGCTTCGCCAACCCGGCGGGCCTCGGCACCCAGATCCGCCTGGCCGGCGACCGCGCGCTCGGCCTGCGCCGCGCCCGCGCCGCCACCCTCCTCATGCTGGCCCTGCCCGGCTCGGCCTACGTCTACCAGGGCGAGGAGCTGGGCCTGCCGGACGTCGTCGACCTCCCCGACGAGGTACGCCAGGACCCGGCCTACTTCCGGGGCGCCGGCCAGGACGGCTTCCGCGACGGCTGCCGGGTGCCGATCCCCTGGACGCGCACGGGTTCGTCGTACGGCTTCGGCGCGGGCGGCAGCTGGCTCCCGCAGCCGGCGGGCTGGGCCGAGCTGAGCGTCGAGGCCCAGACCGGCGAGCCCGGCTCGACCCTGGAGCTGTACCGCGCCGCACTGGCGACCCGCCGCGACCAGCCCGACCTGGGCGCGGGCGACGCGGTGGAATGGCTCCGCGCCCCCGAGGGCGTCCTCGCCTTCCGCCGCGGCGACTTCGTGTGCGTCGCCAACACCACCGGCGAGTCGGTGACGACCCCCGCCTACGGCCGTCTGCTGCTGTCCAGTGGCGAGATCACGGAGGCGGACGGCGAGGCGAAGGTGCCGGGGGACACGACGGTGTGGTGGACGACGGCCTGACGGGCCGCCGCTCGCCGAACGGCCTTTTTTCTTTGAAGTTGGTACGGCCCGCTGCCCTTTCGGGCGGCGGGCCTCTACCATCTGCGTCACCCGCAACTCTTGCTGAAGCTTTCAGCAAGAGCCTTCAAAGAAGAAGGAACCCCCACATGGCACGCAGATTCCTCACGGCGGCCGTCGCTCTCACGGCTGCCCTTGTCATGACCCCGACTGGAGCGCAGGCCTCCCCGCCCGGCGCCAAGGACGTCACCGCCGTCCTCTTCGAGTGGAACTTCGCCTCCGTCGCCAAGGAGTGCACCAGCACCCTCGGCCCCGCCGGCTACGGCTACGTGCAGGTCTCGCCGCCCGCCGAGCACATACAGGGCGGGCAGTGGTGGACCTCGTACCAGCCCGTCAGCTACAAGATCGCCGGGCGGCTCGGGGACCGCGCCGCCTTCAAGAACATGGTCGACACCTGCCACGCGGCCGGTGTGAAGGTCGTCGCCGACGCCGTGGTCAACCACATGTCGGCGGGCGGCGGCACCGGCACCGGCGGCTCCACGTACGCGAAGTACGACTACCCGGGGCTCTACTCGTCGCCCGACTTCGACGACTGCCGCTCGCAGATCTCCAACTACCAGGACCGCTACAACGTCCAGCACTGCGAACTGGTGGGCCTCGCCGACCTCGACACCGGCGAGGAGTACGTCCGCAAGACCGTCGCCGGGTACCTGAACGACCTGCTCTCGCTCGGCGTCGACGGCTTCCGGATCGACGCGGCCAAGCACATCCCGGCCGCCGACCTCGCCAACATCAAGTCGCGGCTGAGCAACCCGGGCGTGTACTGGAAGCAGGAGGCCATCTTCGGCGCCGGCGAGGCCGTCCAGCCGAGCGAGTACACCGGCACCGGGGACGTCCAGGAGTTCCGGTACGCCTACGACCTCAAGCGCGTCTTCAACAACGAGAACCTCGCCTACCTGAAGAACTACGGCGAGGGCTGGGGGTACATGGGCAGCGGTGTCTCCGGCGTCTTCGTCGACAACCACGACACCGAGCGCAACGGCTCCACGCTCAGCTACAAGGACAACGCCACCTACACCCTGGCCAACGTCTTCATGCTCGCCTGGCCCTACGGCGCCCCCGACGTCAACTCCGGCTACGAGTGGTCGAACGCCGACGCCGGACCGCCCAACGGCGGACGGGTGGACGCCTGCTGGCAGGACGGCTGGAAGTGCCAGCACGCCTGGCCCGAGATCAAGTCGATGGTCGCCTTCCGCAACGCCACCCGGGGGCAGGCGGTCACGAACTGGTGGGACAACGGCAACGACGCCATCGCCTTCGGGCGCGGCAACAAGGGCTTCGTCGCCGTCAACCACGAGTCGGGCGCGCTGAACCGCACCTACCAGACCTCGCTGCCCGCCGGGACGTACTGCGACGTCCAGAGCGGCAACACGGTGAGCGTCAACGGCTCCGGGCAGTTCACGGCGACGCTCGGCGCCCACACCGCGCTCGCGCTGCACGCGGGCAGGTCCGCCTGCTGAACGGGCCCCGAGGGCAGGGGTCGTGAAAATTCTTACCGGTACTTTCACGACCCTTGCCGCAAGACTTGCGGCAGCGCTACGGTCACGCCGGGGTCGGACCCGATCGAGCCGTCAGTACAAGGAGTTCACGCCCGTGATACCCAGATGGCCGGTGCCTGTCGCGCGCCGCACCACACGAGTGAGACGGGTCGCGGCCGTCACCGTGACCGCGCTCGCCGCAGCCCTCCTCCCACCCCTGGCCGCGCGGGCCGACACCCCGCCCGCGCCCCCGTCCGACGCGAAGCTCGCGAAGGCGGACACCCGGCACGACCTCACCCGGGAGCAGTTCTACTTCGTCCTGCCGGACCGTTTCGCCAACGGCGACACCCGCAACGACAGGGGCGGCCTGACCGGCACCCGTCTCGCCACCGGCTACGACCCCACCGACAAGGGCTTCTACCAGGGCGGCGACCTCAAGGGCCTGACCGACCGGCTCGACTACATCAAGGGCATGGGCACCACCGCCATCTGGATGGCGCCCCTCTTCAAGAACCAGCCCGTGCAGGGCACGGGGGAGAACGCCTCGGCCGGCTACCACGGCTACTGGATCACCGACTTCACCCAGGTCGACCCGCACTTCGGCACCAACCAGGACCTCAAGAACCTCGTCTCCAAGGCGCACGCCAAGGGCATGAAGGTCTTCTTCGACGTCATCACCAACCACACCGCCGACGTCGTGGACTACGAGGAGAAGTCGTACGACTATCTCTCCAAGGGCGCCTTCCCCTATCTGACCAAGGACGGGAAGCCCTTCGACGACGCCGACCACGCGGACGGCGACCGCGGGTTCCCCCGCGTGGGCACCGGCTCCTTCCCGCGTACGCCGGTCGTCCCCGCCGAGAAGAAGAACCTCAAGGTTCCGCGCTGGCTCAACGACCCCGCGATGTACCACAACCGGGGCGACTCCACCTGGGCCGGCGAGTCCACCACGTACGGCGACTTCTCCGGCCTGGACGACCTGTGGACCGAGCGTCCCGAGGTCGTCAGCGGCATGGAGAAGATCTACCAGCGGTGGGTGAAGGACTTCGCCATCGACGGCTTCCGCATCGACACGGTCAAGCACGTCAACATGGAGTTCTGGACCCAGTGGGCGACCGCGCTGGACGCGTACGCCGCGAGGAAGGGCCGCGACGACTTCTTCATGTTCGGCGAGGTCTACTCCGCCGACACCGCCGTCACCTCCCCGTACGTCACCGAGGGCCGCCTGGACTCCACGCTGGACTTCCCCTTCCAGGACGCGGCCCGCGCCTACGCCTCCCAGGGCGGCAGCGCACAGAAGCTCGCCTCGGTCTTCGGCGACGACTACAAGTACACGACCGACAAGGCCAACGCGTACGAGCAGGTCACCTTCCTCGGCAACCACGACATGGGCCGCATCGGCACCTTCCTCAGGCAGGACGACCCGACGGCCACCGACGCCGAACTGCTGAAGAAGGACCGGCTCGCCAACGAGCTGATGTTCCTCAGCCGCGGCAACCCGGTGGTCTACTACGGCGACGAGCAGGGCTTCACCGGCGCGGGCGGCGACAAGGACGCCCGCCAGCCGATGTTCGCCTCCCGCACCGCCGACTACCTGGACGACGACCAGCTCGGCACCGACCGCACCCACGCCGAGCCGGCCTACGACCCGAACGCGCCGCTGTACCGGCAGATCAGCACCCTCGCCAAGCTCCGCAAGGCCCACCCGGCCCTCGCCGACGGCGTCCAGACCGAGCGCCACGCGGACGACGGCGCCGGCGTCTACGCCTTCTCGCGCACCGACGCCGCCCGCGGTACCGAGTACGTCGTCGCCTTCAACAACGCCGACGAGGCGAGGACGGCCACCTTCGCCACCGGCTCGGCGGACATGACCTTCCGCGCCCTCTACGGCACCGACGACGACGCCAGGTCCGGCGCCGACAAGAAGGTCACGGTCACCGTGCCCGCCGGGTCGGCCGTCGTCCTCAAGGCCGCGGACAAGCTCGCCGAGCCCGCCACCAGGCCCACGGTCACCCTCACCGCCCCCGGCCCCGGCGCCACCGGCACCGTCGAACTGACCGCCGACGTCGAGGGCGGACAGCTCAACCGCGTCGTCTTCGCCGCCCAGACCGGCGACGGCGAGTGGCGCACCCTCGGCTCCGCCGACCACGCCCCCTACAAGGTCACCCACACCATCGGCGAGGACACCCCGGCCGGCACCGCCCTGCGCTACAAGGCGGTCGCCGTCGACTCGGCGGGCCGCACCGCGAGCGCCACGGCCGCCTCGACGACCGGCACCCCGCCGGCCGAGGAGCCGCCCGCCGCCGCCTCCCGCGACCACGCGATCGTCCACTACAAGCGGGCGGACGGGAACTACGAGGACTGGGGCCTGTACGCCTGGGGCGACCTCGCCGACGGTGAGGCAACCGAGTGGCCGGACAGCCACCCCTTCGTCGGCCGGGACGCCTACGGCGCCTTCGCCTACGTCAAGCTCAAGCCCGGCGCGAGCGACGTCGACTTCCTCGTCGTCGACAAGGACGGCAACAAGGACGTCGCCGCCGACCGCACCATCGACGTCACCCGGACGGGCGAGGTCTGGATCGAGCAGGGCAAGGAGCAGGTCGTCACCGAACGGCCCGAGTACCCGGCCCAGGACAAGACCAAGGCCGTCCTCCACTACCACCGCGCCGACGGGAACTACGACGGCTGGGGCATGCACGTCTGGAGCGGCGCCGCGAACCCCACCGACTGGGCGAAACCGCTGATGCCGGTGCGGACCGACTCCTACGGCGCGGTCTTCGAGGTACCGCTCACCGAGGGCGCCACCGGCCTCAGCTACATCATCCACAAGGGCGACGAGAAGGACCTGCCCACCGACCAGGCCCTGGACCTCACCGCCGACGGCCACGAGGTGTGGCTGCTGAGCGGTCAGGAGACCTACCTGCTGCCCCAGCCCGCGGGTTCGGCGGCGGCCGTCGACCTCGCCACCTCCAAGGCGGTCTGGATCGACCGGAACACCATCGCCTGGAACGGCGCCGAGGGAGCCGCCTCCACCCAGCTGCTCGCCTCCCGCACCGGCTCGGTCAAGGCCGCGAACGGCAGACTGACCGGTGACGACGGGGCCACCTGGCTGCGCCTCACCAAGACCTCCCTCACCGACGCCCAGAAGGCGAAGTACCCGCACCTGAAGGAGTACGCCGCCTGGTCGGTCGACCCGCGCGACCGCGACCGGGTCCGCGAGGCCCTGCGCGGCCAGGTCGTCGCTTCCCAGCGCGCCGCCACCGGCGCCGTCCTCGCGGCGACCGGCGTGCAGATCGCCGGCGCGCTGGACGACCTGTACGCGCGGGACGCGACCGGGGCCGACCTCGGAGCCGTCTTCCGGCACGGCCGCCCCACGCTCTCCCTGTGGGCGCCGACCGCGCAGAGCGTGCGGCTGGAGATCGGCGACCGCACGGTCCGGATGCGGCGCGACGACGACTCCGGCGTCTGGTCCGTCAACGGTCCGAAGTCCTGGAAGGGCAAGGAGTACCGCTACGTCGTGAAGGTGTGGGCGCCCGACGCCGGCGAGGTCGTCACCAACAAGGTCACCGACCCCTACTCGCTCGCCCTGACCACCGACTCCGAGCGCAGCCTCGTCGTCGACCTGGCCGACCGCGACCTCGCCCCGCGCGGCTGGAACGGGTACGACAAGCCCAAGGCCGTGCCGCTCAGGGACGCCCAGATCCAGGAACTGCACGTCCGTGACTTCTCCGTCGCGGACCGGACGGCGGACGTCGGCCACCGGGGCACCTACCTCGCCTTCACCGACAAGCAGAGCGACGGCTCGATCCACCTGCGCGAACTGGCCGAGGCGGGCACCTCGTACGTCCACCTGCTCCCGGCCTTCGACATCGCCACGATCCCCGAGAAGAAGTCCGACCAGGCCACCGTCGACTGCGACCTGGCCGCGCTGCCGGCCGACTCCGACGAGCAGCAGGAGTGCGTGGCCCGGGCCGCCGCCAAGGACGCCTACAACTGGGGCTACGACCCGTACCACTACACGGTCCCCGAGGGCTCCTACGCCACCGACCCGGACGGCACCGCCCGCACCGTCGAGTTCCGCGAGATGGTCAAGGCGCTCAACGACGACGGACTGCGGGTCGTCATGGACGTCGTCTACAACCACACCGCCGCCGGCGGCCAGGCGAAGACCAGCGTCCTGGACCGGATCGTGCCCGGCTACTACCAGCGGCTCCTCGCCGACGGATCGGTGGCGAACAGCACCTGCTGTGCCAACACCGCCACCGAGAACGCCATGATGGGCAAGCTGGTGGTCGACTCGATCGTCACCTGGGCCAAGGAGTACAAGGTCGACGGCTTCCGCTTCGACCTCATGGGCCACCACCCGAAGGCCAACATCCTCGCCGTCCGCGAGGCCCTCGACGCGCTGACCCTCAAGAAGGACGGCGTCGACGGCAAGAAGATCATCCTGTACGGCGAGGGCTGGAACTTCGGCGAGGTCGCCGACGACGCCCGCTTCACCCAGGCCACCCAGAAGAACATGGCCGGCACCGGCGTCGCCACCTTCTCCGACCGCGCCCGCGACGCCGTGCGCGGCGGCGGCCCCTTCGACGAGGACCCCGGCGTCCAGGGCTTCGCCTCGGGCCTGTTCACCGACCCCAACTCCGCGGAGGCCAACGGCACCGAGGCCGAGCAGAAGGCCCGCCTGCTGCACTACCAGGACCTGATCAAGGTCGGCCTCTCCGGGAACCTCGCCGGATACCGCTTCACCGACACCAGCGGCAAGGAGGTCCGGGGCTCCGAGGTCGACTACAATGGCGCCCCCGCCGGATACGCGGCGGCACCCGGCGACGCCCTCGCCTACGCCGACGCGCACGACAACGAGACCCTGTTCGACGCGCTCGCCTTCAAGCTGCCGAAGGACACGTCCGCCGCCGACCGGGCCCGCATGCAGGTCCTCGCCATGGCGACCGCCGCGCTCTCGCAGGGCCCGGCGCTCTCCCAGGCGGGCACCGACCTGCTGCGCTCCAAGTCGCTGGACCGCAACTCCTACGACAGCGGGGACTGGTTCAACGCCATCCACTGGAGCTGCGCCGACGGCAACGGCTTCGGACGCGGGCTGCCGCCGGCGGCTGACAACCAGGACAAGTGGCCGTACGCCAAGCCGCTGCTCGGCTCGGTCTCGGTCGGCTGCCCGCAGATCACGGGTGCCTCGGCCGCGTACCGGGACCTGCTGAAGATCCGTACCGGCGAGCGGGACTTCTCCCTCGCCACGGCGGGCCAGGTGCAGTCCCGGCTCTCCTTCCCGCTCTCCGGGAAGGACGAGACACCCGGCGTGATCACCATGCGCCTCGGTGACCTGGTGGTCGTCTTCAACGCCACCCCGCAGGAGCAGCGGCAGCGGCTGAGCGGGTCGGCCGGCACCGGATACCGGCTGCACCCGGCCCAGGCGTCCGGAGCGGACCCGGTCGTCCGGGACGCCGCCTACGCGAAGGCGTCGGGGACCTTCACGGTCCCGGCGCGCACGGTGGCGGTCTTCACCCGCGCGGGCTAGCGGAACGCTGCGGTTAGGGTGCTCCTGTCCGCCGTAGAACAGGAGCACCCATGCCGCAGATCACCATCGACCGTTCCCCGTCTCTCGACGACGTCGACTGGGAGGAGTTCGCTCTCGCCCTGCACCCGGTGATCGTGGAAACGGTGGCCGCGCGGCTGCAGGCGTGCAAGACGCGGGTCCTGCGCGGCGAGGACGAGGTCGTCGGCGGCGAGAAGGAGCGGCACGCCATCGTGGACGTCTCGATCGCGCTGCTCGCCGGACGCTCCGACGAGGCCAAGGCGCGGCTCACCGAGGCCGTGGTGGAGCTGCTCCGCAAGCACGTCGCGCCCAGGGACGGCGTCACCCTGCACCTGTCGGCCGAGGTGCGCGATCTCGACCCGTCCTACCGCAAGGCCGAGGTCTGAGACAGGGGGCTGCGACAGGGCCCTCAGGACGCCAGCGAGATCAGCCGGCCGACCAGGTCCCCGAAGGGGCCGTCGGCCGGTTCGGCCTCGATGACGCGGCGCAGCAGGGCGCCCATCTCCTCGTCGTGGGCGGCGCTCACCGCGGTCAGCGCGGCGAAGTCGTGCACCAGCTGCGTCTCCAGTTCGGCGCGTGGGATGCGGCGCCCGTCCAGCCAGATCAGGGCCGTCGACTCGGCGAGCGAGATCCAGGAGCGGACCACCAGTTCCAGCCGCGCCGGCGGATCCGTGACCTCCAGGTGCGAAAGGATCTGGACATACGCGGCCTGCCGCACCGAGTCCACGAGGGCGTTGGTGGTCGAGGAGCCGACCGCCGGACCGCCGCGCATGAGGGCCGAGAAACCGGGCCCGTGCTCCTCGACGAAGTCGAAGTAGCGCCCCATCACCCGTAGCAGCCGCGCCCCCAGCGGGCCCTGGGCCGGCTCCACGAACCGGGCCGCCAGATCGTCCGAGGCACGCTGCAACGCGGCCTCGTACAGGCTGAGTTTGCCGGGGAAGTAGTGGTACACCAGCGGGCGCGAGATGCCCGCGGCCGACGCTATCTCGTCGATGGACACCTCGTCCGGCGAGCGGCGGCTGAAGAGTTCGAGCGCGACGCCGATCAACTGCTGCCGCCGCTCCTCGACGCCCATTCTGCGGCGTACCCCGGTAGTCATACGAACACCTTACCGATCGAATCCAGCCCCCGAAGGGCCGGACCGGGCATCGGTGTTCACATGTCGAGCACGAGCCGGGTGCCGCGGGCACGGGACACGCAGATGAGCATCGAGTCGCCGCGCTCGGAGTCGGTCAGCAGCTCGTCCCGGTGATCGATCTCGCCCTCCAGCACCTTCTGTTGGCAGGTCCCGCACCAGCCCTGCTCGCAGGAGTACGGGGTGCCCGGCAGCTCGGCCCGCACCGCGGCCAGCACCGACGAGTCGCCGGGCACGGTCAGCGTGCGCCCGCTGCGGTGCAGTTCGACCTCGAACTCGCCTTCGCCGTCGGCCGTGGTGCGCGGCGCGAACCGCTCCAGGTGCAGGGCGGTGCCCGCGGGGAGGCGTTCCTCGACGGCCGCGATCAGCCCCTCCGGGCCGCAGCAGTACACGGCCGTGCCCTCGGGCAGCTGAGCCAGGAAGGCGTCGAGCCCGGGCCGCCCGTCCTCGTCCTCGGCGACGACGGTCACCCTCCCGCCCTCCCGGTCCAGTTTCCCGATCTCCTCCAGGAACGGCATCGAGGCCCGCGTCCGGCCGCCGTACAGCAACCGCCACTCGGCGCCCTCCGGCAGCGCCCGCAGCATCGGCAGCACCGGCGTGATGCCGATGCCGCCGGCGACGAAGACGTACGCGGGCGCCTCGACCAGCGGGAAGCGGTTGCGCGGCCCGCGCACCTCCAGCTCCGTGCCCTCCTGCACCTGCTCGTGCACCTCGCGCGAACCGCCCCGCCCGCCCTCGGCCAGCCGGGTGGCGACGGTGTACGACGAGGTGTCCTCGGGGTCGCCGCACAGCGAGTACTGCCGCACCAGACCCGACGGCAGCACCAGGTCCAGGTGCGCCCCCGGCTCCCAGCGCGGCAGGTCGTGACCCTCCAGGCGGATCCGGACCACCCCGTCGGCCACCAGCTCCCGCGAGGTGACCAGCAGCGTCAGCGCGCGCGAGCGCGGCCGCCCCGAGACCGGCGGGTCCAGGGCGGGCATCGGCCACAGCGGAGAGCCCTGGACGCGGCGCCGCAGCGCCCGCCGGGCGACCAGCGCGGCACCGGCCGCGAGCAGCAGAGCCGTCGGTACGGGCCTCATGCGGACGCCTCCTGGAACTTCTCGGCGGCCACGGCGGCGGGGGAGGCCGCGAGATAGGCCACGGCCTGCTCGGTGGAGCCGAACTTGGACGGGTGGTAGTCCCGGCTCAGATAGCCGGGTATGGAGCGCAGTACGGCGCCGGTGGCGGGCAGCAGGCCGCTGCGCCCGCGCCGGTGGAAGTCGCCGAAGGTGGCGCGGCCGTCGGTCAGCGTCGGGTCGTTCGCCATGAAGAACCGGGCACCGCGCTGCCACAGGAACACCAGGGCCGCGAACGCGGTCGCCCAGGTGCGGGCCCGCCGCGCGTACCCCCCGTCCAGGTGCTCGAAGAGGTCGAAGGCCACCGACCGGTGCTCGACCTCCTCGGCGCCGTGCCAGCGCAGCAGGTCCAGCATGGTCGGGTCGGCGCCGTGCCGGTCGAGTGCCTCGGCGTTGAGCACCCAGTCGCCGAGGAACGCCGTGTAGTGCTCGATGGCCGCGATCAGCGCCACCCGCTCCATCAGCCACCAGCGGCGCGGCCGGCCCGGCGGCAGGGTGCGGTCGCCGAGCAGCTTCTCGAAGAGCCAGTCGACCTGCGCGGTGTACGGCGTCGGGTCGAGCCCCTGGTCCCGCAGGTGCGGCAGCACCTCGTCGTGGGCCTGGGAGTGCATCGCCTCCTGCCCGATGAACCCGATGACGTCCTCGCGCAGCCGCTCGTCCCGGATGAGCGGCAGCACCTGCTTGTAGACGTGCACGAACCAGCGTTCCCCGGCGGGCAGCAGCAGGTGCAGCACGTTGATGGTGTGCGTCGTGAACGGATCCCCCGGCACCCAGTGCAGCGGGGTGGCCTCCCAGGCGAAGGACACCTTGCGGGCCTTGAGCGGGACATGCGTGTTAGACATGGCGTCAATGTACTGACGGGTAAGGGTGCAGGGAACCCTCGTGCGCCCACTTGTTGACGCGGGTGTCAGCAGGGGGGTGGGATTGGTGGCCCGGGGCCGTTAGCGCAGTCCGCCGATGGTCCGGCCGTCCTCCAGCGTGCCCTGCAGCTCGGCGCGGGCACCCTGCTCGGCCTTGGCCGTCAGCAGGTTTCCGTCCGCCGAGTCGCTGATGCCGCCCGTCGCCTCGATCGACTCGGTGTCGCGGCTGCCGGCGGCGAGCAGGTACCAGTGCCCGCCCGCCGACTTCCACAGCACCCCGGCCAGGACGTGCGGGTCGCGTTCGCCGCAGGCGGGCACGGACTCCGCCTTGGCCGCCACCGCCCCCTGCGTGCCGCCCGGCGTGCGGAACTGGGCCAGCACCCGGGCCCCGTCGCCGCGCCAGGTCTCGGCCCGGGTGCACACCCAGGCGCCCGACCCGGTCGCGTCGGGCAGCGGCTGCTTCGCGAACTCCCAGGCGTTCACCGACCGCACCCCCTGCCCGCGCACCGCGCCGAGCGAGCAGGCGTACGGCGCCCAGGAGCGCAGCGCCTGAGGGCCTGAGGCGTCCCGCGCCGAGCCGGGACGGCCGGTGGTCAGTCGGGCCGGGACCAGCTCGCCGAGGTCGGTCACCACGCGGGTGTCGGCGCCGTCCGTCAGCTCCAGCACGTTCCAGGACGTGCACGCGCCCGACCGCTGCTGCGCCGGGCTGGCCAGCGGCGCGGTGACACCGTCGGTGAGCGCCAGCTCCCGCGCCGCGGCGTCCGGCGCGCCGAGGTCCCGCCCGGCCGCCTTCGTGATCCAGGGCGCCGTCAGATAGCGGACGTTGCCGTCGGCCCGGCCCAGGACCACCGCGGTCGCCCCGGCCCGGTCGGCCCCGTCGGTCCGCGCCAGGTCGAGGGCGGCACCGGCCGTGCCGTCCTTCGGCTCGGCGTACCGGACGACGCGCAGACCGTCGTGCAGGATCACCACGCGCGCGTTGTCGACGTCCCCGGCGTACAGCAGCTGCGGCGGCCCGGCCGGACCGCCGGTCACGGTGCCCGGCGTCGCGGACACCCCCACGCTCTCGCCGGGCCGCGCCCAGACGGCCAGGGCGCGGCGCAGCAGCTCCTCGTCGCCGGTGCGGTCACCGCGCGCCGGCCACACCGAGAAGTCCGTGCGCGCGGACGTCTCCCACGCGGTGGGGGCCACCTTCGTGAGCCTGCCGGGATCGAGGGCCGCCCGGGCCGCCGGGTTCTGCGCGTACGCCGGGGCGGCGGCACCGTCCGGACCCCAGCCGTCGCCGGGCAGGCCCAGCAGCGCCCCGCACACCACCAGGGCGGCCCCGGCGACCAGCGCCGCCTTCAGGTGCTGGCGCCGGCGCATCAGATCGGTCGGCCTGGCCTGGAGGGAGCAGGGGTCGAACTCGGGGGAGCCGAGGAGCGCGGGCTCGTCCGGCAGCGCGCCGGCCTCCCGCAGGGCGGCGTCCACGTCCTCGGCCCCGGCGGCCCGGAGCACCTGGCGGACACCGTCCTCGGAGAGCCCCTCCAGACCCCGCAGCGCGTACGCCGCCCGGGCGGGCCCGGAGAGCGCGGACAGCCGCTGGTCCAGGGCGAGTTCGTCGGCGCCGCCGGAACGCGGGAACAGCTTGAGGCCGCGGACGTGGGGCAGCAGGGGCGGCAGCTGGGCCCGCGTGGGCCAGGCCCGCCGCCGCAGCGGACGCCCCGCCTCCAGCGCCGTACGGACGACCCGCAGGCGGACCAGGGCGTAGCCGGGATCGACCTCCTGACCGGTCGACTGGGCCGGGATCACCGGGGTCGTCGTCCGGCCGCGGGGCAGCGCGCGCTGGGTGAGGGCGTGCGCGGTCAGGACGCGGCGGCCGCGGCCGAGACCCTGCGGCAGCACCAGATAGGCCAGCCGGGCCAGGCGCGGATAGTGCTCGACGAGCGCCGCCTCGGCCTGCTCGACGTCGACGACCGGGTCGGCCGGGGAGGTTGAGGGCGGTGCGGGGCGCGGGGCGACATCCTGTGGCTGCACGTTCAGCAGAACGAGCGAACGGGGGGATGGTCACCATGGGCGCCACCGGGGCGGGGGAGGGCTACTCCTCCGGCTCCACCAGCAGCCGGGCGTAGGCGGCCATCGACCGCTGGTAGCGCGGGAGGTGGGGGGCCAGGGCGCCGAGCACCAGCGACAGGCCCTCCCGGTCGCGGCCCATGCTCGACAGGCACAGCGCCAGTGTGGCCCGTACGGCGTCGTCCAACTCGTCCGAGGGAGCGACCAGTTCCGGCGAGAGCAGCTTCACGCCCTCCTCCGGGTGCCCGGTGTTGCGCAGGGAACTGGAGAGCTGGATCTTCGCCCGGCGCCCCTTGTAGGCGCTCGCTTCGCCCAGTCCGCGCTCCAGGGCCTCCCGGTAGAGGGGCACGGCGCGGTCGGAGTGGCCGGTGGAGTCCCAGGCGCAGGCCCTCTCGAACAGGGCGAGCGGGCTGTCCGCCGGCAGTTCGTCGGCGAGGGCGTCGATCACCGCCCGGAACTCGGCGGCGTCGTCTTCGGCGTAAGCGTCGAACGCCGTCCAGGCGGCGTTCACGCGGTCTTCCCAGTCCTGGTCCACGGCGCCACTTTCGCACGGGTGCCACCAGAAGGTCACCCGCATCCGTGAATACTTCGGGCCCCGCGCCCGTACCGATGACCAGAGCCCCTGGCCGGGGCTCCGTGCGGCATGTCGCCGGAACGGACCGGAGGAACACATGAGGCTGACCCGACCGATGCTCGCGCCGGCCGCCCTGGCGGCGGTACTGGCGCTGACGGGCTGCGGATCCGGCGGTGACGGCGAGGCCGCCGTGCCCGAGACAGCGACCGGCAGCCTGGAACACCTGGCCGCCGAGGCGAAGTGCGCCCCGAACATGCAGACCGACGCCGACACCATCCGTCAGGCCATCTGCGAGCAGGGCGACGAGAAGTACGTCCTCGCCACCTTCTCCACCGACCGCGGCCAGCGGGAGTGGATCAACACCGCCAAGGACTACGGCGGTTTCTACCTCGTCGGCCGCAAGTGGGTCGCCGTCGGCCACGAGGACGTGGTGGCCGGCCTGCGCGGCAGGCTCGGCGGGACCCTGGAGCAGGGAACGGTGCACGGCGGCGGCGGACACTCGGGCGGAGGCGGCGAACACGCCGGGCACGGCGGCTGACCTCCCGGGGCACGACGAAGGGGGCCGGTGGCGGAATCCGCCACCGGCCCCCTTCGTCTGCTCACCCCGTTCCGGTGCGGACTACTGGCAGTCCTCACCGCTGTTGATGCAGTCGACCACCTCGTTCATCAGGTTCTCGTCCATCACGTTGATGAAGTCGTTGTGATCGGTGATCGGCTTGTGCAGCTGCTCCGGGAAACCGTCGACGGCGTACGGGTTCTGCACCTGACCGTTCTCGATGGTCGGGGCGGGCACGTCGTACACCAGGCGGACCTGGAGCTGGGGGATCGCCTGGAAGCCGTTCGGGCAGCTGCCGTCCTGCTGGACGAAGGCGACGTGGTCCCGGTGGTTGGCGCTGTCGATGTTCTGGCCGTCCCAGCAGCTCTGGAAGTTGGACGTCCGCACGACCTGGCTGCCCTCCGGGCACAGCACGTACTTGTCCGTCACCTGCCTGTCCTCGAAGCCGGTGCAGCTGAAGGAGCTGTTGGCGTTGGCGACCCCGTTCGTGAAGGCCTTGGCGTCACCGGTGATGATGCGCAGGAACTTCGGCATCGCGACGACGTCGCTCTGCTGGTTGCCCACGAACTTGATCTCCGCCTCGGAGGCCTTGAGGATCTTGCCGACGTTGCCCTCGGCGCCACCGCCCAGGTCGCCCGCGTCGAACTCCTGGGTACCGTCCTGGAGCCGCAGCACCGGCCAGTAGTACGTGGACTTGTCGCCCTGGTTCTGGCACGAGGTCTCGGCGTTCGCGAGGTCCTCGTCGCTGGAGAAGGCGTCGTTGTCCTGGTTGCCGACATAGTCGTGCGTGTGGTGCGCGCCGTTGTCGACACCGGGGGCGACGATCAGGTTGTCGCTGTTGAACAGGTTGTTCTCGTTCACGCCGCAGACCGCGGTGAAGGAGCCCTGGGACCCTCCGTCCCCGTTGGCGGCGAAGCCGTTCTCCAGGTCCCTGGAGCCGGGCTGGACGTCGTTGATGTCCACGAAGTCGTCGGCGAAGGGGCCCGCGGCACCGTTGCCGTTGTCGCCCTGGTTCTGACCGCCGTCCTGACCGCCGTCCTGGCCTTGGCCGTTGTCCTGGCCCTGACCGTCGTTGTTCTGGTCGTCCTGGCCGTTCCCTTCGTCGCCGTTGCCGTTGCCGTCGTTCGGCTGGTCGACGCCCATGCCCCGGCACTCGGCGAAGCGGTCGAGGCCCTGCGGGGCGTTGCCCCCCACCCGGCGGATGTTGGTCCCGATCCGGTCCAGGGCGGCGGTCCGCTTGGACTTGAGGGGGCCGAGGATGGCGTTCTGGACGTAGCTCGCGTCCCCGGCCTGCGCCTGGCGCGTCGACGCGAGCCGCGCGTAGGCCTCGGTGATCTGCTTGTCGAGCTGCGCCAGTTCCTTGTCGACGCCGGCCCGCGCCCCCCTCGGCACCTTCCGCAGTTTCTGGCCGACGTCCGGGCACTGGATCGTGGCGACCTGCGCCCCCGCGGACCTGGTGCGGTTGTGCGACGACTCCGACTCGTGCGCCGAGGCGTAGAAGTTGGCCCAGACCAGCCCGCCCCCGCCGACCGCCAGGGCCGCCGCCCCGGCTACGACCTTGGTGGCCAGCGGCGAACGACGTTTTCTTGTATTGCGTCCCATGGAACTCCTCTGACTTCCTTGCGGGGCATCGAGGGCGCCCGACAGGAGTGAAGCGGCTCCCATGGATACGCAAGCCGCCGCAGGGGTGTTCACCCGTCACGGAGATTGCTGGGGCCCGTGGGGCGCGTGAGAGGGGCGAATGGGTCAGCGTCCGCGGTCCAGATAGGCGAGAACCGCCAGGACACGGCGGTTGTCGTCGTCCGAAACCTCGAGGCTCAACTTGGCGAAGATGTTCGCCGTGTGTTTCGCGATCGCCCGCTCCGTCACGACGAGCCGCCCGGCGATCGCCGCGTTGGTCCGGCCCTGTGCCATCAGCTCCAGCACCTCCAGCTCCCGGGGCGTCAGCCGCTCCAGCGGCCGGTCCTCCGCCGCACGCCGGCTGAGCAGCTGCTGGATGACCTGCGGGTCCATGGCCGTACCGCCCGCCGCCACCCGCCGCACGGCGTCCACGAACTGCTCGGCGTCGAACACCCGGTCCTTGAGCAGGTACCCCACCCCGCCGTTGCCGTCGGCCAGCAGCTCGCGCGCGTAGAGCTGCTCCACGTGCTGGGAGAGCACCAGGACCGGCAGCCCCGGGCGGTCGCGGCGGGCCTTCAGGGCGCACTGGAGCCCTTCGTCCGTCAGCGTGGGCGGCAGCCGTACGTCGACCACCGCCACGTCCGGTTCCCGTTCGGCCAGGGCCCGGGACAGCTCGGGGCCGGTCTCGACGGCCGCGGCGATCTCGAAGCCGTGGGCTTCGAGGAGCCGGACCAGGCCGTCGCGCAGCAGGAACAGGTCTTCGGCCAGGACTACGCGCAAGGGATCTCCATGGTGACCATGGTGGGGCCGCCCGCGGGCGAGCTGACGGCCAGGACGCCGTCGAATGTACCGAGCCGCCGCTCCACCCCGGCCAGCCCCGACCCCGCTCCGACCACCGCTCCGCCCTTGCCGTTGTCGGTGACGGTGACGCGGAGCCGTCCCTCGGTGTGGTGCAGGTCGATCCAGAGCCGGTCGGCGCCGGAGTGCTTCACGGCGTTGGTGAGGACCTCGCTGACCGCGAAGTAGGCGGCGGCCTCCACCGGCGCGTCGGCGCGGCCGGGCAGGTCCACGTTCACCTCGGACGCGACGGGCAGCCGCAGCGCCAGGGCCCGCACGGCGTCGCCGAGACCCCGTTCGGCGAGGACCGGCGGGTGGATGCCCCGCACGAGTTCGCGCAGCTCGGTCAGGGCCTCGGCGGAGGAGGCACGGGTCCGCGCGAGCAGCTCCCGGGCCTTGGCCGGGTCCTTCTCCAGCAGCGCCTCGACGGTGCCGAGGTCCATGCCCATGGCGACCAGCCGGGCCTGTGCCCCGTCGTGCAGGTCCCGCTCTATGCGGCGCAGTTCGGCGGCGGAGGTGTCGACGGCGTCGCGACGGGTCTCGGTCAGCACCCGCACCCGCTCGGCCAGTTCCCCCTGGCCGGAGCCGAGGACCGCGCCGGTGAGCCGGAAGTGGGCGTGCAGCAGGAGCGGGGTGAGCCGGTGGGCGACGACGAGCAGCACCGCCCCGAGGCCGGCGGCGTAGAGGGCGGACGTCTGGTCGGTGACCCGGACGAACCCGTACCAGTACCCCTCGGGCAGCACCCGCCACAGTCCGGCGGCGATCGCGAAGCCCTCCAGCGGGTAGAGCGCCAGCGCGAAGGCCAGCAGCGCGGTGACGAAGCCCGCCGTCATGTCGACGGGCAGCCACAGCAGGTCCCGCCAGGTCGCCGGGTCACGGAGCATCCCGAAGGTGCGCGCCCACGGGTTGGCGTCCGCGGGCAGCGGCCGGTACGCCCGTGGGATCCGCACCCCGCCCCACCGGGCGGCGAGCAGCCGACGCCAGTCCGCGAACGCCCGTACCCCGGTCAGCACCCACGGCGTGGTCACGATGCCGACACCGATCGGGACGAGGGCGATCGACACCAGCGCCAGGCAGAAGCACAGCACCGCCCCGGGCAGGGCGATGAGTGCCACCGCGAGTCCCCGCACGGCCGACAGCGCCACACCCCGGGTGCGTTCCGAACGGTTCCCGCTCTTCGTCTCGATGCTCATGCCGTCAGTCTTCCGGAGGCGGCGGCGCCGGTCACGGGGCCGGGCACCCGGTCAGGGGGTGGTGCCAGGTACACCCACGCCGGGCCCGTCCGCCGCGGTGAGGATCCTCGCCTCCGTCTCCGGGTCCAGGCCGACCGGCGGGCGGTCGGGGCGGTGGGGTGCCGTGCCGCCGATGCCGCGCAGCCAGCTCCAGGTGTCGGCGACGGTGTCCTCGGCGGGCCGGCAGCGCAGGCCCGAGGCCAGCGCCCGGGAGACGTCCGCGCTCTGCACGGCGTCGTGCAGCTCGCTGCCCGGCGGCGTCCACACCGGCAGTTGGCTCCAGGGCTCGACACCGGCGGCGAGCAGGGTGCCGGGGTCGGTCCAGCGGAGCTGAGCCGCGCCGCCCGTCGTCCGCACGCAGGCTTCGAGCAGGGCGCCCATGGTGGTGTGCCCCGGCGGGGAGACCAGGTTGCAGGGGCCGCTCAGCTCCCGCTCGACCGCGCCGAGCACCCAGTCGGCGAGGTCACGGACGTCGATGTACTGGAGGGGCAGGTCGTGCGGGCCGGGCGCGAGGACCGGGCCGCCGCGCGCGACACGGTTCAGCCACCAGGGGAGGCGGCCGATGTTCTCGTACCGGCCGAGGATCAGCCCCGCCCTGACGAGTACCGAGCGATCGGCGCCGAAGGCGTCCAGCACGGCCAGCTCGGCGCCGCGCTTGTCCCGGGCGTAGTCGAGCCGCCCGGCGTCCGCCGAGGCGCCCTCGACCAGCGGCGCCTCCTCGGTGTACCCGGCGGGCGGGGCCCAGGCGTACACCGAGCAGCTCGACACGTACACGTACCGGCCGACGCGCTCGCGCAGCAGCCGCGCCGTGTCCCGCACCGCGTGGGGCGCCCCCGACCAGGTGTCGACGACGGCGTCCCAGGAGCCGTCGGCCAGGGCGGAGAGCCCGTCGGGCGCGGTGCGGTCACCGTGCAGCGCCCGCACCCCGGGCGGCGGCGCGTGGCGCCCGCGGTGGAAGACGGTCACCTCCCAGCCGCGCCCGAGCGCCTCCTCCACCACGGCCCGCCCCACGAACTCCGTACCGCCCAGCACCAGTAGCCTCATGCGATCACTGTGCCCGGCCCGCCGCCCGGAGGGAACGGCGCTCTGCCGACAGCAGACGCTCAGCGCCCCGTGGGCGGCGTGTACTTGTAGCCGACGCGCCGCACGGTCTGGATCGTCTGCCGGTGGGCCGCGCCGAGCTTGCGCCGCAGCCGGGCCACGTGCACGTCGACGGTCCGGCCGTCGCCCACGTACCCGTAGCCCCACACCGTGGTGACCAGCTGGTCGCGGGTGTGCACCCGGTGCGGATGCGTCACGAGGTGGGCGAGCAGCTCGAACTCCAGGTACGTCAGGTCGAGTTCCCGCCCGTCCACGGCCGCGGTGCGCCGCGCGGCGTCGATCCGGACGAGCGCGTCGCCGTCCTCCGCGTCCGGCCGGGACGGCACGGCCGCCGGTCCGGCCTCGCGCGGGAACGGCGGCTGCTGGTCGGCCGGGACGAGCACCAGGTAGCCGACCATCGGCGGGCGCCCCGGCAGCGACGGCAGGGTGTGCGGGGGTGCGGGCAGCCAGGTGGCGCCCGGCGGCAGCAGGTCCGCGACGTCCACCACCTCGTCGCGGTCGACGGCGCGCAGCCGGTGACGGGGACCGCCGGAACCGGGCAGGCCGGCGGCGGGGGTGGGGGAGTCGACGGTGAGGGTGGACAGGGAACGGGTGGTCGCCATGAGACGTCAGCTCTTTCGCGCGAGAAGTTCGTCGGGAGGGGCGACGGGCGCGAGTTCATGGTCGGGCGCGTCGCGGGACGTACGTCGTGCGCGCCGGCCGAAGGCCTGGGATGTGCGGCTTTCTAGCGGGCCGGCGCGATCGTCGCGCGGCAACACACCCGGTCGAAGTCGTCGTGCTGACGGGAGGGCCAGAAGGGCTCGAGGTCATGGCGACCCGTCGCTGCGTACTTCCGGAAGCTGGCCATGGGCCCATTGAAGCAGACGGCGGCGCCGGGCAGGAGACTCCTCTCACTGCGTGGACGCGGACTGGCGTGAAGTGATCCCCGGCCGGATCATCCCTCCAGCCGTCTGCGCCAGTTCAGCGGGGTGACGGTGATCGCGCGGCCCGGATCGCCGTCCCATTCCGTGGACAGCCCGGACCCGGCGAACGCGGCCACTACCTCGCGCCCGACGGCCGCGCTCGTCTCCTCGGAACCGTCGAAACCGCCGTAGTACAGCGTGAGTCCGTACCCCTCGGCGGCGGCCTCGGTGCTCTGCTGGTGGAAGAAGACGAAGCCGCGCGCCCCCCTTCGCTCCGCGCCGATCTCCGTAGTGCCGCAGCGGCGGCAGCAGGTGAAGTTCTCCCGGGCCGTGAGTCCGGCCGCGTCCAGGGCCGCGAAGACCCGGGTGAGCCGGTCGGGGTCGGTGGCCGCCTCGCCCCAGGACTCCTGCTCCGCCAGCCGCTCCAGCCACAGCCGGTCCACCAACCGCCGCGCCTGGGCCCTCGACACCGGCCGTTCGCCGTGGTCGCCGCCCACGAGGTGGTCCTCGGCGATCTCGGCCAGCACCGACCGGTCGTCGTAGCCGCAGAGCAGCCGTTCGCGCACCCGCCGCTCGACCTGCTCGCGGACCTCGTCCGGCAGGTCCGGGACGTCCTCCTCCGGTCCGAGAGCGATCGGCTCCCAGCCGACGCCCGCGTCCCAGCCGGTCTCCTGGCGCGCCCAGCCGGTCAGCAGGTCCGCCACGCGGCCGGGGTCCGCGAGATCCGCCCCGAAGAACGCGTCCTCGGCGGCCCGGTGCTCCAGCCGGTAGTCCCCGCCCTCCTCGTGCCACACCTGGGCGAACACGTCGGGGATGTCGGGTATCCGCTGGACCACCAGGAACCGGTCGCCGGCGGCGCCGATCCGCGTCACCAGCCCGCGCAGCTCCGCCGCCGTGATCCGGGAGTGCGTCCGCCCGTTCTCCGTCTCGACCTTGATGGTGAGGCCCCCGTCGTTCTCCATGTCCCCACCATGGCACGCGCCACTGACAAAGCGCGGGGGCGTCCACCGTCGCGGTGGACGCCCCTCGGGAGCGGGTGGGGCCTTGGTCAGACCTGGCCGGCCTTCTCCAGCGCCGAGCAGCAGGTGTCGACGAGCAGGCGGGTCACCACGTACGGGTCGACGTTGGCGTTGGGGCGGCGGTCCTCGATGTAGCCCTTGCCGTCCTTCTCGACCTGCCACGGGATGCGCACCGAGGCGCCGCGGTCGGAGACGCCGTAGGAGTACTCGTTCCACGGGGCGGTCTCGTGCAGGCCGGTCAGACGGTCGTCGATGCCGGCGCCGTAGTTCTTGACGTGGTCGAGCGGCTTGGAGCCCTCGCCGAGCGACTCGGCGGCGGTGATGATCGCCTCGTAGCCCTCGCGCATCGCCTTGGTGGAGAAGTTGGTGTGCGCGCCCGCGCCGTTCCAGTCGCCCTTGACCGGCTTGGGGTCGAGGGTGGCGGAGACCTCGAAGTCCTCGGCGGTGCGGTAGAGCAGCCAGCGGGCCACCCACAGCTGGTCGGAGACCTCCAGCGGCGCCAGCGGGCCGACCTGGAACTCCCACTGGCCGGGCATGACCTCGGCGTTGATGCCGGAGATGCCGAGACCGGCCTTCAGGCAGTTCTCCAGGTGCGCCTCGACGACGTCACGGCCGAAGATCTCGTCCGAGCCGACACCGCAGTAGTAGCCGCCCTGCGCGGCCGGGAAGCCGCCCTCGGGGAAGCCGAGCGGGCGGGCGCCCTTGAAGAAGGTGTACTCCTGCTCGATGCCGAAGACCGGCTCCTGCGCGGCGAACCGGTCCGACAGCTCGGCCAGCGCGGCACGGGTGTTGGACGGGTGCGGCGTCATGTCCGTGTCCAGGACCTCGCACAGCACCAGCACGTCGTCGCCGCCGCGGAGCGGGTCGGGGCAGGAGAAGACGGGCCGGAGCACGCAGTCCGAGGAGCTGCCCTCGGCCTGGTTGGTGGAGGAGCCGTCGAAGCCCCAGATCGGCAGGGCGTCGAGACCGGCGGGGGCACCCGTGATGATCTTCGTCTTGGAACGGAGTTTGGCCGTCGGCTCGGTGCCGTCGATCCAGATGTACTCAGCCTTGAAGGTCACGGGGCCACATCCTTCGGGGTGGGTCTACGGGCGCACTTGCGGGTGCTGCGGCGCTGCGGCACTGGGGCGCCGCCTCTACTGCGCAGCAGCGTGTCAACAGGCGATTTCCCGACCGTTGCCCATGTGTGAACCCCGTGTTACCTGGGGTGAGTGTGGCCCGTCTCTCACGGCGCGCACGGGAACAGCGGGCCATGACCCCGCCGGGGTGGGGGGGCGGCCGGGGGCGCGCCCCCCCCCGGCCGAGCAACCCCGCCCGGGGGGGAGACCGACCCCCCCAAAAACAAAAAGACCCCCCCGCCCAGCCCCCCA
>NZ_JBHYJX010000023.1:0-5820 GCF_042740985.1 Streptomyces sp. NPDC058985 | reverse complement strand
CCCCGTGTTACTTGGGTTCCGGGGGCCCCTGCTCCCCGGGCGCCACGGCCACCCGCGGCCCATCACCCGCCGGGGGGGGCGCCCGGGGCGGTCCCCCCCCCCCGGCGGGCTTCTCACCGGGCCGGGTGACTGAGCCTCACCCGACCTTCTCGATCAGCGCCCGCCGGATCAGGAACTTGCCCTCCTCCCTGACCTGTTCGAACGCGGCGTTGTTCAGCAGCGCGCAGCTGCCCGAGACCGAGTTCACCTCCACCGTGGTGGACTTGCCGTTGTCGAGGTTGGTCACCTTGAGCTGGGTGCCCACGGGGAACTGGTTGCTGGAGGCGGCGGGCGCGCCGCCCTCGCCGGAGAGGGTGACGGTGGAGCCGTTGCACACCTGCTCACCCGCCTGCGCGCCACCGCCGGCCTGCTCCCCGGCCTGTTCCTCACCGGCGTCCTGCCCGGCTTCCTCGCCCGCCTCCTGGCCCGCGTCCTGCCCGGCCGGCGGGGGCTGTGTCGCCTGGGAGTCCTGAGCCGACTCCCCGGCGGTGCATCCCGAGGCCTCCTGCTTGCGCTCGATCTCCGCGATGACGGCCTCGCGGTTGGCGATCCGGGCCTCGGACTGCGCGTCGGGATTGGCCCGCTGGCCGTCGATGAACCGCTGGTTGTTGCCGAGCGCCGTGGCCAGCCCCTGGCAGACGGTCGAGTCCTGCGCGGCCTTGGTCTGTGCGTTCTGGTCGGTCTGCGCGGCGTTCGACGCGTTCGCCATCATGAAGGCCCCGCCGCCCGCCACCGCCGCGGCACTGACCAGCAGCGCGATCTTCTTCTTCGTGCCGAGAGTTCTCCTGCGCGACATGCGCGCCTCCTGAAGGGATAGGGGAGCGTACGCCGCTATGTACGAGATACCGAACGTGGTTACTCAGCAGTCACACCGATTCGCACACGTAACCTGCGTCACAGAACGCCCTGTTCGTGCGCCAGCGCCTCCCGCACCGCCTCGTCGGCGCGGCCCACCACGGCCGTTCCGTCGGTCGCCGTGATGATCGGGCGCTGGATCAGCTTGGGATGCCCGGCGAGCGCGGTGATCCAGCGGTCGCGTGACGCCTCGTCACGGGGCCAGTCCTTGAGGCCCAGTTCCTTGGCGGCGGCCTCCTGGGTGCGGGTGATGTCCCAGGGTTCGAGGCCGAGACGGACGAGCACCTGACGGATCTCGTCCTCGGTCGGTACGTCCTCCAGGTAGCGGCGGACGGTGTAGTCGGCGCCCTCGGTATCGAGCAGGCTGAGCGCGCTGCGGCACTTCGAGCAGGCCGGATTGATCCAGATTTCCATGCCGGACACGGTAGCCGCAGGGCTTCCGAAACTCGTTCTCCCCGTGCGTCACAGCAACCCCGAAAGCCCTTGTGGCCAGGGGCTTTTGTCAGTGGGGAGCGGTAAAATAGAAGCAGTGTTCGAGGGTGTCGCCGGGTGGTCCGGACGGCGCCCTGACCGCGACAGGAGGATGCCCGTGCCCGCTGCCGCACTGAAGTCCAAGCCGTTGCCCACCCAGTCCACCGCCAAGCGGCCCGTCCAGCTCGACCTGCCGTACGCACCCGTGGAGAAGCGTCCGCTGCCGCCCGGCCGCCCCCGCGAGTGGTACGTCACGCACAACCGCCGGCTCAAGGCGATGCGGCTCGCCATCGCCCTGCTCGACTCCGGCGTCTACCTGCCGAACCAGGCGCGCAACGAGAGGATACGGAGCGCCGCGCTGACGATCGGGGTTCATCCGCCGTCGGACACGACGTGCCACATGGTGCGGGCGTTGATGCGGTACTCGCGGTGAACCCGGCGCCGGGTGCCGTCCGTTGTGCGGTGCCCGGCGTCGTCGTTGCCGTCTCTGGGGGCTGGGCTGCCGCCCCCAGACCCCCGCTTCGGCCCGAACGGCCTCGTCCTCAAACGCCGGACGGGCCGGGGGTGCCCGGAACTACGCCGACAGCTCCCGCTCCAGCGGCGTCCGGAAGCGCGGTGTGATCCGGGTCCTGCCCACCCACGCCGCCAGCCGCTCCGCCTCCGCGCCGATCGCGGACTCCGCCTCCCGGCCGACCCCCGCGCCGTCGAGCACCCGCCAGACGATCTCGCCGTCGGGCCGCTGGGCCCAGCCGCCGATCACGCGGCCGTTCCACCACACCGTCGGCCCCACGTTTCCGCTTCTGTCGAACAGCGCCGGCCGCAGTTCGGGGGCGAGGTACCAGTCCCGCCCCCGCCAGCCCATCGCCGTCGGGTCGAGGCCGGGCAGCAGCGCCGCCCACGGCTCGGCCGGGCCGGTCACCGGACCGGCGTCACCGGCGGCGACGAACCCCGTGCCCTCGTCCAGCGACACCGCCTCCGCGCCGATCGCGGCCAGCGCCCGGCGCACCTCCGTCACCCGCCACCCCGTCCACCACTTGAGGTCGTCCTCGGTCGCGGGCCCGCACGCCGCCAGCCACCGGCGCAACAGCTCCGCCTGCGCCTCGCCCGGATCCAGCGCGGGGTGCTCGGGCGCCGGTGCCCAGCGGAACTGGCTGGACGTCCACGACCCCAGCGGCCGGCCCCGGACGACCTTGCCCTCCACGCCCAGCACCCTCAGCAGGCGGGTGGATACGGTGTGCACGCCCTCGTAGCTCTTCCCGGCCGCGTACACGAACTGCTCCTTCAGGCGCGGCTCGTCCCGGGCCAGCTCGGCCGCCGTGGCCTGTCCGCGCCGGGCCAGCGCGGACAGGGCCGACTCCTCGACCTCCGTCAGCCAGGCCGCGTCCGGCGCCCCGGCCACCGCCATGTCCTTGAGCAGCGCGGCCCGCTCCCGGGCGGCGACGGTGCGGCCGGTCGAGGCGTGCACGACCGCGGTCAGCTCCGCCGGGAACACGAACACGGTGTGCCGCATGCCGTGCATCCGGACCAGCGTCCCGTCCTCGTACAGCGCCCGCTCCGTCGCGCCCACGGTCTTCGCCGCGTCGGTCAGCCGTGCGCCCACCGCCAGATGCACGGTGGCGGGGTCCGTGCCGTGCAGCGCGACCAGTGCGCCGGCGACCTCCTCCGGGCTCGCGGCGCGCGCCGACGCGGTGAGCCGCTGCCGCAGGGCCAGCCGGTCCCGCCGCTCCGCGACCCCGATGTGCCGCCGTCCGCCGTCGCCCATCCCCGGCCCTCCGCCCGTCCGTGAAGCGTCCTCGTCCGCCTATCCTGCCCGGACCCACTGACAACGGCCCGCGCCCGAACCCGGCAGGCCGCTCTAGGGCACCCGGAAGTTGATGTACCCCAGCAGGACGATCACCGCGGCCACGCAGCCGAGCACGATGACGGTGGACACCCAGGACGACCGGCGCGGCGAGCCCACGTGGTCGGGGTCGCCCCGGAAGGGGACCGGTCCGGGTGGGTTCTCCTTCCAGCGCGCGGCGAGCATCCGGGCGCGCGCGGAGGGCTCCTTGTGCTCGGCGCCGTCCGCCCACCGGATGTCGAACTCGCGCTCCTCGTCGTCCCGCTCAGCCATCTCCGGCACTCTCCCCGTCCCCCTGCTCCGAACCCGACTCGAACAATCGTGTTACTGGACATGATTCCGGTCCCGGTCCGCGCTGTGAAGGGTTTTCGGCCACGGACGAAGGCGCCCCGCCCCCCGAGAACGGGGGACGGGGGCGCCGGACGTCGGGTGCCGAGTCGATCACACGTCGAAGTACAGCTCGAACTCGTGCGGGTGCGGACGCAGCTGCAGCGGGGCGATCTCGTTCGCGCGCTTGTAGTCGATCCACGTCTCGATCAGGTCCGGCGTGAAGACGTCGCCCTGGAGGAGGAACTCGTGGTCGGCCTCCAGGCGGTCGAGGACCGCGCCGAGGGAGGTCGGGACCTGGGCCACGTTGGCGTGCTCCTCGGGGGCCAGCTCGTAGAGGTCCTTGTCGATCGGCTCGGCCGGCTCGATCTTGTTCTTGATGCCGTCCAGGCCCGCGAGCAGCAGCGCCGAGAAGGCCAGGTACGGGTTGCCGGAGGAGTCCGGGGCGCGGAACTCGACGCGCTTGGCCTTCGGGTTCGAGCCGGTGATCGGGATGCGCATCGCGGCGGAGCGGTTGCGCTGCGAGTACACCAGGTTGATCGGCGCCTCGAAGCCCGGGACCAGGCGGTGGTAGGAGTTCACCGTCGGGTTGGTGAAGGCCAGCAGCGACGGGGCGTGCCGCAGGATGCCGCCGATGTAGTAGCGGGCGGTGTCGGACAGGCCGGCGTAGCCCTGCTCGTCGTAGAAGAGCGGCTCGCCGCCCGACCACAGCGACTGGTGGACGTGCATGCCCGAGCCGTTGTCACCGAAGATCGGCTTCGGCATGAAGGTCGCCGTCTTGCCGTTCTTCCAGGCCACGTTCTTCACGATGTACTTGAAGAGCTGGAGGTCGTCGGCCGCGGCGAGCAGCGTGTTGAACTTGTAGTTGATCTCCGCCTGGCCGGCGGTGCCCACCTCGTGGTGCTGGCGCTCGACCTTCAGGCCGGACCGCTCCAGCTCCAGGGAGATCTCGGCGCGCAGGTCGGCGAAGTGGTCGACCGGCGGGACCGGGAAGTAGCCGCCCTTGTAGCGGACCTTGTACCCGCGGTTGTCCTCCAGTGCGCCGGTGTTCCAGGCGCCGGCCTCGGAGTCGATGTGGTAGAAGGACTCGTTCGCGCTGGTGGCGAAGCGGACGGAGTCGAAGACGTAGAACTCCGCCTCCGGGCCGAAGAACGCCGTGTCGGCGATGCCGGTGGAGGCGAGGTAGGCCTCGGCCTTCTTCGCCACGTTCCGCGGGTCGCGGGAGTACTGCTCGCCCGTGATCGGGTCGTGGATGAAGAAGTTGATGTTGAGCGTCTTGTCCCGGCGGAACGGGTCGATGCGCGCGGTGGACAGGTCCGGGCGCAGGGACATGTCCGACTCGTGGATGGCCTGGAAGCCGCGGATCGAGGATCCGTCGAAGGCCTGCTCGTCGTCGGGGTCGAACGCCTCGGCGGGCAACGTGAAGTGCTGCATGACGCCCGGCAGGTCGCAGAAGCGGACGTCGACGAACTTGACGTCCTCGTCCGCGATGTACTTCTTGGCGTCGTCGGCGTTCTGGAACATCCAGCTCCTCCTACTCCCGACCGTCCCGCCGGGGTGGTAGATCGTTCGTGCGGCCAGTGCGGGTGGCACACGCTTCCTCGACCCTAGGGACGGGTGATTTCTCTAACGTGACCCGTTTGTTTCGCAGAAGTTAACCGGCTCCGCCACCAGCCTAGGCCCGATCGGGGCCTGCCACACCCCGCCGTCCCCGGTACGTATACGGGCGCAGTACCGTGTTCGGGTGGACAACAGGCAAGCAATCGGATCGTGGCTCTCCGGGCCGCGCGCGGCCATCGAAGAGTCCGGCGCCGACCTCGGATACCGGGGGGAGCGGCTCGGTCTGCCCGAGGAGGGACCGGGCTCGATCGCCCGTCCGGGCAGGCGCATCGGCGCCCTGGCCGTGGACTGGGCCCTGTGTCTCCTGATCGCATACGGCCTGATCACGGACGGCTACGAGCAAGCGACCGGCAACTGGGCCCTGCTGATCTTCTTCGTGCTCAGTGTGCTGACCGTCGGCACGGTCGGCTTCACCCCGGGCAAGCGCCTCCTCGGCCTGCGCGTGGTCGACCTGGCCACCGGCCGCCCCAGCCCGCCGCGCGCCCTGCTGCGCTCGGTCCTGCTGTGCATCGCCCTCCCCGCGCTGATCTGGGACCGCGACGGCCGCGGCCTGCACGACAGGGTGGCGCGCACGGTGGAAGTCCGCGTCTGACCCGGCACGCGGCACGACACCGGCGCGGAGACGACGCCGCCGGTACGGCGATGGGGGCGACCGAAGTGATTCGGTC
>NZ_JBHYJX010000022.1:0-119406 GCF_042740985.1 Streptomyces sp. NPDC058985 | reverse complement strand
AAACGCCCGGTTACATTCCGAACCCGGAAGCTAAGCCTTACAGCGCCGATGGTACTGCAGGGGGGACCCTGTGGGAGAGTAGGACGCCGCCGAACAATCATTGTATGAGAGCCCCGCACCGGGAACGGTGCGGGGCTTTCTGCGTTTAGGGTCGTTTCCATGCGCTACGACCTGGTTATCTTCGACAACGACGGCGTCCTCGTCGACAGTGAGCCGATCTCCAACCGGTTGCTGGCCGGCTATCTGACGGAGCTTGGCCACCCGACGTCGTACGACGACTCCATTCGGGACTACATGGGCTCCGCGATGCACCGGATCCATGAGCTGATCCTGGAGCGGACGGGTCGGCGGCTGCCCGCGGACTTCGACGACGAGTTCCACGGGCGGGTCTTCGCCGCCTTCGAGCGTGAACTGGAGCCCGTGCCCGGGGCCGTCGGTGTGCTGGAGAAGCTGGCCGCGGACAGAGTGGCGTACTGCGTGGCCTCGTCCGGGAGCCATGAGCGGATCCGGGTCGGGCACCGGAAGACCGGGCTGGACCGGTGGTTCGACGACGAGCGGATCTTCAGTTCGCAGGACGTGGGGCGGGGAAAGCCGGAGCCGGATCTGTTCCTGCACGCGGCGGAGCGGATGGGGGTGGCGCCGGGGCGGTGTGTCGTGATCGAGGACAGCCCACTGGGCGTGCGGGCCGCCGTCGCGGCAGGGATGGACGTGTACGGGTTCACCGCGATGACGCCGGCCTCGAAGCTGACCGGGGCCGGGCGGCTCTTCGGTGACATGGGGGAGCTGGCCGACCTGCTGGCCAGCTGACATCTTCCGTGAAGCTGAGGGGAATTCAGCTTTGGCTGGATCTACCCACGGGTAGGCCGGGGGCCTACGCTCGCCGCCATGACTGATGTGTTGCGGCGCGGCAGGGCTTCGCTCGCGTTCGGTTTCTTCGCCCAGGGCGTCGCCTTCGCCCTGCTGGTGACCCGGATTCCGGCCATTCAGGACCGGTACGGCGTCTCCGACGCGCTGCTGCCGGTGTTCCTCGCCGCGGTGCCGATCCTGGCCGGCGTCGGGAGTGTGGCGACCGAGCGTCTGGTGCGCCGCGTGCGGCCGAGCCGGGTGCTGCGCTGGTCCCAGCCGGTGGTGCTGCTGTCCCTGCTCGGCGCGGGGGCGGGGGACCGGATGGTGGTGCTGGCCGTGGCGCTGAGCGTCTTCGGGCTGGCCGTGGGAGCGCTGGACGCGTCGATGAACATGCTCGGCGTGAGTCTGCAACGGGCGTACGGGCGCAGCATCATGCTCGGGTTCCACGCCGCGTACAGCCTGGGCGGGATTCTCGGGGCCTCCCTTGCGTGGGTGGGGGCGCACTGGGATCTGGCGCTGTGGGTGTCGTATCTGCCGGTCGTCGTCCTGCTGTTGCCGGCGGCGCTGGTGGGGAGCCGCTGGTACGTCGACGGGGACCGGAGTGGTGCGGCGCGGGCGGCCGGGCCGGGCGGGGGCGGTGCGGGGGTCGGGTTCAAGCTGCTGCTGCCGCTGTGTCTGGTGATGACGTTCGCGTACATCGGGGACTCGACCGTCTCCAACTGGAGCGCGAAGTACCTCCAGGACGTGCTGGGGAGTTCGGAGCAGCTCGCGACCGTGCCGTACAACGTGTACATGGTGACCACGCTGGTCGGGCGGGCGGTCGGGGACTTCGGGGTGCGGCGGTTCGGGGCCGTGGCGGTGGTGCGGAGCGGGGCGGTCGTCGCGGCGGTGGGGTTCGCGGTGGTGGCGGGGGCGCCGGGGGCCTGGGTGGGGATGCTCGGGTTCACGCTGCTCGGGCTGGGGTTGTGCGTGCTGGTGCCGCAGACGTTCGCCGCGGCGGGGCGGCTCGCCACCGAGAAGTACGGTCCCGGGGCGTCGGACGCGGCGGTGGCGCGGCTCAACGTGTTCAACTACGTCGGCTTCCTGATCGGTTCGCCGTTGGTGGGAGCGCTCGGCGACGCCTGGAGCTACCGCGGGGCGATGCTCGTACCGATGGTGTTGGTGCTGGTGACGGTCGTGTACGCCCGGTCGTTCGAGAATCAACCGGACCGATACGGTGGCGGGCATGAGCGGCCGCGCACAGCTGATGTGGGACGAGGCAGTAACGGGCTATGACTTCGGGCCGGAGCACCCGATGGATCCGGTCCGGCTGGCCCTGACGCGAAGTCTGGTCGGTGCCCTCGGGCTCGACCGGGAGGTGGAGGTCGTCGCGGCGCGGTCGGCCGGCGAGTCGACGCTGCGGCTGGTGCACCGGCAGGACTACATCGACGCGGTGAAGGCGGCGTCGGTGGATCCGGGTGCGGCGGACGGGTCGTACGGGCTGGGGACCGTCGACGATCCTGCCTTCGCGCGGATGCACGAGGTGTCGGCGCTGATCGCGGGGCAGTCGGTGGGGGCGGCGGAGGCGGTCTGGCGCGGGCAGGCGTTGCACGCGGTGAACTTCGCGGGCGGACTGCACCACGCGATGCCGGGCGCGGCCTCCGGGTTCTGCGTGTACAACGACGCGGCGCTGGCGATCGCGCGGCTGCTGGAGCTGGGGGCCGAGCGGGTCGCGTACGTCGATGTGGACGTGCACCACGGGGACGGGGTGCAGGCGGCGTTCTGGGAGGACCCGCGCGTGCTGACGGTGTCGCTGCACGAGCATCCGCGGACGCTGTTCCCGCAGACCGGGTGGCCCGAGGAGACGGGCGCGGAGTGCGCCGAGGGGTCGGCGGTGAACATCGCCCTGCCGGCGGGGACCGGGGACGCGGGGTGGGTGCGGGCGTTCCACGCGGTGGTGCCGGAGGTGCTCGCGGACTTCCGGCCGCAGGTGCTGGTGACGCAGCACGGGGCGGACACGCACTTCGAGGATCCGCTGGCGCATCTCGCGGTGTCGCTGGACGCGCAGCGGGCGGTGCAGGTGGCGTGTCACGAGCTGGCGCACGCGTACGCCGGGGGGCGGTGGGTGGCCCTGGGAGGGGGCGGGTACGCCGTGGTGGATGTGGTGCCCCGGTCGTGGGCGCATCTGGTGGGGATCGCGGCGGGGCGGCCGGTGGAGCCGGAGACGGTGATCCCGGAGGGGTGGCGGCAGGAGGTGTTCGCGCGGACGCGGCAGTTGGGACCGATGCGGATGACCGATGGGCGGTGGCCGGTGGGGTGGGCCCCGTGGGAGGAGGGGTACGATCCCGCGGATCGGTTGGATCAGGCGGTGGTGGCGGCTCGGCGGGCGGTGTTTCCGTTGCGGGGGTTGTTGGCGTGACGTCTGGTCGCCGCGCGGTTCGGTGATCCGGCGTCGGTGTGGGCCGGGGGTGGGTGTCGCAGCCCGGCGTGGCGGGGTGCCGCTCTCTTTGGGACGGGTGCCGCCCCAGCGGCACGACTGCCCGCAGCTGGGAGGCTGCGGGGTTACGCCGTCCGTGGGTCGGTTGCCCGGTTTTGCCGCCTGGAAGGGGTATGACCCGGCAGCATCAGGTGGGTGCTGACCCGTGGAGCTCTTCGGGCTCATTTGCTGGACGTGCGGCTTGCCGGGGTGGTGGCGACTGCTCGGGAGGTGAGTCTGCGGAGTTACCGGTTGTTCGCTGCGCGGGATCCCCGGGTGCTGATCGGGATCGACCCGGTGAGGGACTGGGGGCACCGGGAGCTGGTCGCGCTGATGGCGGAGAGGTGTGGGGTCTCGGCCGATCCGCGGGATACTTCGGGCCAGGACGTGATCGACCCCGAGCGGACCCTCGCGGCGCTGGACGCCTTCGCGGGCAGGCTCGCCGCCGTCGCTCAGCGTCGCGCCCCGGTCCTCCTCGGCACGGGGCATCCGCACCGACTGCTTGGTTTCTACGTCGCCTTGGCCCAGGCGTTGTCGGCGGCGGGATGTACTGTCCTCACCCCGGCGCAGGGTCGCTGTGTCGACATAACGACCCGGTTCGGTCTACGCACGCACCGCCTCGCCTACGTCCGGGGCGTCGCGTTGCTGCGAGCGGACGGCGACGGTCGCGCCGGTGGTGAGCCGGGCGCACACACCCACTCGCCGCTCCCGGTTCGTACCGCGCTGGCCGCCGCGGCCGAGGGAGGCGGACCGCTGCCCGAGCTGGTGATCGGGGATCACGGGTGGGTCTGCGGGGCAGGTCAGCTGGGGTTCGAGGCCATCGGGCCGGCCGATACGGACGATCCCGCGCTCTTCGTCGGCCAGGCCGAGGGGGTCGTGTCCGTCGTCGTTCCACTTGATGACGCTGTGCGCTCCGAGTACTACAGACCGCTCACCCGCTACGTACTCAATCGGGCGTGTCTGTCACGGTAGGGAAGCGATGGGTGCACCTCTTCCCCATTCGCATCACCCGCCCCTACATTGGGGAGTGAGCACGCAGCGACGAAGAGTCACCGGAAGGGGAAGCCGGTGGCCGTCGAGTGCGGAAGGTTCAGGTGTGTCATGGCTGCAGCTGGCGAAAGGCCTCTGAACGAGGTTCAGTTCCTTACCGTGGCGGAAGTCGCCTCGGTGATGCGCGTGTCCAAGATGACCGTGTACCGGTTGGTGCACAGCGGTCATCTGCCCGCGATCCGGGTGGGACGGTCGTTCCGCGTCCCGGAGCAAGCGGTTCACGAGTACCTCCGCGAGAGTTACGTGGGGGTGGAAACGGCCTGACGGCCTCGATTACGACCTCAGCGCTCGGGCGGGTAGGCTGGCCCCTCGTAGGTCGTGTGGGCCCATGGCGCTCACCAACCGAGTGATGAGAAGTGAGCGAGGGTAGTCGTGGGCTCTGTTATCAAGAAGCGGCGCAAGCGGATGGCCAAGAAGAAGCACCGCAAGCTGCTCAAGCGCACGCGCGTTCAGCGTCGCAACAAGAAGTAGGCGACGCTGCGCCGTCAGCGTGTCCTGTGGCCCCCCACCGCATCCGGTGGGGGGCCACAGTCGTATTCCGGTGACCGGGAACCCGGCGCGGGACGGGACCGCGAATTCTCGTCACCTGCTGCATCCGGCGGTCATCACAGCGCAACACCGACCGGCTAAGTTGGCCGGCGGGCGGGGAAGGCGGCAGGGTACGCAGTAGGGCGGAAGGAAGGCGCGGATCTTGGGCAAGGTCGTGCTCGTGACCGGAGTGGCCCGGCACCTCGGGGGCCGGTTCGTCCGGCGTATCCAGCGAGATCCCGACGTGGACCGGGTCGTGGGCGTGGACGCCGTCCCGCCGGAGCACCATCTGGGCGGCGCCGAGTTCGTGCAGGCCGACATCCGGCAGTCGGCGATCGGGCGGGTGCTGGCCGAGACGGGTGCCGACACGGTCGTGCACATGGACGTCACGGGCACACCGCTGGTCAGCGGCAGTCGTACGTCGGTCAAGGAGACCAACGTCATCGGCACGATGCAGCTGCTCGGGGCCTGCCAGAAGTCGCCGACCGTGCAGCGCCTGGTGGTGAAGTCCAGTACGAACGTCTACGGGTCCGCGCCGCGCGACCCGGCCGTCTGCACCGAGACCACCGCGCCCAAGTCCCTGCCCAGCGGCGGCTTCGCCAAGGACGCGGTCGAGGTCGAGGGGTATGTGCGGGGCTTCGCGCGCCGTCGACCGGACGTGGCGGTGACGGTGCTGCGGTTCGCCAACATCCTGGGTCCGGACGCGGGTACGCCGCTCGCCTCGTACCTCGGGCTGCCGGTGCTGCCGACGGTGTTCGGGTACGACCCCCGGCTGCAGTTCGTGCACGAGGACGACGTGATCGAGGTGCTGCGGATCTCCTCGCACGAGCCGCGGCGGGGGACGCTGAACAGCGGGACCTTCAACATCGCCGGCGACGGCGTGCTGCTGCTGTCGCAGTGCTCGCGGCGGCTGGGGCGCCCCACGGTGCCGCTGCCGCTGCCGGCGGTCACCTGGGCGGGCACGCTCGTGCGTACGCTGGGGATGACGGACTTCTCCCCCGAGCAGATCCGGCTGCTCACCCACGGTCGGGTGGTGGACACCACGCAGATGCGCGAGACGCTGGGTTTTCGGCCGAAGTACACGACGGCCGGAGCGTTCGCGGACTTCGCGCGCAGCCGCGGTGCCGGGCTGCTGCCGCCGGAGGCCCTCGCGGGGGCCGTCGACCGGATCGCGGAGTTGTCCCGGCGGGGCGACGGCCACCTTCCGACGCAGAGCGCCAACTGAGGAGCGCATCAACGATGGCGGACGCCAAGGTCATTCCGTTCGACGACGACCGGTCGCGGGGGAGCGGCGCGGGGGGTGCGAGCGGCGGTAACGCGGTACCGCGTCCGGCGCGGCGCCGCGGTGCGGGAGGCCGGCGCAAGGGCGCGGAGCCGGCGCCGGTGCGGGAGGTGCAGCCCCTGCCCGTGCGGGGGGCCGCGGAGCAGGACGGCGACGTCCCCGTGGAGCCGGAGGACGCGGACGGCGGCCTGGAGCAGCGGATCGCGGGTGGGCTGGCCTTCCTGCGCCGTCGTCTCACCGGGGAGTACGAGGTCGACGACTTCGGGTACGACGCCGAACTGACCGACCAGGTGCTGATGTCGCTGCTGCGGCCGGTGTACGAGAAGTACTTCCGGGTCGAGGTGAAGGGCGTCGAGAACATCCCGGCCGAGGGCGGTGCGCTGATCGTCGCCAACCACTCCGGGACGCTGCCGCTGGACGGGCTGATGATGCAGGTCGCCGTGCACGACCACCATCCGGCGGACCGGCATCTGCGGCTGCTGGCGGCGGACCTGGTGTTCGTGCTGCCGGTGGTCAACGAGCTGGCGCGGAAACTCGGGCACACGCTGGCCTGCGCGGAGGACGCCGAGCGGCTGCTGGCGCAGGGCGAGCTGGTCGGGGTGATGCCGGAGGGCTTCAAGGGCATCGGCAAGCCGTTCGGCGAGCGCTACAAGCTGCAGCGGTTCGGGCGGGGCGGTTTCGTCTCCACGGCCCTGCGGCAGGGGGCGCCGATCATTCCGTGCTCGATCGTCGGGGCGGAGGAGATCTACCCGATGATCGGCAACTCCAAGACCCTGGCGCGGCTGCTGGGCTTCCCGTACTTCCCGCTGACGCCGACGTTCCCGTGGCTGGGCCCGTTGGGCGCGGTCCCGCTGCCGACGAAGTGGACGATCCAGTTCGGCGAGCCGATCCCGACGGACGGGTACGCGCCGGAGGCGGCGGAGGATCCGATGCTGATGTTCAACCTGACGGACCAGGTCAGGGAGCAGATCCAGCACACGCTCTACAAGCTGCTCGTGCAGCGGCGGTCGGTGTTCTTCTGAGCGGAGTTCTCCCGAGCGGAGTTCCTCCGAGCGGCGGTGGGGTGCCCCCTGTTTCCAGGGAGCACCCCACTCGTGTCAGTCCGCGTCCTCCGCCTCGATGCCCAGGCCGGGCAGGAGGCCCGGGAGGAGAGGCGGGAGGGTGACGTCCGGCTCGGCGGGCGGGGTGTTGTCGCCCGTCGACGGGGAGGCGGGGCGGGAGTCCTCCTTGGGCGGGTCGAGCAGGCCGCCGGTGCCGCCGCCGAGGAGTCCGTCGTCCTCGCGGCCGGAGTCGGACGACTCGCTGGGACCGCGGCTGTCGGTGCGGCCGCGGTCGGACGTCCCGGAGTCGCCGGTGCCGGGGGCCGGCGAGCGGTCGGTGCCGGGCGGGTCCGTGGTCGCCGGGCCGGAGCCGCCTGGGCGGCCGTCGGTGCCGCGGTCCTCGTCCGGGGAGGGCGGCCGGGGCAGCATCGACTGCAGCGGGGCCACGTCGTCGTCTATGGCGTCGAACACCGACGACACCTGCTCACTGACGTCCCCCAGCTGCACGGGCAGCCGCTCGCGCAGCGCTCCCCAGGCCTCCCGGTGGGAACGGGAGAAGGAGGAGAGGGCCTGCATGGGGGCCAGCGAGTCGGGGTCGTGGGCGTAGGCCGCGCTGAGCAGGCGGTGTCCCTCGGAGGCGTCGTGCCGCATGCCGGAGAGGGCACGGCGGATCTCGTTGAGCGACTCGTGGTCGAGGGGGCCGCTGCGGCCGCGCTCCATCAGCCGTCGCGCCTCGCTGAGCCGGGTCGACGCCCGGTCCAGGTAGGCGCGGCCGCGCTCGTCGTTGCCGTCGGCCAGGCCGAGGCGGAAGTCCTCTATGCCGCGCTTGAGGCCGTACAGCGAGTCGCCGGGCAGGGCGTCCGAACTGGCGGCGGCGACTCCGCCGAAGGCACCCGCGGCCACGCTCACGCTCAGTCCGCCCGCGGTGAGGCCCTTGGCCAGCCGCGAACGGGGCCGGAACCTGCTCAGCGGGGCCGCCCGGTGGCTGCCGCGCGCCCGGCGTTGCTCCGGGACCGATGTGTCCCCCGCCCCAGCGCCCGCGGTGCCCTCCTGCAGCATGGCCTCGAACGCGGCCACCAGCTGGGCCCGCTGGACGACCTTGACCTCGGGGTCCAGCTGCGGCCGGGGCAGTGTCTCCAGACCCTGCGCGAGGGTCACCAGACGACCCTGCTCGGTCGGATCCGCGGTGGCCCCGGCGGTCGCCGGTCCTCCGGGCTGCTCGGCCGCCCCGGGATCGGACTGCTCCTCCAGAGCCTGGGCGAAGGCGTTCGCCCGCCGGTGTGCCGATACGTTCGCGATCACTGGCGGCACCTCCTCTCGCTCTCGTCATGACGGTCGACTCCCCAGGGGGTCCTGAGGGTTGCACGCCCCGATCGGAACCATCCGATCGGGTGATCGGAGTCGGCCGGGGAGTGACCACAGGGAGCCTGCATCCCGCACAACGAGCGGCGCGGCACTTGGGTTACGGACGGTGGATGATCTGACCGCTGTCCCAACCGACTTTCACCGATGGTGATTTGGAAAACGCGGAGGGTCAGCGGGCGTCGTCCGGGAGCAGCCGGGCGAGGGTGCGCACGGCGCGGTACTGGAGCGTCTTGATGGCGCCCTCGTTCTTGCCCATGACACGGGCGGTCTCGGCGACCGAGAGACCCTGGAGGAATCGCAGCGTGACGCACTCCTGCTGCTGCGGGTTGAGCCGTCGTACCGCCTCCAGCAGGGCGGCGTTGGAGAGCGATTCGAGGACGGAGTCCTCGGGGGACCGCTCGACCTCGTTGGCGTCGAGCATCTCGCCGGTGGTGACCTCCAGCCGGAAGCGGCTGGACTTGAAGTGGTCGGCGACGAGGTTGCGGGCGATGGTCACCAGCCAGGCGCCGAAGTCACGGCCCTGCCACGTGAAGGTGCCGATGCGCCTGAGGGCCCGCAGAAAGGTCTCGCTGGTGAGGTCCTCGGCGGTCGCCTTGCCGCCCACGCGGTAGTAGATGTAGCGGTAGACGGTGTCGCTGTACTGGTCGTAGAGCCGGCCGAAGGCGTCGGCCTCACCGGCCTGGGCGCGTTCGACCAGGTCCATCATGCGGGCGCTGTCGCTGTCCGCGGCGGGGCGGCGGTGGGTGGTGGCGGCGGTCCCGGACGAGGACGACCGCGCGCGTCTGCCGACGGCGGCGCTTCCTTCGGCCAGTGCGTAGCACGGACCGGCGGGCGCGGCGGCGGCGGCGAGGGCGGGGACGGTGTACGCGGTGGGGACGAGGCCGCGCAGGAGGTCTTGGGCCGATTTGACCGTTGCGCGCAGCGTAGCCAGGCCCGAGGCGTCAACCCCGACGTGTGGGTACACGGGACTCCCAGAGGCAGAGCTTGCATCACGTGCAGTTCGGAACCTGTCACCCGTCGTAGCGAAGGTGGGGTACCGGAATGCGTCTGAGGAGAATAACGCTTCGTACAGGCACTGCTACGCCCAGTTGCTCAAATCATCGATTACGTCGCTTCTGTGCCCGATTGACGCTCGATCAGATGCAGCAAAGTGATCAGTGAATGACCGAAACGGTTCGGGTTCCTTGTTGCTACAGAGCGTGTTGTGGCCGATGTGAGGAAGTGTGGGGAACCGGGACTGGAGAGGGCGTCCCGCGGGTACGTCACATGGCTCGGGTCATCACATGACTCGGGTCAGCGGCGGCGGCGGTGCAGCGCGATGGCCGCCGCGGTGCCGCCCGCCACCGCGCCGACGCCCGCGGCCGCGGGGATGCCGACCTTCGCCGCCTTGCGGCCGGTGCGGTAGTCGCGCAGGCGCCACTCCAGATCCCGGGCGTGCTTGCGCAGCTTGGAGTCGGGGTTGATCGCGTACGGGTGTCCGACCAGCGACAGCATCGGGATGTCGTTGTGCGAGTCGCTGTAGGCGGCGCAGCGGGAGAGGTCCAGGTGCTCGGCCGTGGCCAGCGCCCGTACCGCCTCGGCCTTCGCCGGGCCGTGCAGGGGCTCGCCGACCAGCTTGCCGGTGTAGACGCCGCCGATGGACTCGGCCACCGTGCCGAGCGCGCCGGTCAGGCCGAGGCGGCGGGCGATCACCTGGGCGATCTCCACCGGGGCCGCCGTGACCAGCCAGACCTTCTGTCCGGCGTCCAGGTGGGCCTGGGCGAGGGCGCGGGTGCCGGGCCAGATCCGCTCGGCCATGTACTCGTCGTAGATCTCCTCGCCGATCGACTTCAGCTCGGAGACGCGGTGGCCCTTGACGATCGACAGCGCGGAGTCGCGGGCGTCCTGCATGTGCTCCGGGTCCTCGAGCCCGGCCAGCCGGAAGTACGCCTGCTGCCAGGCGAACCGGGCGAGGTCGCGGGTCTCGAAGAACTTCCGCTTGTACAGGCCCCGGCCGAAGTGGAAGATCGCGGCGCCCTGCATCACGGTGTTGTCGAGGTCGAAGAAGGCCGCCGCGCGGTCGTCGCCGTGGACCGGGAACTCCGGTTCCGCGCCGGAGCCGGTCGCGGTCTCCGGTGTGGCCTCGGCGGACTTGCGGGCTGCCTCCGCCGAGGCCTCGCCTGCCAACACGCTCCGCGCCGTGGCGGAGCGCCTACGGGGAGAGAGCCATCCGAGAGCGGCCATGCCCGTGAGCATAGCCATTTTGTTCGGAGGCTTCGGAGTCGAGAGGTTCGCAGGCTGTGAACTCTGGACGACCGGGTCGTTAAAGGGCGCGGGAGAATGGCCGGCATGAGTCCCCTCTTCCGCCGAAAGCCCGCGCAGGCATCGCAGCCCCCGCAGCCCCCGCAGACCCCGGGGGCCCCGCACTCCGCCCAGTCCCCTGAGCATTCCGAGAACCATCTCGTCACCCTCATCCGCAAACCCGGCTGTCACCTGTGTGATGACGCACAGCTCGTCGTGGAGAAGGTCTGTGCCGACCTGGGTGTCCCCTGGGAGGGGAAGGACATCACCCAGGACCGCCGACTGCACGACCAGTACTGGGAGCAGATTCCGGTCGTCCTGGTCGACGGCAGGCAGCACACCTTCTGGCGTGTGAACGAGGAACGGCTGCGCAAGGCACTGACCGACCAGTCCAAGTAGTCCGTATGGTCGCTTAGGATCGATGGTGACCAGGTCTCGGGGGCGTTGATCGTGAGGAGCGTGTACGGCTTTGCCCCCGATGAGTGAGGAACGAGGGTGCGTGTGCGCCGGTTCCCGTCCCGTGCGCCGGGGGCGCGTGACCCCGGTCACGTTGGCCGGGCAAATCGGACACCATCTTTGTGCACGCGTTCACAAAGACATAGCCTGCATTCGACGGGGCGGTCATGTAGGGACGTATGACCGCCTACAGCCCCGCTCTACCCGCAGGAGCACCGTGGCAACTGGCCGAACACACCGACCGGCGACCCGCAGCCGAGGGATTCCCGAGGCCACCGTCGCCAGGCTTCCGCTGTACCTCCGCGCCCTCACCGCGCTCTCCGAGCGCTCGGTGCCCACGGTCTCCTCCGAGGAGCTGGCGGCCGCGGCCGGGGTCAACTCCGCGAAGCTCCGCAAGGACTTCTCCTACCTCGGCTCCTACGGGACCCGGGGCGTCGGGTACGACGTCGAGTATCTCGTCTACCAGATCTCCCGTGAACTCGGCCTCACCCAGGACTGGCCGGTTGTGATCGTCGGAATCGGTAACCTCGGTGCCGCCCTCGCCAACTACGGCGGGTTCGCCTCCCGCGGATTCCGGGTCGCCGCGCTCATCGACGCCGATCCGGGGATGGCCGGAAAGCCCGTGGCCGGCATCCCGGTGCAGCACACGGACGAGCTGGAGAAGATCATCGACGACGACGGTGTGTCGATCGGCGTGATCGCGACCCCCGCCGGCGCCGCCCAGCAGGTCTGCGACCGGCTCGTGGCCGCCGGTGTCACCTCCATCCTGAACTTCGCGCCGACCGTGCTGAACGTCCCCGAGGGCGTCGACGTGCGCAAGGTCGACCTCTCCATCGAGCTGCAGATCCTCGCCTTCCACGAGCAGCGCAAGGCCGGCGAGGAGGCCGTGGCCGACGGCGTCGTACCGCCCGCCGTCGCCCGCAAGCAGCGCCCCACCGACCAGGGACCCGACGGGGACGTACCCGCCGTGATGCCGGCATGAGCCTCCTCGTCGTCGGTCTGAGCCACCGCAGCGCCCCCGTCAGCGTCCTGGAGCGGGCGTCGCTCGGCGAGGACGCGCAGCTCAAGCTGGTGCAGGACACGGTCGCCGCCGAACCGGCCGCCGAGGCCGCGGTGCTGGCCACCTGCAACCGCATCGAGCTGTACGCCGACGTGGACAAGTTCCACGCCGGTGTCGCCGAGCTGTCCACGCTGCTCGCCCAGCACAGCGGGGTCGGCCTGGAGGAGCTCACTCCCCATCTCTACGTGCACTACGAGGACCGCGCCGTCCACCACCTGTTCTCGGTGGCCTGCGGGCTCGACTCGATGGTGGTCGGCGAGGGGCAGATCCTCGGCCAGATAAAGGACTCCCTGGCCCGCGCCCAGGACCTGCACACCGCCGGCCGGCTCCTGAACGACCTGTTCCAGCAGGCGCTCAGGGTCGGCAAGCGCGCCCACTCCGAGACCGGCATCGACCGCGCCGGGCAGTCCCTGGTCACCTTCGGCCTGGAGCAGCTGTCCGCGGGTGCCGACCCGCAGACCTGGGCGCAGGGCAAGAAGGCCCTGGTCATCGGCGCCGGCTCGATGTCGTCGCTGGCCGCCGCGACGCTGGCCCGGGCCGGGGTCGCCGAGATCGTGGTCGCCAACCGCACCTTCGCGCGCGCCGAGCGCCTCGCACAGATCCTCTCCGAGGGCGACGACACGGACGTGCTGGCCCGCGCGGTACCGATGGACGCGGTGCCGTTCGAGCTGACACGTGCGGACGTGGCCGTCTCCTGCACCGGTGCGACCGGTCTCGTCCTCACGGCCGACTCCGTCGCCGCGACGGTGGAGGCCCGTACCGGCGCCCCCGCGGCCGCGGCCGGCCCCATCGGCGTACGGGACGAGCCGGAGGCCGCCGCCACTCCGCTGCCGTCCCCGGGTGCCGCCGCCGACGAGAACTGCCCGCTCGACCTGTCCGCCGTGCCGACCGGTTTCTCCGTCATGGGGGAGGCCGCCGTGGCCGGGATGGACGCGGCGACGCTGGAGCAGCACGGGGCCTGGGCCGCGGGCGGTGCGGCGGTGGACCGGCCGCGCGAGACCGGGCGGCCGGGGCCCGAGGCGGACGCCGAGCTGATCGGCGCGCTGGCCGCGACCGCCGCGAGCGTCGGCCGGATCCCCGAGCGCCGCCGGCCCGAGCCGGTCGCCGAGGTGCCGCGCCCGCAGCCCGTGCTCTTCCTCCTCGACCTCGCCATGCCGCGCGACATCGACGCCGCCGTGCACCGGCTGGCCGGGGTGCGCCTGGTCGACATCGAGTCCCTCGCCGACGCCTCCGCCGACGCGCCGATGGCCGCCGACGTCGACACGGTCCGCCGCATCGTCGGCGACGAGGTCGCGGCCTTCGGCGCCGCCCAGCGCGCCGCGCACATCACGCCCACCGTGGTCGCGCTGCGCAGCATGGCCGCCGAGGTGGTGGCCGGTGAGATCGCCCGCCTCGAAGGGCGGCTGCCCGGCCTCGACGGCAAGCACCGCGCCGAGATCACCCAGACCGTCAAGCGTGTGGTCGACAAGCTGCTGCACGCGCCGACGGTACGGGTCAAGCAGCTCGCGGCCGAGCCCGGCGGCGCCGGGTACGCGGACGCGCTGCGCACCCTGTTCGACCTCGACCAGGAGACGGTGGCCTCCGTCTCCCGCGCCGAGAACAGCACTGAGAAGAACCGAGGGCCGGCATGACTGAGAAGGCACTGAGGCTGGGGACGAGGCGGAGCAAGCTCGCCATGGCCCAGTCCGGGCAGGTGGCGGACGCCGTGAGCCAGGTGACCGGTCGGCCCGTTGAGCTGGTCGAGATCACCACGTACGGGGACGTCTCGCGGGAACAGCTGGCGCAGATCGGCGGCACGGGCGTGTTCGTCGCCGCGCTGCGCGAGGCGCTGCTGCGAGGCGAGGTGGACTTCGCGGTTCACTCGCTCAAGGACCTCCCCACCGCGCAGCACGAGGGCCTGGTGGTGGCCGCCGTACCGGAGCGCGAGGACCCGCGGGACGTGGTCGTCGCCCGGGACGCGCGCAAGCTGACCGACCTCCCGCGCGGGGCGCGCATAGGCACCGGCGCGCCGCGCCGCATGGCGCAGCTCAACGCGTACGCCCGTACCCACGGGACGGAGATCGAGACGGTCCCGATCCGGGGCAACGTCGACACCCGCATCGGATACGTCCGCAGCGGGGAGCTGGACGCCGTCGTGCTGGCCGCCGCCGGACTGAACCGGGTGGGCCGCAGCGACGAGGTGACCGACTTCCTGTCGGTCGACACGGTTCTGCCCGCCCCCGGCCAGGGGGCACTGGCGATCGAGTGCGCGGCGGACAACGCCTCGCTGATCGCCGCGCTCGGCGAACTCGACGACCCGTTCACGCGGGTCGCCGTAACGGCCGAGCGGTCACTGCTCGCCGCCCTGGAGGCCGGCTGCAGCGCCCCTGTGGGCGCCTTGGCCGACCTTCTGGCCGACGGGCAGACTGTCAAGGAAATGCGCCTGCGCGGCGTCGTCGGCACGACCGACGGCTCGACGCTGGTGCAGCTGTCCACCACCGGTCCCGTGCCCGAGACGCACGAGGCGGCGCTGGCATTCGGTCGCGAACTCGCCACCGAGATGCTCGCCCAGGGCGCGGCCGGTCTGATGGGGGAGCGAGCACATTGAGCCCCACCGCCTTTCCCGCCGGTCCGGAACACGGGCACGTCACCTTCCTGGGTGCCGGACCCGGAGATCCGGGACTGCTGACTCTGCGCGCCGTGGAGGCGCTGGCGCACGCGGACGTCCTCGTCGCCGAGCACGAGGTGCTCGACGTCGTACGCACGCATGCGCGGCAGGGCGTGTCCGAAGTGCACACGGATGCCGATCCGTCGGATCCGGGCACAGGCGCGCCCCAGCTGAAGGTAGTTGACGGAGCGTCAACGACCTCGGGCGTCCCCGCTGTGCGGGATGCCGCACATCTTGTCATGGAGGCCGCGCGGGGCGGCAGGCGGGTCGTGCGTGCGGTGACCGGGGACCCCGGGCTCGACGCCTACGCCGCCGAGGAGATGCTGGCGTGCGCCGCGGCCGGGGTGCCCTTCGAGGTGGTCCCCGGTATCGCGAACGCCGTCGGCGTGCCCGCGTACGCCGGTGTGCCGCTGCGGGACGCCGAGGGCGCCGACGTGCGGTTCGTGGACGCCCGTACGGCTTCCGGCCGGTGCTGGACCGAGGTCGGTGCCTCGGACGGCACGGTCGTGGTCTCGACGACGCTGGACTCGGTGGCCGCGGCCGCCGGTGAGCTGGTGTCGGCGGGCCGCAAGCCGGACACGCCGCTGACGGTGACGATCGCCGGTACGACGACCAGGCAGCGCACCTGGACCGCGACGCTGGGCACGATCGCCCAGAGCCTGAAGCAGGCGAAGGTGCTGCCGTCCCCGGACGGTGGCCGCCCGGTGATAGCCGTGGTCGGCGAGCGTTCCGCCGCCGCCCGGCGCGACCAGTTGTCGTGGTTCGAGTCCAAGCCGCTGTTCGGCTGGAAGGTCCTCGTGCCGCGGACGAAGGAGCAGGCGGCGTCGCTCTCCGACCAGCTGACGTCCTACGGCGCCGTGCCGCACGAGGTCCCGACCATCGCGGTGGAGCCGCCGCGCACCCCGCAGCAGATGGAGCGGGCGGTCAAGGGCCTGGTCACGGGCCGCTACGAGTGGATCGCGTTCACCTCGGTCAACGCGGTGAAGGCGGTCCGGGAGAAGTTCGAGGAGTACGGGCTCGACGCCCGTGCCTTCGCCGGGATCAAGGTCGCCGCGGTGGGCGAGCAGACGGCCAACGCGCTGATCGCCTTCGGCGTGAAGCCGGACCTGGTGCCGAGCGGCGAGCAGTCGGCGGCCGGTCTGCTGGAGGACTGGCCGCCGTATGACCCGGTCTTCGACCCGATCGACCGTGTCTTCCTGCCGCGCGCCGACATCGCCACCGAGACCCTCGTCGCCGGGCTGATCGAGCTGGGCTGGGAGGTCGACGACGTCACCGCCTACCGCACGGTGCGCGCCTCGCCGCCGCCGGCCACGACCCGGGAGGCGATCAAGGGCGGCGGCTTCGACGCGGTGCTCTTCACGTCGTCGTCCACGGTCCGCAACCTGGTCGGCATCGCGGGCAAGCCGCACAACGTCACGGTGATCGCGTGTATCGGCCCGGCGACGGCCAAGACGGCCGAGGAGCACGGCCTGCGGGTCGACGTCATGGCTCCGGAGCCGTCGGTGCTGAAGCTGGCGGAGGCCCTGGCCGACTTCGGCAACCGGCGCCGCGCGGCGGCCGTGGAGGCCGGCGACCCGGTGACCCGGCCGAGCGAACGGCGGCCGGGGGCGCGCAGACGGCGGTCTTCGACGTGAGGTGAGGCGGGGCGCTCCTTCGGGGGTGCCCCGCACTGTTCGTTCCGTCAGCGCCCGGAGGCGTACGGCAGGAAGGTCGCCCAGGCGGCTGAGGTGAGGTCGAGGCGGGGGCCTGCGGGGTTCTTGGAGTCGCGGACGAGGACGTGGCTCTCGTCCGGGGTGGCCACCTCGACGCAGTCGGGGCCCTCGTCCGTGCTGTAGCTGCTTTTTATCCACGCGAACGTGGGCTCGGCACTGAAGCAGGGCTTGAGGGTCATGTCTCTCCAAGCACAGTCTCGATGAGGGCCGTTGACTCCCGTGTGCTGAGAGCCTGTGCCCGGATGTTCCCATAACGCATTTCGAGGAGCTGCACTTCCTTCGGGTCCGCGATGACCCGGCTGATGTGCTGCACCTCGACGTGCCCGACCGTCGTGCCGTCCTTCAGCCTGAGCAGTCTGAACGACCCGGCGAGCCCGGGGTTCTCCTCGTGCCCCAGCGGAAGGACTTGCAGGTCGATGTTGGGGTACTTGGCGGCCTCCAGCAATCGCTCCAACTGCCCGCGCATAACCGCTTGGCCCCCCATGGGGCGGCGGAGTGTCGACTCGCACTGAACGAAGGTGAAGAGGGGACGCGCGGCCCCTTCGCCGACGATCTCCTGACGGGCCACTCTGGCCGACAGCCGTTGTTCGAGTTCGTCTGCGGTGAAAGGCGGTCGACGTGCGCTGAATACCGCTCGTGCGTATGCCTGCGTCTGCAACAACCCGTGAACGACCGAGTTGTTGTACGCCCCCAGCTCAACCGCTTCGCCCTCCAACCTCTTCAGATCTCGTACCTTCTTCGGGTACCGGACCTCCGCCACGTCCTGCTTGAGGGCCGCGATCTTTCCGCCCGCACCGAGCGCCTCATCTGCCGCGTCCAGATACTCCGGCCGAGGAATCCGCCGCCCCCGCTCCACCGAGGACACCAGCTCCTCCCCGTACCCGATCGCCACCCCGAACTCCGCCTGGGTGAGCCCGGCCGACTCCCGCCACAGCTTCAGTTGCCGTACGACGGTCCGCATCACCGCCCCGGCCTCTTCGTCGTCCAGCCCCGCTTCCCACTCACTCATGCCGCCGCCCTCCCACCGCGCGCCGTTCCCCGGACCAACTTCCGGCCTCCGCGACCGGTCACCCCGGGCAGCCCGGACGGAACCGGACGCTCCACGGACAGACACCGACCGCACGGGCCACCTGCCTTCACAGCGTATGCGCGCATGAACACGCTGGGTGACATGAATCAAGGGATCTCCACCCAGCGCGTTCCGTTGCGTCAGTTCTCGGTGCCGCTGTCGGCTACGCGCCGTGGCGCGAGACTTGCCCGGCTGCTCGCGACCGAGAAACTGCTCGCGTGGGAGCTGCCGTTGGACCCGGCCGGCTGATCGTGGCCGAACTCGCGACGAACGCCGCCCTGCACGGACGCGTCCCCGGCCGGAGCTTCCGGCTCGCGCTCTCCGTCATCCCGCCGGGCACCCTGCGCATCGAGGTGACCGACACCCGCGGTGACCGCCTGCCGGTCAGCCCCCGGACGACCGTTGGCGCGGACGCGAACACGGACGCGGAGTCGGGTTACGGGCTGCTTCTCGTCGAGGAGCTGGCGGACCGCTGGGGCGTTCGGTGCGGGCCGGTGCCGTCCAAGACCGTGTGGGCTGAGCTGGAAGTTGCACCCTGACACACCGGTATTGATGGGAAGTTGTCTCTCACGACGCCGTGCGACGATCTTCCCCAGGAGATTCGATGTTCCTGCAGCCTCAACTCAAAGCACTGCTGCGAGACGGCTCCCAGGGCGCCGAACAGCATGACGCCCGCAATCTGCAGCGGTCGTGGCGCAAGTTCGCGGCTTTCGCCTACGTTGCCGAGCAGTACGGGTACCGGTACGACGGGCTTTCCTCGCTCTCACCCAAGGGGAGTCCGAACCCGTACTTCGCCTTCCGGCGCCTGCCCGACGCGCCGGAGCGGGCGGCGCGGGCCGCCCAGCTCTGTCCCACGGCTCCGCAAGGGGGACAACTGCCCGGCATGCGGCCCGGTGGGAGTCGTCTGCGTCCGCTGGCCGAGACACAGGGCGACATCGATCTTCTGCACGCCCGCATCATGGTCGACTACTGCCGTACCCACAGGCGAAGAGGGCTGATGGCCCTTCTGGTCATGCCCGTGGCCATGCTCATTCCACTTTCGCAGACCGGCTTCAGCGCCCCGTCGCTTCTCGTGTGTGCGGCGATCTGGCTGCTCTTCGCCGGGCTGTGGATGGCCGGGCTGTACATCGCAAGGCGCCGGTACGCGAAGTACAGCCGCGTCCTCCAGGGCGCGGGCATCGACTGGCCGCCGGCCTCGTCACCTACCTAGAAGCGCGGCCGGGCGCGCGAGCAAGTGAGATGAGGCGGGGCCTTCCTGAGGCGCCCCGCCTCACCGTTCGGCCGGGGTGGTGCGGCCGGTGTTCCTACCAGGCGGTGGCGCCGCAGTCCTGCGCGCCGGTGGTGTAGTTCCACAGGCAGACACGGGAGCCCGCGTCGGTTCCGTTCCAGTGGTAGCCGGTCGATGTCTTGGCGTTCAGGATCCCGTAGTAATAGGAGACGGCCGTCCAGCCGTATCCGCCCGAACCGACGCGCTTGCGCTGGAGCACGAAGTAGCACTCGTTGTTGTTCCACGACTGCCCGACCGCCTGGACGTACCCGTCGGACCGCTTGTTGAGCCACCCCTTGCATTGGCCGGCCACCGCGTCCTTGCCCGGGATGTAGCCCTGGACGGAGACGTCGGACTGGCCGGTCTGCGCGGGGGCGGCCTGCGCGGTGCCGCCGGTGAGGAGCGCGGCGGCGGCGGCCGCGGCGATGCCGATGGCCGCGGAACGGGTGCGGAGTCGAGTCATGTTTCCCCCTTGGTCTCGGACCTCGTCACGGATTGCCGAGGTACGCGCCGATGCTGCCAAGGAGCGCCCGTGAACACGTCAAACGAGGAACTGACTTCCCCTGCAACGAGCGGGGTAGTCCCGGGGCGGTAGCGCAACCCGCCCTGTCCCGACGTGCGTTGACAGGCGGCGGGCGGGTGCGTGTAATGAGGGTGGTGCCGCGTGGCGCCGGTCAAAGAGCAGTGGGCCTGCCGGCGATCGGGCGAGCGCCCTTCACCCAAAGGGTCCGTGATGCGTTCCTACTCCGCGCCCTGACACGACTTAGCCCCTGAGCACGTCGTCGTCCCTCTCGCACTTTCCCGGAGACCCGAGATCCGTATGCCCACACCTTTCCAGCAGCCCGTCACGCACGAGGACGGGAACCTGCTCCTGCTCACCACCACCGGCGCCCGGACGGGGCGCTCGCGCACCACCACGCTCGGCTACGTCCGCCACGGCGGCGCCCTCCTGGTCGTCGCCTCCAACCTCGGTGCACCCCGCCACCCCGGCTGGTACCACAACCTGCTCGCCCATCCCGTCGTCGGCGTGGAGATCGGCTCCCGCTCCTTCGAGGCGCTCGCGGTCCCCGCCGAGGGGCCCCGGCGCGAGGAACTGTTCGCGCACGTCGTACGGGCGGCGCCCGGTTACGGCGACTACCAGGCCCGGACCGTCCGCCCGCTGCCGGTGGTCGTGCTGGAGCGGGCCGAGCCCGAGGGGTGGGAGGCGCCCGGAGAGGTCCGTACCCTCGCCGACAAGCTGCTGGAGGTGCACACCTGGCTGCGGGGGCAGTTGCGGCAGGTGCGGGCCGAGACCGAGGCGCACTTCGCGTCCTCGGGGGCGGTGGGTACGCCGCCGGGGCTCGGGCTTCAGATCAGGCAGCGCTGCCTCGCGTTCTGCCAGGCGCTGGAGTTCCATCACGTGAGCGAGGACGGGCACCTGTTCCCGGGGATCGCCCACCACCACCCCCACCTGGCCGACGTCTTCGACCGCCTCGCCGACGAGCACCGTACGGTCGCCCGCATCCAGGGCGAACTGGCGGCCCTGCTGGCCGACATCGCCGTCGCCGACCCCGGCCGCTTCCGCGCCGAGCTGGCGGAGATGTCCGCACGCCTGAACGCGCATCTCGACTACGAGGAGGAGGCGCTGCTCCCGCTGTTGGCCGAGGTGCCGTGGCCGCCGGTCGCGCCCTAGACGGACTCCAGTACTCCCTTGAGACGGGCCAGGTCGGCGGCGACCGTGGAGGCGTCACGCTCGAAGTCGGCGTCGCTGGTCCCGGGCTGCCGGCGGACGGTGAACACCACCTCGCTGCCGGTGCCGTCGGCGATCACACGGACCGGGTTGTGGACGGTCTCCCCGGACGGCAGCGTGACGTGGTGGTCGAGGACGCCCAGGTCGTTGCGGGGGACGAAGGCGACCTCGACCCGGCCCATGGGGGAGGAGGCGGCGAACCAGCGGCCGTCGACCTGCTCCATGGATCCGCCCAGCCCGTGCGCCCAGCCGGGCAGGTTGGCCGGGTCCGAGGCGTAGGCGTAGACCTCGTCGGCGGTGCGGTCGATGTGGACGCTGACGTGGCGCGATTGCTTGTCTGTCCTGCCTGTGCCGTTCATGGCAGCGACGGTAGTGGGACGCCCCGCGCCCTTTCTTGAACGAATCGGACAGGCCCTAGTGGTGCCAGGCCCTGCCGCCCGTGTTGTGGATGAAGCGCTGGAGCACCTTCAGGGTGGTCAGGTACTTCTCGTCGGAGATCCCGGCGTGGCGCTCCGTCCACAGGTCGCGCTGGAGGGCGGCCGCCTTCGCGTGGAAGGCGCTGCCCTCGGGGGTGAGGGCGAGCCGGCCGTCGGGGGACTGGGTGATCCAGCCCTGGGTGACGGTCGCGTCGATCTCCGACTCCATCACCTCCGGGCCCGCGTCGAGGTAGTTCCGCAGGAGGCGGGAGATCTCGTCGCGGGTCTTCGGGGTGGCGGCGTCGGCGGCCTGGGCGAGGACCCACCACTGGGGCTGGGTCGTGCCGATCTCGGCGAGGGCCGCGCGGGTGCGGGTGACGACTGCCTTGTACGCGGCCCAGCTCCAGTAGCCGATGGGCTGGTGGATCAGGTCGGCGTCGCTGTGTGAGTAGTCCATGGCACCGACCGTAGAAGCTGAAGTTTGGTTGAGGTCAAGGGGGCGAGGGGGGGGCGAGGGGGGCGAGGGGGCTTCCGGTCCGACTGTCCGTCGGCAAAGGCATGCGTGGGGCGGGCGTAGCGTAGGAGCCATGACGACGTACGGATCCTTTCCCGGCACCCGGCCCCGGCGGCTGCGGACCACCCCCGTGATGCGTCGGATGGTCGCCGAGACCCGGCTCCACCCCGCCGACTTCATCCTCCCCGCCTTCGTGCGCGAGGGCGTGCGGGAGCCGGTGCCGGTCGCCGCGATGCCCGGGGTCGTCCAGCACACCCGGGACACCCTCAAGAAGGCGGCCGCCGAGGCGGTCGAGGCCGGGATCTCCGGGATCATGCTGTTCGGCGTGCCGGAGGAGGAGAAGAAGGACGCCGTCGGGACGACGGGGACGGATCCGGACGGGATCCTCCAGGTCGCGCTGCGTGACGTGCGGGCCGAGGTCGGGGACGACCTGCTCGTCATGTCCGACCTCTGCCTCGACGAGTTCACCGACCACGGGCACTGCGGTGTGCTCGACGCCGAGGGGCGGGTCGACAACGACGCCACCCTGGAGCGGTACGCCGAGATGGCCCAGGTCCAGGCCGACGCGGGCGCCCACGTGGTCGGCCCCAGCGGGATGATGGACGGCCAGATCGGCGTCGTCCGGGACGCGCTGGACCAGATCGGGCGGGAGGACGTCGCCGTCCTCGCGTACACCGTGAAGTACGCCTCCGCCTTCTACGGGCCCTTCCGTGAGGCCGTCGGGTCCTCGCTGCAGGGGGACCGCAAGACCTACCAGCAGGACGCAGCCAACGCGCGGGACGCGATGCGCGAGCTGGCGCTGGACCTCGAGGAGGGCGCCGACATGGTGATGGTCAAGCCGGCCGGCCCCTACCTCGACATCCTCGCCAAGGTCGCCGAGGTCTCGGACGTGCCCGTCGCCGCCTACCAGATCTCCGGCGAGTACTCGATGATCGAGGCCGCCGCCGAGAAGGGCTGGATCGACCGCGACCGGGCCATCCTGGAGTCGCTCACCGGGATCAAGCGGGCGGGCGCCCGCAACATCCTGACCTACTGGGCGACCGAGGCCGCTCGCACACTGCGCTGACCGACCGGTGCCGGCCCCGCACGCACGGCGTGCGGGTGCGCGTACCCCTTCAGTACTCGAGCGCGTTCGCGGCGCTGGTCTGCCAGTACGTGACCGTGAGGGCGCTGTCGACGAACACGCCGTCCGAGGGCAGCGTGACCCGGGCGATGGAGCCGTCCTCGAAGGGGATGGTGAGGGTCTGCGTGTCGTAGCCGCCCTCACCGCTGCCGTCGCCGGACGACAGCCGCACGCCCGCGTAGCCGGACTCGCCGGGGGCCAGCGTCGTCAGCGACTGCGGCTTGCTGGACTCCGCGACGGGCGGCACCGACTGGGCCTCGCCGAACCGGGCCGCCGGGTACTCGGGCAGCGCGCAGGTCTTCGAGCCGGTGTTGGTCGCGGTCAGCAGCAGGTGGTTGATCGGGCGGGGCGCGTTCGCCGCGGTGATGCGCACGTCGGAGGCGGAGCACTTGCCGGGCAGGCCCGGGTCGGACTGGTCTTCGCCCGCGCCCGCGCCCGCGGCCGCGCCGGTGGCGGAACCGGCGTCGGCGCCGTTGCCGTTGCCGGAGTTCGGTGCCTGGCCGGTGTTCTCCTTCGCGTCGCCCGAGCCGCCCTTGGCGGACGGCTGGTTGCTGTTCCCGGCAACGGAGGTGTTGGCGGCCGGGGCCGGGGCGCCCGAGTCGACGCCGTCGCCCTCACAGGCCGTCAGGGAGAGCGCGGCCAGCGCCACCGTGGTGGCGGCGAACAGGCGGGTGCGAGTGGTGCGTGCGGACATGGAGTCCCCCTGTGAATCCGGTTACTGAGGTGAGCCGCTCGACCGTTCGCCGGGAGCGGCTGCTTGGATGACCACAGCGTGCGGTCGGGCCCGTCCCGGCCGCCAGCGACCGCGGAGCATACGGGACGGTGGGACGCCCGGAACGCTCTGACCTGCGCAAACAACGTCCCTCTGGGACGCGGTACGGGGATGCGAGAGAGGGTGGAACGGTGGCGGGGGACGACTTCGCGGAGTTGCTGCGGGAGTTGAAGGAGCGGTCCGGGCTCAGCTACGGGGCACTGGGCAAGCGGCTGCACATGAGCGGCTCGACCCTGCACCGGTACGTCAGCGGAGAGGTGGTGCCGGTCGAGTTCGCCTCCGTCGAACGCCTCGCCCGCGTGTGCCGGGCGACACCCGAGGAACTGCTCGAACTCCACCGCCGCTGGATCCGCGCGGACGCGCTGCGCGGCGTGAAGAAGGAGGGGAGCGGGGAGGTCGGCGCGGCCGGGGGGACGGAGGCGGCCGGGGGGACGGAGACGGCCGAAAGGACCGGGGGGACGGAGGCGGCCGAAAGGACCGGGGGGACGGAGGCGGCCGAAAGGACCGGGGGGACCGAGGGGAGCGGGGGCGCCGCAGAGGCCGGGGGGCCGGGGGAAGCCGGAACCCCCAGGGAGCCCAGGGAGCCCAGGGAGCCCAAGGAGTCCGGGGAACCCGAGGAGTCCGGTGGATCCGCCGGAACCGTGGCGGAGACCCCGGCCCGCCGCCGGGTCCCGCGCGCCGCGCTCTACGCCGCGTCCGGCGTCGTGGCCGTCAGCGCCGCCGTCGCGCTCGTGGCCAACCTCGTGCCGGGCACGGACGACGGCACGGGGCGCGGTCGGGCCGGCGCCGTCGCGCAGAGTTCCGCCTCGGTGTCCGGGACGGCCACCGGATCCGTCTCCCCGAGCGCCTCCGCGTCCCCGTCCGGCTCCCCCTCGGGCGACCCGACCGCCTCTCCCTCCGCCTCCCCCTCGCGTCCGGGTACCGCGTCGCCGAGCCGGGAGGCACCCGCCGGCGGCCCCGCGCTGACCGTGTCGACCACCCCGTACTACTGGGACGTGCCCTGCGACCACGCCTTCCTGGTCGACCGCAGCCCGAAGAACGTGCCGAAGCCACCGCCCCAGCAGGACGCCGTCGGCTGGGCCACCCCCCTCAACGCGGTCTCCGCGAACCGGCAGATGACCGTCCTCACCGTGCAGGGCACCGGGCCGGAGACGGTGGTCCTGGAGGACCTGCACGTCCGGGTGGTGGACACCGGACCGGCGCTGGACTGGAACCAGTACGTGATGGGCAACGGCTGCGGCGGCCAGGTGGACGTCACGGCCTTCGACGTCTCCCTCGACCTGGGCACCCCGCTGGCGACGCCGATCGGGGGCCAGCGGGATTTCCCGTACAGCGTCAGCGAGTCCGACCCCGAGGTCTTCCACGTCAACGCGCACACCAGCGGCCAGGACGTCAGCTGGTACCTGGAGCTGGAGTGGTCCAGCGGCGGCCGGCACGGCACGACCCGCGTCGACGACCACGGCAAGCCGTTCCGCACCAGTGCCTCCCGGGACAGCTCCTACTACGCGTACCCCCTCGGCAGTGACGCGTGGGAGTTTGTGGACGGCGAGTGACACCGGGTCGTCGGTCACCACTGGCCCGCGCCGGTGCCCGTCCGTTGCCGGGTGCGGGTCCGCCGTGGTTGCTCGCGCAGTTCCCCGCGCCCCTGGGTGTGCTGCCGAGCCGCATGGCAAGAGGCCCGCGCACCGGGGGCTCACGCGCGTGTCCGCATCACGGAAAGGAACTTGTAGGCGGCACGTACTTCTCTAGGCTGCGGGCATGACCCTGACCGAGACCGCGCCCGCCGACACCGCCGCCCCCCTGCCCCCGCTCGCCGCGCGGGCCCGGTCGATCGGCGGTTCGCCCGTACGGGACATCCTCGCCGTCACCGCCCGCCCCGAGGTGATCAACTTCGCGGGCGGGCTGCCGGCGCCCGAGCTGTTCGACGCGGAGGGCATCGCCGCCGCGTACCGGGACGTCCTCGCGGAGACTCCCGCGCGGGCCCTCCAGTACTCCACCACCGAGGGCGAACCCTCCCTGCGGGCCGCGCTCGCCGCCCGTACGTCGGTGCGCGGACTGGCCACCGACGCCCAGGACATCCTCGTCACCACCGGCTCGCAGCAGGCTCTGTCGCTCCTCGCCACCGCCCTGCTCGAACCCGGCGACACCGTCCTCGTCGAGAGCCCCTGCTACCTGGCCGCGCTCCAGGCCTTCGGCCTCGCGGGCGCCCGGGTCGTCGCCGTCCCCGGCGACGAGGACGGGATCGATCCCGCCGCGCTGGAGGAGCTGGTGGTGCGCGAGCGCCCCAAGCTGCTCTACACGGTCCCCACCTTCTCGAACCCCACCGGGCGCACCATGCCCGCCGCCCGCCGGGCCGCCGTCGCCGAGGTCGCCGGGCGGTGCGGCCTGTGGATCGTCGAGGACGACCCGTACGGGGAGCTGCGCTTCGAGGGCGAGCGGGTGCCGTGGATCGCCTCCTGCGACGGGGCCCGGGACCGGACGGTGCTGCTCGGCTCCTTCTCCAAGGTCATGGCACCCGGCCTGCGCCTGGGCTGGCTGCGGGCGCCCGCCTGCCTGCTCCGGGCCTGCGCGGTCGCCAAACAGGCCGCCGACCTGCACACCCCGACCGTCAACCAGCTCGCCGCGGCCCGGTACCTGGCCGACCGCGACCTGGACGCGCACGTCGCGCGCGTCGCCGCCGCCTACGGTGCCCGCCGGGACGCCATGCTCGCGGGCCTCGCGGACACCCTCCCGGCGGGGTCGGTGTGGACCCGTCCCGAGGGCGGCATGTTCCTGTGGGCCAGACTGCCCGAGGGGTACGACACCACCACCCTGCTGCCCGAGGTGGTCCGGCACGACGTGGCGTACGTCCCCGGCGCCCCCTTCCACGCGGGCACCCCCGACCGTGCCACCCTGCGGCTGTGCTTCGTCACGCAGACGCCGGACGAGATCGCGGAGGGGCTGCGGAGGCTGGGGGCGGGGCTGCGGGAGGCGCCGGTCCCCGGGGCGTAGGTCCCGGGTCGGTCCCGGTACTCCGACCAAGAGCCGAGGCCGCGCCGCCGTACTCGAACGTACGGTGAGGTCATGGCTGACAGCGCAGGGACGACCACATCGTTCGACCTCGACGCGTACCTGACCCGGATCGGCTGGACGGGGGAGCGGCGGGCCGACGCCGCCACGCTCCGCGGGGTGCACCTCGCCCACGCCCGGGCCATCCCCTTCGAGAACCTCGACGCCCTCGGCGGCAAGGCCCCTTCCCTCCAGCTCGCCGACCTGATGGCCAAGCTGGTACACGGCGGCCGGCGCGGCGGCTACTGCTACGAGCACAACACCCTGTTCGCGGCGGCCCTGAAGGCGCTGGGCTTCGGGGTGACCCTGCTCAACGCGCGGGTCGTCCTCGGCGCCGAGCGTTTCGAGGACCGCCCGCGCACGCACATGGCCCTGCTGGTCGAGATCCCCGGCGACCCGCGGGCGTACCTGGCCGACGTCGGCTTCGGCGCCGTCAGCGCCCTGCTGGAACCGGTGCCGCTGACGGCGGACACCGAGTTCCACGACGCCGGACGCCTGCACCGGCTGGTGCACGCGCCGCACCGGGGGCCGCTGGAGATGTGGGTGCTGGAGACGTACGGGGCCGAGGGCTGGGCGGCGCAGTACGCCTTCACCCTCGAGCCCTTCGAGCAGGCCGACTTCGAGGTCGTCAACTGGCACGTCGCCACGAACCCCCGCTCCCCGTTCACCCACGGCCCTTACATCCAGTGCCTCACCGCGGACGCCCATCTGCTCCTCGAATCGGGCCGCGTCACCACGACCCGCGCCGACGGCACGGTCACCGAGCACAAACCGGCCGACGAGACGGAGGCCCGCCGCGTACTGGCGGAGGACTTCGGCATCGACGCGCCGGAGGGACTGCGGCTGCTCGGCTGACCCCCTGTCGGGTACGGATGGGGAATGTGTGCTTCCAGTGGTTTGTGTGAGGTAACGGTGGATAGCCAACTGGTCGTTGTGCGACACCAGTTCGGGCGCCGATTCGGCGTCCGTCTCACGAAGGGGGAGGCATCCGTGCGTACCCGCACCGGATGGCGACGCGCCCTGCTCGGCGCGCTCGCGAGCCTGACCGCGACCATCGGCCTGACGGCCGGCCTGTCCGCACCCGCCGCGGCCGCCGCCGGCACACCGGCGGCCGTCACGAAGTACAGCCACAGCAGCAAGGCCGGTGACTACATCGGGCAGGGTGCCAAGGCCGCCTACACGCCCGCGACGGCGACCATCACGGCCGGCGGGGACGCGGAGTACGTGCGCTTCCGGGTCTGGGTGGAGACCGAGGAGGACATCACCTGGTGGGACGTCGACCTCGCCGCGCCCAAGGGGGAGAAGCTGCGGCCGGGCGTCTACCGGAACGCGGAGCGGGCCTCGTTCCGCACCGGCCGCTCACCGGGGCTCGACGTGTCGGGTGACGGGCGGGGCTGCAACGAGGTGTGGGGCCAGTTCTCGGTCAACCAGATCGAGACGGACGCCACGGGTGCCATCTCCGTCCTGGACGCGAGCTACGTCCAGCGCTGCGAGAGCGCGGACGCACCGGCCCTCCGCGGCGTCGTCAAGTACCAGGCATACCCGCTCAGTTACCAGTACACCAGCGACGCCGGGGACTACATCGGCCAGGGCGGCGGCGCCACCCACCTGGGCGCCACCAGCACCTTCTCGCTCAGCCCGTACGGCGACGGCGTCCAGTACGGCGTCTCCGGCAAGCGGGAGGACTGGAGCGCCATCCTGACCCCGCCCGCCGGCGAGCGGTTCGAGGCCGGCCGCACCTACCGGGCGGAGCGCGGCAGCGGAGAGGGCGTGGCCGGGCTGGACGTCTTCGGCAACGGGCGTGGCTGCAACGAGGTGAGCGGCGAACTGACCGTCCAGCGCCTCGCGTTGGGCGAGGACGGCACGGTCGAGGCGTTCGCCGCCACCTTCGTCCAGCACTGCGAGGGTGCCGGGCCGGCGTTGCGCGGAACGATCCGCTACCACGCCTGACCCGGCCCGTCGTCAGAGGCGCTCGGGCGTCCTGATCCCCAGCAGGGCCATGCCCTGGTGCAGGGTGCGGGCCGTGACGTCGCACAGGAAGAGGCGGTTCTCGACCTGCTGCGGCGTCTCGGCCTTCAGGACCGGGCACTTGTCGTAGAACGACGTGAACAGTGACGCCGCCTGGTACAGGTACGCCGTCAGCTTGTGCGGGGCGTACTCCGCGGCCGCCTCGAAGACCGTGTCGCCGAACGCGTCCAGGTGCAGGCCCAGTGCCCGCTCCGCCGCGTGCAGCTCCAGCTCCGGGTGGGCGGCGGGGGCGACCTCGCCGGCCTTGCGGAGGATGGACCGGATCCGGGCGTAGGCGTACTGGAGGTACACGCTGGTGTCGCCGTTGAGCGAGACCATCTGGTCCAGGTCGAACTTGTAGTCGCGGCTCGGCGACGTCGACAGGTCCGCGTACTTCACGGCGCCGATGCCGACCTGGGCGGCCCGCTCCTGGATCTCGTCCTCGGTGAGGTCCCGCGCCTTCTCCCGTACGACCTCGGCCGCCCGCTGCACCGCCTCGTCCAGCAGGTCCTCCAGGCGCACGGTCTCGCCCGCCCGCGTCTTGAAGGGCTTGCCGTCCGCGCCGAGCACCGTGCCGTAGCCCATGTTGTGCGCGGTGACGTCGTCGTTCAGCCAGCCGGCCCGGCGGGCGGTCTCGAAGACCATCCTGAAGTGGAGCGACTGGCGTACGTCGACGACGTACAGCAGCGTGGTGGCGTCCAGGTCCTGGACGCGGTTGCGGATCGCCGTCAGGTCGGAGGCCGCGTAGCCGAAGCCGCCGTCGGCCTTCTGGACGATCAGCGGGACCGGCTGGTCGTCCTTGCCGCGGATCTCGTCGAAGAACACCACGAGCGCGCCCTCGGAGCGCACCGCGACGCCCGTCTCCTCCAGGATGCGGGCGGTCTCGGGCATGCCCTCGTTGTACGCGGACTCGCCGACGATCTCCTCGTCGCGGATCTCCATGTCGAGCTTCTCGAAGACCGAGTAGAAGTAGACCTTCGACTCGTCCACGAACTGCTGCCACAGCTCGAGCGTCTCCTTGTCGCCGGACTGCAGGGCGACGACCCGCTTGCGGGCCCGCTCCTTGAACTCCTCGTCCGCGTCGAAGACCGCACGCGACGCCTTGTACACCCGGTTCAGGTTCGACATGGCCTGCTCGCCGTCGACCTCTTCGGCCGGGGCCAGCTCGCCGGGGTGCTCGAACAGGTACTGGATGAGCATGCCGAACTGGGTGCCCCAGTCGCCGATGTGGTGCCGGCCGATCGTCTTCTCGCCGGTGAAGTCGAGCATGCCGCGCAGGGCGTCGCCGATGACCGCGGAGCGCAGGTGGCCGACGTGCATCTCCTTCGCCACGTTCGGCTGGGCGTAGTCGACGACGGTGACGCCGGCGTCCTTCTTCAGCGGCACACCGAGGCGCTCGCCGTCCGCGTACCGCGCGGCCAGGTTCTCGGTGATCGCCCGGTCGCCGACGGTGATGTTCAGGAAGCCGGGGCCGGAGACCTCGACGTCCTTGACCAGGTCGCCGGTGGTGATGTGCGCGACGACCTCGGTGGCCAGCTCCCGCGGGTTCGCCTTGGCCTTCTTGGCCAGCGCGAGGATGCCGTTGGCCTGGTAGTCCGCCCGGTCGCTGCGTCGCAGCAGCGGGTCTGCGCCGGCGGCCTCCGGCCGGGTGGCCGTGAGGGCGGACGCGAGCTGCTGCTGGACGGAGTCGGTGAGGGACGTGACCGAGGCCATGGAGTGGCTGCCGTTCTGCTCGGGTTCGTGGAGTAGTACAGAAGCCGAGTATCCCACGCGGTGAAAAGCGGTTTTCGCGGATGCGGGCCGGGCTGGGAGAATGGAGCGGTCAGCCGTGCGACCGTACCGGCTGCCCGAGCAGAACCATCAGGAAAGAGGACGTGCCGATCGTGGCTCAGAGCACAGAGACCACCGACTGGGTCTCCCGTTTCGCGGACGAGGTCATCGCCGAGTCGGAGCGCCGTGCCCCGGGCAAACCTGTGGTCGTCGCGTCCGGCCTTTCCCCGTCGGGCCCCATCCACCTGGGCAACCTCCGCGAGGTCATGACCCCGCACCTGGTCGGCGACGAGGTGCGCCGCCGCGGGCACGAGGTCCGGCACCTGATCTCCTGGGACGACTACGACCGCTACCGCAAGGTCCCCGCCGGGATCGCGGGCGTCGACGAGTCCTGGGCCGAGCACATCGGCAAGCCGCTCACCTCCGTCCCCGCCCCCGAGGGCTCCCCGTACCCGAACTGGGCCGAGCACTTCAAGGCCGCGATGGTCGAGTCGCTCGCCGAGATGGGTGTGGAGTTCGACGGGATCAGCCAGACCGCGCAGTACACGTCCGGCGTCTACCGCGAGCAGATCCTGCACGCTCTGAAGCACCGGCGGGACATCGACGCGATCCTCGCCCAGTACCGGACCAAGCCGAAGACCGCGGGCGGCGCCAAGAAGTCGCAGAAGCCCGTCGACGAGGCCGAGCTGGAGGCCGCCGAGGGCTCCGGCGCCGCCGCCGAGGACGACGGCAGCCAGGGCTCCGCCGGGTACTTCCCGTACAAGCCGTACTGCGGCAACTGCGAGAAGGACCTGACCACGGTCACGGCGTACGACGACGACTCGACCGAGCTGACGTACGCCTGCACCGCGTGCGGCTTCTCCGAGACGGTCCGGCTCAGCGAGTTCAACCGCGGCAAGCTGGTCTGGAAGGTCGACTGGCCGATGCGCTGGGCGTACGAGGGCGTCGTCTTCGAGCCCAGCGGCGTCGACCACTCCTCTCCCGGGTCGTCGTTCCAGGTCGGCGGGCAGATCGTCGGGATCTTCGGCGGCGAGCAGCCCATCGGGCCGATGTACGCGTTCGTCGGCATCAGCGGCATGGCGAAGATGTCGTCGTCGAAGGGCGGGGTGCCCACCCCGGCCGACGCGCTCAAGATCATGGAGCCGCAGCTGCTGCGCTGGCTGTACGCCCGCCGCCGCCCGAACCAGTCCTTCAAGATCGCCTTCGATCAGGAGATCCAGCGGCTCTACGACGAGTGGGACCGCCTCGACGCCAAGGTTGCCGACGGCAGCGCGCTGCCCGCCGACGCCGCCGCGCACGCGCGTGCCGTGGGCACGGCCACCGGTGAGCTGCCGCGGACGCCCAGGCCGCTGCCGTACCGCACGCTCGCCTCGGTGGCCGACATCACCGCCGGGCACGAGGACCAGGCGCTGCGCATCCTCAGCGAGCTGGACCCGGCCGACCCCCTGGCGACGCTGGCGGAGGCCCGGCCGCGCTACGACAAGGCCGAGGCGTGGATCAACAACCACGTCCCCGCCGACCAGCGCACCATCGTGCGCGAGGAGCCCGACGCCGAGCTGCTGAAGTCGCTGGACGAGGCGAGCCGGCAGTCGCTGCGGCTGCTCCTCGACGGGCTGGCCGGGCAGTGGTCCCTGGACGGGCTCACCCACCTCGTGTACGGCGTGCCCAAGGTCCAGGCCGGATTCTCGGCGGACGCCACGCCCAAGGAACTGCCGCCGGAGATCAAGACGGCCCAGCGGACGTTCTTCGCGCTGCTGTACCACCTGCTCGTGGGCCGCGACACCGGCCCGCGGCTGCCCACCCTGCTCCTCGCGGTGGGTCAGGAGCGGGTGCGGACCCTGCTCGGGGAGTAGGGCGTCCGAGCCGTCGGGGGTCGGCGGGCCTGCCGGGTCGCTGGGCCTGCCGGTCTGCGGGTCGGCGGACCTACGGGTCGCTGGGCCTGCCCGGTGTCGCCGGACCTGCTGGTCCTGCCCGTCTGCGGGTCTGCGGGTGCGGGTCTGCCGGTCGCTGGGGTCCAGCTCGCCGAGCTGCCGGGCCGCGATGCCGGTGCGCCGCTGGCCAAGGCGGCGGACGTGCACGTGCGGGGCTGTGCGAGCCTTCGCGGAGGCGTACGGCGAGACGCCCGGCCAGTACCTTACCCGCCGCGACCAGGTGCTCTACCCGGCCGCCGCCGGGCCGCCGGGCCTGCCCGGCCTGCGGGTCGGCGGGCCTGCGGGGCCACCGGACCTGCTCGGCCTGCGGGTCGGCGGGCCTGCGGGCCACCGGACGTGTCCGACCTGCCCGGCCTGCGGGGCGTCGGGCCTGCCGGGCTGCCGGGCCTGCCCGGCCTGCCGCGCCTGCCGGTCAGCGGGTCAGGGCGAAGCCTGCGAAGAGTACGCCGACCACGGTGACGGCGAGGAGGGCGAGGTGGCTGCCCCGGGGGGTGAGGTGCTCCGTGGGCTCGCCGCGGCGCCACCGCTCCAATACCTCGCGGAACAGCTTGCGCTGGGGAAGCAGGCCGAGGGTCAGGCCGATGTGGGCGAACGAGTACATGACGAGCGCCTCGCTCAGGCCGAGGCCGTTCAGCTTGCAGACGAGGACCAGCAGGACGCCGCCGGTGACCATCGTCACCGGGTAGGCGATGCGGAACTTCCGGAACGGGATCCAGCTGCCCAGCAGCCAGCTGGAGAGCGCGGTGGCGGCCACGGCCAGCAGCACCAGCCAGACGACGGGCACGGACGTGAGCATGGTGTGTGTCCCCCCTGACCGGGGGCGGGTACCGGCCTCGTGGGCCCGGTACCCGCCCCGGTCGGATCAGCGGTCTGCGGTCATCCCGTGATCACCCGGAGACGTGATCACCCGAAAAGGGAACCCAGCGTACCGGTGATGGGCGAGATGATGTCGCTGCCCAGCTGGGTGACCCGCTTGGCCACCGGCGACGCGACGCCCTCCAGCGTGGCCCCGATCCACTTGGACTGGCCGAACGTGAGCAGCCCCAGGCTCGTGCCGACGAGGGACCCCGCGAACTCGGAGCTGCCGAAGCCGTGTTCGATGCCCGTGAACAGCGTGCTGAGCCCCGCCGAGGCCAGGGAGACCCAGCCGAGCACCCCCGCCGCCGCGGCGACGGCCGGAGCGAAGGGTCCGGTCCACGGCGCGATGAAGGCGGCTCCCGCGGCGAGGAACCCGGAGCCGATGCTGATCCAGTTGAACGCGTCGGCGTAGAACTGGGCGTCGTTCCACCACTCGTCCTTGTCGCCCTGCGAGCCGCCCGAGTTGGTCTTGTCGTGCGTGGGGCTGTCGGCGGGGTTGCGCCCCTCCTCCTTGGCCCGGCGCGCCGCCTCGGCCGCCTTGCGGGCCGCCTCCGCGGCCTCCGCCCTGCGCTTCTGGGTGACGATGCGGCGGGCATCGGTGGCCGCCGCGGCCGCCTCCTGCGCGTTCTTGCCCGCGGCGATCGCGGACTGGCGCGCGCTGTTCGCCGACGCCTGGGCGCTGTAGGAGGAGCGCATGGCGCTGCGGGCCGAGTCGATCGCCCGGTTCGCCGAGTAGTTGGCCGAGCGGCCGGCCTTGCGGGCGGTCGCCGCCGCGGCCTTCGCCCGGTTCGCGGACGCCTGCGCGGCCGCGGCGGACGCGTCGGCGTCGTCGGCGTTCTGGTCGGCCTGCGCCGCGTAGGTGTCCGCCTGCTTCGCGGAGGCGAGCGCCTTGTCCGCCCACTCCTTGGCCTTGTCCGCCGCGTTGCGCGCCTCCGCGGCCGCCTTCGAGGCGAGCTGCGCGTCCTCCTGCGCCTTGTAGGCGATCTTCGCGGCGGCGGCGATCGCACCCCGGACCGCCGCGATGTGCGTGGCCGAGTCGTGGTCGAGCTGGGCCGCCTTGTGCTGGACGAGGGCGATGAAGTTCCGGCGCATCCACGTCGGCCCCTCCAGGGCGACCTCCGCGTACGCCTTGGTGTACATGCCGCCGGTGTTGAGCAGCGAGGCGGTGGCGACGCCGTCGTCGTCCCGGACCGCCTCGGGGTAGTCCTTGTCGAAGAAGTCCCGCAGCGCCTGGGCGGTGTTGGCGTCCAGGGCGGCGTTGGCCGCCGCCTTGACGGCGGGGCCGGGGTCGGTGGAGAGGATGGAGGCGATGCTGACCCGGCTGTCCTCGGCCGAGGCCGTGATCAGTCCGTCGGTCAGGAAGGTCTTCACCGCGTCGGCGAGATCGCTCGTCAACGCCGTGTGCACGGCTTCGCCCACGATGGCCGAGGACACCTCCGCGATGTGCAGCGCGGTCTCCCGGTCGTCCTGGTCCTCGGCGATCGCCCGGTCGGCGTCGATCCAGGCGTGCACGTCCGCGTCCGCGCCGGCCAGCGCGAACTGGGCGGCCTCACGGGCCCAGGCGCCCTTCGAGGCGGCCATGCCGACGGCCGCCTTGCGGCCCAGGGTCGCGGCCAGTGCCAGGTCGCCGTCGGCCAGCGCCTGCTCGGCGCTCGCGATCCGGTCCTTGAGGTCCTGGGAGGTCTGCTCGTCCTGGGTGCGCCGGTTGGCCTGCGCGGCCCGGTCCTCGGCCTCCAGCTGGGCGAGCAGCCTGGCTTCCTCCAGGCCGTCCTTCCTGTCCTCCTCCAGGCGCGCCGTCTCCGCGGCCCGGGCCGCCTCCTCGACCGCCCTCGCGTCCTCGACGGCCTTGGTCGCGGTCTCGGCCGCCTTGATCGCCTCGGCCGCGTGCGCGGTGGACTTGTTGGCGTAGTCGATGGCCTGGCCGGCGTACTTGTACGCCTCCTCGGCCGCGTCGGCGGCCTTGTCCGCGTGGTCCGCCGCGGAGTTGGCGGCGTCGCGTGCGGTGCGCGCGGCGGACGCGGCCTTGTTGGCCAGGGCCTGTGCGGTGGAGGCCGCGTTGGTGGCGCGGTTGGCGGCGCTGTTCGCGATCGCGGCCTGGCGCTTGGCCTCGGCGGCCTCGGACTGGGCGGCGCCCGCCGCGGCGGCGGCCTGGGCCGCGGAGTTGGCGGCGGAGGCCGCGTTGCGCGCGGCGGAGGCGGCGGCGGAGCCGGCCCCGGCCGCCTGGGAGGCCGCGGTGGCCGCGTAGTCGGCGGCCTTGGCGGCCGTACGGGCCCGCGCGGCGCCGTTGCGCGCCGCGATGGCCGCGTTCTTCGCCGCTTCGGCCCTGCGGTCGTCCTTGGAGGCGGCGATGGCCGCGTTGTACGCGTGCGCCGCCGCGTTGCCCGCGGTGGCGGCGGCCTGCGCGGCGGCGGCCGCGGCGAACGAGGCGCGGCGGGAGGCGGTGACGGCGGTCTGGGAGGCGCTGATGGCGCTGCGGGCGGCCTTGGCGGCGCCCTGGGCGGCGCTCGCGGCCTTGCGGGCCGCCGCACCGGACTTCGCCACGTCGTCCTTGGCCGCCGCGGCCTCGGCGGCCGCCTTCTCGGCAGCCTGCTTCGCCTTCTCCGCGGCGGTCTTGGCCCGCTCGGACGCCTCGACGGCGAGGTCGGTCTCCGCCTGGGCGCGCTTGCCCTCGCGCTCCACGACGGCGACGAGTTCCTCGATCTTCGCGGTCTCCTGGTCGCGGGCGCGCGCGATGTGCTGCCCGGTGTCCAGGAACCACTCCACCTCCTGGCGGCCCCCGCTCATCGCGCGGTCCGCGTACTTGCGCACCTCCGCGCCGCCGGAGGTCAGCATCGTGGCGACCTCCACCCGCATGTCCTCCTCACGGGCCGTGAAGCGGTCCTCGGAGAGGAACGCCACGAGGTCCTGCTCGGTACCGCCGTCCAGGGCGGCGGACGCCTCGCGTCTGACCGCCTTGCCGCCGGTGGCGGAGACCGTGGCCGTGGACACCTGGAGGTCTTCGAGCAGGCCGGGTCTGAAGCCGCCGTCGAGGAAGGCGGCCACCGCGGCGTCGCCGCCGTCCAGCGCCGCGGACGCCTCGCGGCGCAGCCCGACGCCGGATCTCGCGAGGTAGGCGGCCACGGCGACGCGGTTGTCCTCCGCCGTCACCGTGGCGAGCGTCGTGCCGAGGAACGTCCGTATGTCCGCGTCCGTGCCGTACATCGCGTCCGCCGCGGCGGCCTTGGTGGCCTTGCCGCCGGTCAGCCAGGCCCTGACGACCTTCGCCCGATCGGTGTCCGGCAGCTCGAACGGTGTGGGCGGCTCGTCCGCCGCCGCCGTGGCGGCCCCGGCGCGGGCCGGCGCGACCAGGACGCCGGGCGTGGCGGCGACGGCCGTGACGGCGGCGAGGGTGCCGAGCAGGCGCCGTCGGCTCCAGAACACTGTCTCCATAGGGATTTCGTCCTCCAGGTAAGTGCCGTACGGCACTCGGCGGAATCATTCATGATGCAATCGCTTAGCAATTCACATTTCTGATGTGCCGTCAATTGACCCTGGAGAAACAGAACATCGCGGATGATCAATCATCACGATCTCTTCACATGTGTGGCTACAACCTTCCGCCCAGGTGACAGGTGTCACACGCTCTGTTGAACTGTCGTCCGCTTTGGGGTGGTTGGCGGTGTGGACATCTCATGAAGAGATGGATTTCATGAAGAGGCGAAGGTGATCGGAAATCCCCGCGGCTGAATCCGCGGAATTCCCGGAAAGGCGCCGCCGCTACGCGATGTGCTCGTCCTCGAGTTCCGCCGTGTGGCGTTCCTGAAAACGCATGACCATCCGCTTCGCATCCGCGTCCAGCACGGAAACCCCGTACGTCGCCTCGACGTTGTAGCCGAACTCCCGCGGCGTCGGGTAACCGCTGCCGCTGATCGACTGCTTGAACACCTGGTAGTACGCGTCCTCGTCCGGCTCCGCCTGCGGGCTGCCGCCCCCCTCGCCCAGCTCACGGGTGCGGTGCGGCCCCACCGGAATGGGGAAACTGCCCGTGTCCTCCCCAGGGGGCTCCTGGACGGGCGGCGGCTCCTCGAACTGCTGCCGGTACTCGTCCGCCTGCTGCTGCTCCGCGTACCACTGCGCGTACTGGTCGTCCGGGTCGTACGCGGGGTCGTAGTCACCGCGGTACTCGACGGACTGCGGATCCCGGGCGTGCAGCCACTGGTTCTGGTCCGGCTCGGGCTCCGGCTCCTCCCACACCGGCTCCGGCTCCCGGCCGTCCGTCAGCTCGGGACGCCGCTCCGCGGCCGGCTCGGCCTTGCGCAGCGAAGGCGTCGAAGACGGGCCCCCGGGGCTCTCGGCAGACTCCTCGGTACGCGGCGCCGGCGGCAGCAGGGCCGGTTCGATACCCGCCGCCGCCAGACCCGCCGGAGCGGTCTGCGCGAGCGGGACGCCGTAGCGGGCCAGGCGCAGCGGCATCAGGGACTCGACGGGCGCCTTGCGGCGCCAGGAGCGGCCGAAGCGGGAACGCAGCCGGGCCTGGTAGACCAGCCGCTCCTGCTCCAGCTTGATGACCTGCTCGTAGGAGCGCAGCTCCCACAGCTTCATCCGGCGCCACAGCAGGAACGTCGGCACCGGGGAGAGCATCCACCGGGTGAGCCGGACGCCCTCCATGTGCTTGTCGGCGGTGATGTCGGCGATCCTGCCGATCGCGTGCCGGGCGGCCTCGACGGACACCACGAACAGGATCGGGATCACGCCGTGCATGCCGACCCCCAGCGGGTCCGGCCAGGCCGCCGCGCCGTTGAACGCGATCGTCGCCGCCGTCAGCAGCCACGCCGTCTGGCGCAGCAGCGGGAAGGGGATGCGGATCCAGGTCAGCAGCAGATCGAGGGCGAGCAGCACGCAGATGCCCGCGTCGATGCCGATCGGGAAGACGTAGCTGAAGTTCCCGAAGCCCTTCTTCAGCGCCAGTTCCCGCACCGCCGCGTAGGAACCCGCGAAGCCGATCCCGGCGATGATGACGGCACCGAAGACGACCATGCCGATGAGAACGCGATGCGTCCGGGTCAGCTGTAGTGGCGCGGCCACCCGTACTCCCCTCCATGTGCCTGTTGTTGCGCGCAACAGAGTGGCACATGTGTGCGGGGAACGGGTGGCCGGTGGTCGATACGGTCCCTCAGCCCGGCTTCGGCTAGGACTTCGACGACGAGTTCGACGACGACTTCGACGACGGCTCCGACGCCGCCGAGGACGGCTTCTTCGACGCCGGATCCGACGGCGAGGCCGAGCCGCCCGCCCCGCTGCCGTTGGCCTTCACCACCGCGGCCACCGCCTCCTTGGCCGCCTTCTGCGCGTCCTTCACCAGGTCGTCCGCGTCCGGCGTCTTCTCGCCGGCCAGACCCGCGCCGTTGTAGTCGAGGGTGACGACGACGTTCTCGACGCGCGCCACGACCGTCTGCTGCTTGAAGGTGCCTTCCTTCTTCTTCAGGTCGTAGCGCACGACCGAGGCCTCGTCACCCGTGCCGCTGACCGGCGTGGTCTTGAGGCTCTTGGCACCCTCGGTGCTCTGCGTGTCCGCGAGCTGCTTCGTGTAGTACTTGTGCGCCAGCGCGTCGCCCGCGCCGCGCGTCTCGTCCGACTCGAAGCGCAGCATCGACACGCTCAGCCAGCGGAACTGGGAGCCCTTCACACCGTTGTCGTCGAGGCTGTCCCAGGAGCAACTGACGCGAGTGGCGGTGTCATTGGAGGCGCCCTCCTTCCCGGAGTCGCCCTTCGGGACCAGGTCCTCCAGCGACTTCTCCGACAGCACCGAGCACGGCTCCGGAAGCTTCGCGTACGCCGCCGCCCGCACCGTCGGGGACGGGCTCGCGGACTTGGACGCGGCGGACTTCTCGGCGGCGGCCTTGTCCGTCCCGTCGCCGGATCCGGAGTCCGAGGAGCAGCCGGCCACCACCAGCACGGCGGGGACGGCGGCCGCGCAGACGGCGACGCGGGTCAGCCGCGACGCTTTCCGCTCTCGCTGCTCTCGCTTGTCTCGCTGGTCACGCTGGGCTCGTAGCTGCATGGTTCCTTCACTCATGACGCTCGTGGTTCCTGCGGTCGGAACGGGTCCGAGGAGCCACCGTACGCGGTGAAGAAATCGTGCGGGCCCGCTTCGGGCCCACCGCGCGCGCACGCGCCGGGGCCCGGACGGGGCTCAACCGCCGAGCGAATCCGCCAGCTGGGAGGCGAGTTTCCGGGCCATGTCCTGCATTTCCTCGCTGTCCGGCACGGATCCGAGCGTCGCCGACTGCTCCGCGTACTCGATGGTCACCATGACGTTCGACGTGCGGAACGCCACAGTCACGGTGCGCTGTTTCGCGGTCGAACCGGAGTCGCTCAGCTCGTCGTCGAGGTATCCCTCGTCGCCGAGGTCGTCGAGGAGCCGGGGCTGGAGATCGGCGGGCGTGGCACCGGCGGAGGGGCTCGACGAGGCGTCGCCGGACGGTGCGGAGCCCGAGGGCGAGCCGGACGGGGTGGCGCCGGACGGGGACCCCGACCCCGACTCGGGCGAGGAAGAGGACGAGGAGGAGGACGAAGGCGAGGACGCCGACTCGGAGACCACCGGCTCGGGCAGGTCCGCGGCCTCCACCTGCTTGGCGAAGAGCTGTTCGGCCTGGCTGTCGTCGCTCACGGAGTTGTCGTACGACACCACGCGCTCGAAGTCGACGAAGAGGTGGTTGGTGGCCTCCGCCGACTCGACCTTCCAGCGGCAGCCCACCTTGCGGTCGGTGTCGTACGCGAGCGTCGGCTCCCCCTTGTACGCCTTCTCGCGCTGCGCCTCGTCCGGGATCTCCTCGATGCCGGGCAGCAGCGAGTCGAGCGTCTTGTCGCCGACCGCGCCGCACGGCTCCGGCAGGGTCTTGTACCTGCCCGGCTCGGCGGCCTCGGTGGTGACGCCCGGCCGGCCCGGGTTGGAGTCGTCCGACGTGGCGCCGTCGCCGGAGCCGCCGGTGCAGCCGGCCAGCACCACCGCCAGGCAGGCGGCGACGCCGGGTACGTAGGCCTTCCGCTGCACGGTGCGGCTCCTCTCGCCGGGGTGGCTGTGGTTCGGGACGCTCGGATCGCTTCGGGACTCCAGTGTCCCCGCTGGTTAATCGCTTGCCGCACGGGGGCGCCCCCTGGAGACAATGTGTATCGCACGCGCTGCCGTGAACGCCGGTCAGTTGCCCTTTTGACTGTCATTGGCTCCGGTTTTTGCGCTTCGATACTTCTGTTGGTTTCCGGGGGAATGAGGGCGATATGTCGTACGTGGAGATGCCGGGCGCGAAGGTGCCGATCCGGATGTGGACCGACCCGGCGACGGTCGAGGAGGGCGCGCTGCAGCAGCTGCGCAACGTCGCGACCCTGCCGTGGATCAAGGGCCTGGCGGTCATGCCGGACGTGCACTACGGCAAGGGTGCGACGGTCGGCTCCGTGATCGCGATGCGGGGCGCGGTGTGCCCGGCGGCGGTGGGCGTCGACATCGGCTGCGGAATGTCGGCGGTGAAGACGTCCCTGACGGCGAACGACCTGCCCGGCGACCTCTCCCGCCTCCGCTCGAAGATCGAGCAGGCGATTCCGGTGGGGCGGGGGATGCATGACAGCCCCGTCGAGCCGGGGCGCTTCCACGGGCTCGCGACGGGCGGGTGGGACGACTTCTGGGGGCGGTTCGACGGGGTCGCGGAGGCGGTCAAGTTCCGTCACGAGCGGGCCGGGAAGCAGATGGGAACGCTCGGATCCGGAAATCACTTCATTGAGTTCTGCACGGATACGACCGGTTCTGTCTGGCTCATGCTGCACTCCGGCTCCCGCAACATCGGCAAGGAACTCGCCGAGCACCACATCGGCGTCGCCCAGAAGCTCCCGCACAACCAGGGCCTGATCGACCGCGACCTCGCGGTGTTCGTCGCGGACACCCCGCAGATGGCGGCGTACCGCAACGACCTGTTCTGGGCGCAGGAGTACGCGAAGTACAACCGCACCCTGATGATGGCGCTCTTCAAGGACGTGGTCCGCAAGGAGTTCAAGAAGGCCAAGCCGGTCTTCGAGCCGGAGATCTCATGCCACCACAACTACGTGGCGGAGGAGCGGTACGACGGGATGGACCTGCTGGTGACCCGTAAGGGCGCGATCCGCGCGGGTTCCGGGGACTACGGGATCATCCCCGGTTCCATGGGCACGGGTTCGTACATCGTGAGGGGCGTCGGGAACGACAAGTCCTTCAACTCCGCCTCCCACGGCGCGGGCCGACGCATGAGCCGGAACGCGGCCAAGCGGCGCTTCTCCACCAAGGACCTGGAGGAGCAGACGCGGGGCGTGGAGTGCCGCAAGGACTCGGGCGTGGTGGACGAGATCCCGGGCGCCTACAAGCCGATCGACCAGGTCATCGACCAGCAGCGCGACCTCGTGGAGGTCGTGGCGAAGCTGAAGCAGGTCGTCTGTGTGAAGGGCTGACCGGCCGGTCCGCCCCCCCCGGTCCTACGCCTCCCGGTGCACCTTCGTGTTGGAGGCCTGGGCCCGGGGCCGGACCACCAGGAGGTCGATGTTGACGTGGGCGGGGCGGGTGATCGCCCAGGTGATGGTGTCGGCGACGTCGTCGGCGGTCAGGGGGGCGGCGACGCCCTGGTAGACCTTGGCCGCCTTGTCCTGGTCGCCGGCGAAGCGGGTCAGTGCGAACTCGTCGGTCTTGACCATGCCGGGCGCGATCTCGACGACGCGGACCGGGCGGCCGACGATCTCCAGGCGCAGTGTCTCGGCGAGGACGTGTTCGGCGTGCTTCGCGGCGACGTAGCCCGCGCCGCCCTCGTAGGTGGCGAACCCGGCGGTGGAGGAGACGACGACCACCGTGCCGTCGCCGCTCGCCTCCAGCTTGGGGAGCAGGGCCTGGGTGAGATTGAGGGTGCCGAGGACGTTCGTCTCGTACATCCGGCGCCAGTCCTCCGGGTCGCCGGTGGCCACCGGGTCGGCGCCGAGCGCGCCGCCGGCGTTGTTGACCAGGACGCCGACCGTCTTGAAGGCGGTGGCGAACTCGTCGACGGCCGCGCGGTCGGTGACGTCGAGGGGGTACGCCGTGGCCTTGTGCCCGGCCGCCTCGATCTCCTCGGCGAGCGCCTCGATGCGGTCCTTGCGGCGGGCGGTGAGGACGACCCGGTAACCCGCCGCGGCGAGCTGCCGGGCCGTGGCGGCGCCGATGCCGCTGCTCGCACCGGTGACGACGGCGATGCGCGAGGCGGCGGACGGGGCGGCTGCGGTGGCCATGGGCTGCTCCTTGATCGGTGCTGGACGTCGCCGTCCAGGGTAGTCAGCCGCCGTTGCGGGGTGCCCACATGATCACGGCCATCCCGGCCAGGCAGACCAGCGCGCCGGTGATGTCCCACCGGTCGGGGCGGTAGCCGTCGGCGACCACGCCCCACAGGATCGAGCCGGCCACGAAGACGCCGCCGTACGCGGCGAGGACGCGGCCGAAGTGGGCGTCGGGCTGGAAGGTCGCGACGAAGCCGTACGCGCCCAGCGCGAGGACCCCGCCGGCCGCCCAGAGCCAGCCCCGCTGCTCGCGCACCCCCTGCCAGACCAGCCAGGCACCGCCGATCTCGAAGAGGGCGGCGACGACGAAGAGGGCGGCCGAGCGGAGAATGACCATGGCGGTCAGCTTCGCATGCCGCCGTCCGCGTCTCCGGAGCCGGCCGGATCCGTCTCCGCCACGTACGCCGTCGGCGGCACCCCGACCGTCGTCGTGAAGTCGCGCACCAGATGGGCCTGGTCGGCGTAGCCGAGCTCGGCGGCGAGGGCGGCCCAGTCGATGCCGGTGCGGGTGCCGGCGCGTTCCAGGGCCTCGTGGATGCGGTACCGGAGGATGACCCACTTCGGGCTGACGCCGACGTGGGTCGAGAAGAGCCGCTGCAGGGCCCGCACCGACAGTCCCTCCGCCCGGGCGAGGTCGCCGACGCGGCGCACCGTGCGGTCGGAGCGGATGCGGTCGACGAGGTCCACGGCGTGGTCGGCCTGGGGGTCCGCGACGCGGGGCAGGGTGAGCAGGAAGGCGTCGAGGGCGGCCACCCGGCCCCGGTCGTCGGCGGGGGTGACGACGGCGTCGGTCGTGGCGTCCGTCACCTGGGGGAACACCTCCCGGGCGGGCAGGGCGCGCCCCGTCCATCGCGACACCGGTGTCCCGGGGGTGTACGGCCGGAAGCCGCCGGGCCGGAACTTTGCCCCGCAGACCCGGCCCCGCCCGGTCAGCTTCCGGGTGTACAGGCCGAGGGCGACGCCGGTGACCTCGGCGTAGGGCGGGCCCTCGTCCTCGTCCCACTGGAAGGTGAGGTTGACGCAGGGGTGCGGTACGACGTGGGAGGCGTAGGGGGTGGGCAGGTCCCAGTCGATGAGCCAGTACCACTCGACGTACCGGCGCAGCGGCTCGGCGGGCGCGTACCGACGGAATCGCACGCGGTGGAGCAGCGCGGTCGGGTCGACGATCCCGCGGGTGTCGTGGCGGGGTGCCTCCATGGCCGGATCGTACGTCGCGCTTCCCCGGGTGTCGCGTTTCTTCAAGAAGGGCGGCCCCGGAGGTCCCTACGGTCGGGGCATGGACACGAACGGTGTGAAGACGTACGGCATCGGTGAGCTGCTGGCCATGGCGCGCGAGCGGGCGGTCCCGGTGGTGCGGGGCGTTCCGGACGCGGCGCTCGCCGCTCCCACGCCCTGCGCCGAGTACGACGTGAAGGCGCTGGTCAATCATCTCTTCCAGGTGATCGAGCAGTTCCAGCGGCTGGCCCGGAAGGAGGCTTCGGACTTCGGTGAGACCCCGGACCGGGTCGCCGGGAGCCCCGAGTGGCGTGAGCGGCTGGTGGTCGAGGCGGACCGGTTGGTGGCGGCCTGGTCGGCGCCCGGTGCCGAGGAGGGCACGACCGGCGGAATGGACATGCCCGCGCGGCTGGTCGGCTCGATGGCGCTGCTCGACCTGACCGTGCACGTGTGGGACCTGGCGCGGGCGACGGGCCAGGAGGACCCGGGTGCCGACGAGGCGGTCGTGGCGGAGCTGGCGGGCGCGGTGGCGGAGCTGGCGCCGACGGCCAGGGAGATGGGCATGTTCGGGGTGCCGGTCGAGCCGGCCGAGGGCGCGTCGGGGTTCGAGCGGCTGCTCGCGGGGACGGGGCGGGATCCGTACTGGCGGTGAGGGCCCCGCACGGCTCCGCACGGGGGGAACCGGGGGGAATAGTCCCTGGTCGTTCTCCGTTCTCCGGTATAGTTGAAGTGTCAACAAACCGGAGGTTGAGCGACCATGCAGTTCGGCATTTTCAGCGTCGGCGACGTCACGCCCGACCCGACCACGGGCCGTACGCCGACGGAGCGCGAGCGGATCAAGGCCATGGTCGCCATCGCGCTGAAGGCCGAGGAGGTCGGGCTCGACGTGTTCGCGACCGGCGAGCACCACAACCCGCCGTTCGTCCCCTCGTCGCCCACGACCATGCTCGGTTACATCGCGGCCCGCACCGAGCGGCTGGTCCTCTCCACCTCCACCACCCTCATCACCACCAACGACCCGGTGAAGATCGCCGAGGACTTCGCGATGCTCCAGCACCTGGCCGACGGCCGGGTGGACCTGATGATGGGGCGCGGGAACACCGGGCCCGTCTATCCCTGGTTCGGCAAGGACATCCGGCAGGGCATCAACCTCGCCGTCGAGAACTACGCCCTGCTGCACCGCCTGTGGCGCGAGGAGAGCGTGGACTGGGAGGGGAAGTTCCGCACGCCGCTCCAGGGCTTCACGTCCACGCCCCGGCCGCTGGACGGCGTCGCGCCCTTCGTCTGGCACGGCTCCATCCGCTCGCCGGAGATCGCCGAGCAGGCCGCGTACTACGGCGACGGCTTCTTCCACAACAACATCTTCTGGCCCGCCGAGCACACCAAGCGGATGGTCGAGCTGTACCGGCAGAGGTACGCGCACTACGGGCACGGCACCCCTGAGCAGGCGATCGTCGGCCTGGGCGGGCAGGTGTTCATGCGGAGGAACAGCCAGGACGCGGTGCGGGAGTTCCGGCCGTACTTCGACGTGGCGCCCGTGTACGGGCACGGACCGTCCCTGGAGGAGTTCACCGAGCAGACCCCGCTCACGGTCGGCTCGCCGCAGCAGGTGATCGAGAAGACGCTGGCCTTCCGCGACTACGCCGGCGACTACCAGCGCCAGCTGTTCCTGATGGACCACGCCGGCCTGCCCCTGAAGACCGTCCTGGAGCAGCTCGACCTGCTCGGCGAGGAGGTCGTGCCGGTGCTGCGGAAGGAGTTCGCCAAGGACCGTCCGGCTCACGTGCCGGACGCGCCGGCCCACGCGTCCCTGCTGGCCGCCGCCCGCAAGGACGCCCCCAAGGACGCCCGCGAGGTCGACCCCAAGGGCGCCCGCGAGGAAGGAGTGCGGGCATGAGGCTCGTCGTCGTCTCGGCGGGACTGGGCGTCCCGTCGTCCACCCGGCTGCTGGCCGACCGGCTGGCCGCCGCCACCGCCGGGCAGACGTCGGCGGAGGTCCAGGTGATCGAGGTGCGCGACCTCGCCGTGGAGATCGCGCACACCTTCACCAACGGGTTCCCGGGGCAGGACCTCGCCGCCGCCTTCGAGTCGGTGGCGGGGGCGGACGGCCTGATCGTCGTCACCCCCGTGTTCTCGGCCTCGTACAGCGGGCTGTTCAAGTCGTTCTTCGACGCGCTGAGCGTCACCGACGAGGACGCCCTCGCCGGGAAGCCGGTGCTGATCGGCGCCACCGGCGGTACGGCCCGGCACTCGCTGGTCCTCGACCACGCCCTGCGGCCGCTCTTCGCGTACCTGAAGGCCGTCGTCGTCCCCACCGGGGTGTACGCCGCCTCCGAGGACTGGGGCGCCGAAGGGCTCGACGGCCGGACCGCGCGGGCCGCGGGTGAACTGGCCGCGCTGATGACGGGCCTGTCCGAGGCCGCCCGCCCGCGGCCCCGGCGCGACTCCTTCGAGGAGGTCGTGCCCTTCGAGGAGCGGCTCGCCGCGCTGCGGCCCGCCGGGTGAGATCCCGGTGAGCGGCCGGGCCGTCGGATCACGCCGCCGCCGGCCTTGGCAGACTGGACGGGTGCCCCGGACTGTTCTGCTCGCCGAAGACGACCGCGCCATCCGGCACGCCCTGGAGCGCGCCCTCACCCTGGAGGGGTACCGGGTCACCGCGGTCGCCGACGGCGCCGAGGCGCTGGCGCAGGCCCACCGCGGCCGGCCCGACGTCCTGGTGCTGGACGTGATGATGCCGGGCGTCGACGGCCTCCAGGTCTGCCGGGAGCTGCGCGCCGAGGGTGACGCCACCCCCATCCTGATGCTGACCGCGCTGGTGGAGACCGCCGACCGCATCGCGGGCCTGGACGCGGGCGCCGACGACTACGTGGTGAAGCCCTTCGACGTCGAGGAGGTCTTCGCCCGCCTGCGCGCCCTGCTGCGCCGCACGGACCGCCCCGACCCCGCCGAGCGCGCGGAGGCCGGCGCCGCCGACCGGGCCGTGGCGCCCGGGGAGACGCCGGACGACCGGTACCCGGAGGCCGCCGGCCTGCGCATGGACCCGCGGGCCCGCCGCGCCTGGCGCGACGGACGCGAGCTGGAACTGACCCGCACCGAGTTCGGACTCCTCGAACTGCTGGTCCGCAACGCGGGCACCGTGCTCGACCACTCCACGATCTACGACCGCATCTGGGGCTACGACTTCGGTCCCGGCTCCAAGAACCTCGCCGTCTACGTCGGCTACCTGCGCCGCAAACTCGACCAGCCGGGCGCCCCGCAGCTGATCCAGACCGTGCGCGGCGTGGGTTACGTCCTGCGGGCCGACTGAGTGGGCGCCGCCCCGCTCGGGCGCCGGCCCCGGCTGCTGTCGCTGCGGACGACCTTCGCGGTGTCCTTCGCGACGATCACCGCCGTCGTCACGCTCCTCGTCGGGGGGCTGTCCTACAACGCGGCGGCCCGCCTGGTCCGGGTCGACCAGGAGTCCGTCTTCGAACAGGCCGCGCGGGACCTGCGGGCCGAGGTGCGCCGGCTGCGGCTGTCGCCGGGCGACTTCTCCTCCTCCGCGCCCGGCCACGACATCGTCCGCCCCGCCCGCACCGACGTACAGGTCCTCGGGCCGGACGGCGCCGTCCTGGACCCGGCCGAGCCGCGGCTGCCGGTGACCGGCGCCGACCGGCGGGCCGCCGGTGCCGCTGAGGCCGGGCGGGTGGTCCAGCACGACGACGTCGACGTCGGCACCGACGTCTTCCGGGTGGCGACCGTCTCCCTCGGCGGCGGCCGGGGCGCGGTGCAGGTGGCGCAGGAGTTCAGCGACACCGAGGACCTGCTGCGCGCCCTGCAGCGGCGGACGCTGGTCCTGATGGCCGCGGTGGTGCTCGCCGCGGGCCTGTTCGGCTGGTGGCTGGCCCGGCGCATCACCCGGCGTCTGGTGGTCCTCACCTCCGCCGCCGAGAACGTCGCCCGCACCCGCCGGCTCGGCGTCCCGGTCCCGGTCACCGGACCCGACGAGGTGGGGCGCCTCGGCCGCGCCTTCGACCTGATGCTGGGCCGCCTCGCCCAGTCGGAGGAGGACCAGCGGCGCCTGGTCCAGGACGCCGGACACGAGCTGCGGACGCCGCTGACCTCGCTGCGGACCAACATCTCGCTGCTGCGCCGGATCGACGAACTCCCGCCCGCCGCCCGGGAGGAACTCGTCGCCGACCTGGGGCAGGAGGCCCGGGAGCTGACCGACCTGGTCAACGAACTGGTCGAGCTGGCGGCCGGCCAGTCCGCGGGCGAGCCCCCGCAGCCGGTCGACCTGGCGGACCTCGCGTACGACGTGGCGGCGCTGGCCCGGCGCCGCACCGGCCGCGAGATCGGCGTACGCGTCTGCGGCGAGACCACGGCCGAGGGGCGGCCCGCGATGCTGACCCGCGCGCTCTCCAACCTGGTCGAGAACGCGGCGAAGTTCGACCCGGACGGCACCGGTCCCATCGAGCTGGCCGTCGCCGGACCCGCCCGGCCGGGCCCGATCCGCGTCGAGGTCCTGGACCGCGGCCCCGGCATCGCCGACGCCGACCTGACCCGCGTCTTCGACCGCTTCTACCGCGCCGCCGACGCCCGCTCCCGCCCCGGTTCTGGCCTCGGCCTGTCCATCGTGCGCGAGGTCGCCCTGGCCCACGGGGGCGCCCCGTTCGCGTACCGGCGGGACGGCGGCGGCACGGTGATCGGCTTCACGGTGGTCCCGTCGAGGTCGGCGGGCGGTGCGTCGGACGCGGCGGGGGGAGCGGACCGGCACCCGTAGGCCCGGCGCCGGAAGCCCTTCGGAAGCGGATCGCCGCTGGTGCCGGAAGCGGGCGCGCTGGTGCGCTGGACCCATGCCGACGTCACCGGTGGCCCTGGGCCCCACCGCTGTCGCCGGCGCCGGCACCGGTGTCGCGGATCCCGGTGCCGGCGCCGACGTCGGTGCTGGTGCCCGACGCCCCCTGGGCGCGGAGGAAGGCGCCGAGGGCGGACAGGTCGGTGCGTTCGAGGTCGGCCGGGCGGATCACGACGCGCAGTTCGGGGGCGGTGGCCGGGTCCCGGCGGCAGTGCGCGGCGAAGCTCTCGACGATCATGAAGAGCAGCTGGGTGCGGTCGAGTTCGACGATCCGGGCGAGGCCGGAGCCGATCAGGGGGATCGCGACCGGCTTGTACATGCCGTACCGGGCGACGGCCGGCCAGAGGGTGTCCAGGCTCGCCCGCAGCTCGGCCGGTCCCGAGCGGGCGACGAGGTCGTTGCCGAGCCGGGAGTAGGCCACGGCGAAGACCCGGCGGCCGTCCACCGTGAGCGGCACGGTGGTGCCGAGCGGATAGCGGACCCGGCGGCCGCGCGGCTTGTCCTGGGGCCGCTCCGTGCGCAGCGGGGTGAGCCCCCGCAGCCCGGCCTGGAGCCGGTCGTCGAGGAGCTTGCGCTCGCCGCCGAACAGCCGCTGCACCAGCTGCCCCTGCACGCTGTCCCGGCTGATCACCAGGTCCTGTTCGGTGGCGGTGTCGAAGGTGTCGGTGAACCCGACCACCAGATTGGCGTCCTCCTGGTCGAACAGGTCGCCGCGCACCACGACCAGGTCTCCGGCACCGGGGACGGGCTGACGCAGCAGTTCCTGCCCGTGCCGTTCCCGCAGCCGCGCCCGCAGCGAGCCGAGCAGCTCGGCGACGTCCTGGTCGTCGGGCCGCTCCCGGGCCATCTGCTGGGCGACCGGCAGGGCGAGGTCGTGGCGGCCCAGGTCCATCCGGCTGCGGATCAGCTGGCGGCAGGCCGTCTCGCGCAGCGCGAGCAGTCGGCGGACCAGCGGCCGGGCGAAGTCCTCGTCGCCCGCCTCGGCCAGGGGACGGCCGCGGACCAGGGCCAGCGCCGCGGCCAGCCGGTCGGCGGCCGACGCGGGCGCCGCGAGCAGCGCCGAGTTGACCAGGTCGGTGAATTCCGCGCAGTCCAGCTGCTCGGGCGTGAGCACCAGCCGGTACGCGGTCTCGGGCGCCGGTGCGGCCAGCAGCTGCTCGGTGCGCAGCACCCGGGCGCCGTCACCGTTCTGGGCGGGGTCGAGGGCGCGGCGCAGTTCGAGGACCCGCTTCTGCACCTCGTTGCGGTGCCGCCCGGACTGGTGCGGCTGCTCGCCGCCCACCGCCCACACGTCGCGGTGCAGTGTGCGGACCGGTACGGACTCTCCCTCCGCCGCCACCAGCCGGACCAGCAGCCGTGTCGTCAACGGCGTCAACCGGGCCGGTGAGCCGTCGACTTCAAGACCCGCCGGGCCCAGGACCCTCACACGGATGCGCGCCATACAAGTGGTCTCCACTCGTTTCGCCCGCTTCCGCCGAGTGGTCACGGGGGAGGTTTCGGCAGCGTATCAATTGTCCGTTTGGGGGAGTTGGGGATTCCGGCGGTTCAGGCGGTTCGGGCGGTTCGGGTGGCGCGGTGGACCGGGTTCCTCCGACGGAGCCGGCGGCGGGCATGGGTCGGCCCCCGGGACGCGTTCCGACGTGCGGGACGCGTCCCGGGGGCCGCCTGCGCCGGTCCCCCGAACGGCGCGCGGATCCGCCGGGCTACGGCCGGCGGTGGTAGGCGGACAGGTGCTGGAACGGGTAGGTGTGGCGCCAGTCCGAACCGGTGTCGTTGACCGTGCAGCCCGCCAGCTTCAGCCGTTCCACGATCTTGCCGAGCGCCGTCCCGGAGCCGTCGAAGCGGATGACGTTGCGCCCCGCGATGTCGGCGATCGGCCGCAGGCCGCCCACCTCGACGATCAGGGTGCGCTCGGGGTACGCCATCAGCACCATGCCCAGCTCGATCAGCACGTTCGGGCGCGGCTGGCACACGGGCCGGGTCTCGTACTCCGGCTCGTCGTGCCCCCGCAGGTCCCGGTGGAGGCTGACGACGTCGTCCGGGGTGAGCAGTACGAGCGCCGCCTGGGCCTGCGCCGGGGCGCCGGCGACCACGTCACCGAGGAAGGGGGACGCATGGCCGGTCGCTCGGACCAGGTCCTCCCACTCCTTGGGGCGCAGGTCGAGCCGGCGCAGCAGCTCGAACATCTCCCGCCGCACCTGGTCGTCCCGGCCGTGCACGACGAAGACGCTCCGGGCCCGGTCGGCGTCCGAGGGCATCGGCACCGCGTTGCGCCGGACGCCGCCTGCGTACGGCTGCCCGGACGGCGCGGCCTGTACCGGGGAGTTGTCGCCGAAGGTCTGGGTGCCGCCGTTGCCGACGCTCTGGTTGCCCCCGAAGTTGTTGGTGCTGCCCTGGCCGAAGTCGTTGCCTTGGAACTTCTGGGCGCTCATGCCGGTCGTGCCTCTCTTGTGATGCCGGAGTTGTTGCCGAAGGTCTGGGTGCCGTTGTTGCCGACGCTCTGGTTGCCGCCGAAGTTGTTGGTGCTGTTGGCCCCGAAGTTCTGCTGGAGGATGTTGGTCTGGTTCGCCTCGTGCTCGCGGGTGTCGACGTCGTGGTCGCGCAGGAAGTCACCGACGATCTGCAGCAGGTGGCGCTCGATGATCTGGATGTACTTGATCGCGTCCGACTCCTGGAAGAAGTGGTGGAAGTCGTTGCCGGGCGCCAGTTCGCGGACGCTGGTGAGCGCGCCGCAGTCCACGGAGGTGAGCGCGTAGCGGCCGAGCCGGAACTCGCTGGTGTCGTTGGGCTGGCCCACCAGGGTGCGTACGGTGTCGGTACCGAAGCGGCTGGGCAGCCGCTCGCGCAGCGGGTTGAAGACCAGGCGCAGCAGTTCGCCGGGCGCGCTGCGGGTCACGTCCCAGGCGATGCGCAGCATGAGCCGGCCGTCGATGGCGGCGGGCAGCCGGTCGGCGAGGTGGAAGCTCTCCGGCACGGGTCCGAGCACGTAGGTGTAGAACTCGGTGTGCAGGGTGCTGCCCTTGATGTCGAAGCCGATGAACACCGAGGTGACCAGCTCCTGTTGCCAGGCTCCGATGCGGATGCACAGGTACTCGCGCCGGGCGTCGTAGTCCTCCCGCCAGTGCTCGTCGCCGCCGTCACCGGGGTCGGGCGCGTCCAGGAGTACGGCGACGGAGTCGCTGCCCTCGGCCGTCCGGACCGCCTTGGTGAACCTGCGCCGGTCGACGGAGAGCAGCTGGATCCGGTCGCTGGGCGCGGGATTGTCACGCAGCTCGGCGAGCATCTGCTCGCTGACGCGCCCGGTGATGTCCTCGACGGTGAACGGGATGATCGGCTTGCGCTCGGCCGGGGCGTGGTCCCCCGCGCCGTCCACCGGGCCGTGCTGGGCGGGGAAGTGCCCGTTGAGCAGGGAGCCCGGGCCGGTGAGCGCACCGTTCCGGGAGATCGGGGCGCCCAGCAGCAGCTCGGCGTTGGCCCAGCGGCGGATGGAGCTTCCGGCGCCGACGAACGGCTTGTAGCCGCCGTAGTAGACGGTGTCGGAGGCCTGCTGCCGGTTGATCTTGCCGACCAGCTCCGGGGTGAAGCGCGAGGTCATCGGGTAGGCGCCGTCGAATCCCGGGCGGTCCTCCGCCGCCGGTGCGAGGTGCTCGGCGAGGGTCTGGAGGATGGCCAGGCGGCGCAGGAACATGGTGGCCCAGGCGACCCAGAAGAACAGCAGCGCCGCACCGAGTCCGCTCAGCACCCCTGTGGCGTACAGCAGGACGACGACGGCGGTGCCCGCGCCGAGGGCGGCCAGCTGGTTGCGGCGCAGGTTGTGGGCGGCGAGGGCGTGCGCGAGCACGGGTGCGGCGTCGTAGCCGTAGGAGGGGGCCACCATCCGGTAGGAGTGGGTCAGCAGCTCCCGGATCACCGCCTTGCGGTAGACGGGGTCGAGGTAGGTGCCGGCGCAGAGCAGGCGGGTGACGTTGCTGGTCGCGTCCGGGGGCGGCGGGGCGGCGTGGGTGGTCATGGTCCTCAGTTCCCTTCCCGCACGTCGGCGGCGGTGATGACGCCGTCGCTCACCGTGTAGGTGCCCTCGAACGTGGCCGACGTGCCGTCGGTGTCCCAGGCCACGACGGTGACCGACACCTCGTCGCCGGTCGTCGAGTTCACGGTGACGTCGTCGCGGTCGGTCGTCTCGAAGCCGGCGACGAAGTGGTCGTAGTCCGGGTCGAGGTTCTTGCCGCCCAGCTCCCAGGCGGTCGCGAAGTCGCGGGCGTTGATGGCCTCGAAGTACGCGGTCACCGTCGCCTCCGGCCCGCCCTCGTCGGTGAGGGCGGGGTCGGCGGAGGGGTCGTCCGTCGGGTCGTCGGCGGCGGTGCCGTCCGTGCCGTCGTCGTAGGTGCCGTCGCCGTACGGGTCGTACGGGTCGTCGCTCGTGCCGTCGTCCCACAGGCCGGTGTCGTCGCCGGTCGTGCCGCCGGAGCCGTCGGGGGTGGTGCCGTCGTCGTACGTGCCGTCGTCGTAGGTGTCGCTGTCGGAGGTGCCGTCGTCCGAGGTGCCGGAACCCCAGTCGGGCAGTGCTCCGCTGCCGTAGAAGTCGTCGGTGGCGGGAGCGCCGTCGTCGCGGCCGGCCGTGGCGAGCACGACGGCCAGCACGACTATGAGGACGAACGGGATCGCGATGACGGTCAGGGCCTGGTTGCGCACCTGGCCGGGCGTGAGTGCGAGTCCCGGTGCCGGGTAGGAACCACGGGCGCCGGGCGGAACGCGGGTATTACTCATCTGTCACCTCATTGCCGCCGGTATCCGGTCGGGCGGATACGGCACGCGCCCCGAGTGGGCCGATGTGCCTTGTGCATCGACCGATCCGATCAGGGGCGGCGCTTCCGGAACCAGATTTCTGGCGTTCCGATGCGCTTCCGATCGGCTTCCGGTATGGGGGAGGCGGGCGCTCCGACCTGGAGGGAATATACCCCCTGGGGGTATGGTTGACTCAGATGACCGCGATACGCCGAGGGAAGGGGAGACCGCCATGGATCACACGGCCCACCACGCGTCCTGGGGGACCGCCGCCAGGGCGACGCTGCACTGCCTGACCGGCTGTGCCGTCGGCGAGATCCTCGGCATGGTCATCGGCACCGCGCTGGCCTGGGGAAACGCGCCGACCATGGCGCTGGCCATCGCGCTCGCGTTCCTCTTCGGCTACTCGTTCACCCTGTTCTCGGTGGTGCGGGCCGGCCTCGACCTCAGGTCCGCGGTCAAGGTCGCGCTGGCCGCCGACACCGTCTCCATCGCGGTGATGGAGCTGGTCGACAACGGGATCATCGCCCTCACGCCGGGCGCCATGGACGCCCACCTGTCGGACGGCCTGTTCTGGGGCGCCCTGATCGGCGGGCTCGCCGTCGCCTTCGTGCTCACCACGCCGGTCAACAAGTGGATGATCGGCCGCGGCAAGGGGCACGCCGTCGCGCACGCCCACGCCCACCACTGAGCCGCGCTGGGCCGTCCGCCGGGCCGGTCACCACGTCTCCGAGTCGTCGGGCGCCCCGGCTCGTGACCGCCCCGTCCCCCCGGCCTCCGTCACCTCCCTCTCCGCCCCCGCCCGGCGCAGCCGCATCGCCGCCAGCGGCAGCACCAGCACGGAGATCATCGCGGCGCCGACCAGGGAGGCCGCCTCGTCGGAGCCGATGAGCCGCTGGTCCACCCCGATGGTCGTGATCGCCACCACCAGCGGCAGACACGTGGACGCGAACAGGGCCAGCGCGGCCCGGTCCGGCCGCCCGAGGTCCTTCGGCGCCAGCACGTACACGGGTGCGCCGCGCACCAGCAGGACCAGCAGCAGGAACCCCGGTACGAGCAGCAGGGCGCCCGGGTCGTGGAGCAGCGCGTCCAGGTCGAACTCGATGCCGGTGACGACGTAGAAGAGCGGCACGAGGAAGCCGAACCCCATGGCCTCCACCTTGCCGAGGACCTCCCCGCTGCTGTCGGGCGCCGCCCGGTGCAGGACGAGGCGGGTGAGGACGCCGGCCGCGAAGGCGCCCAGCAGCACGTCGAGCCCGAAGACCTCGGCCAGGCCCAGCATGCAGGCCAGCAGCAGCATCACGAACCGCACGGCGAACTGGGCGCTGCTGTGCAGGGTCCGCTCGGTCAGCCGGCCGAACCAGGGCGGGCGCGGGCGCAGCGCCCAGAAGACGGCGAGGGCCGTGATCGCCCCGAACGCGGCCAGCAGCGCGGCCGACTCGGCCGGCCGGCGCCCGCTGAGCAGCAGCGCCACGGCGACCACGGGCCCGAACTCGCCGACCGCCCCGAACGCCGAGACCACGGTCCCGAACCGCCCGCGCAGCTCCCCGCGGTCCCGCAGCATCGGCAGTACGGTGCCGAGCGCCGTACTGGTCAGCGCGGTACCGATGACGAACGCCTCGAAGACGTCCCCACCGCTGATCAGAAGGGCCAGACCGATCCCGAGGAGCAGCGACAGCAGCCAGGACCGCACGGACCGGCGCAGCGTGTCCCCGCGCACCGCCGCGAAGTCGATCTCGTACCCGGCCAGGAAGATCAGCATCGACAGCCCCAGATCGGCGAGCGTGTCGACGACCTCGTCGGGCCGCGCCCACCCGAGCACGTCCGGCCCGACCAGAATCCCCAGCCCGATCTCGAAGATCACCAGCGGCACCCGCACCCGCCGCCCGGCGACGTACACGAGCAGCGGGGCCAGCACGGCGATGCCCATGATCAGCACGAGCGTGCCCGGATGGGTCATGTCTCCCTCACCGGCGGAGTGCGGAGGCCGGCCGCACGCGGCGGCCCGCTGCCACCCTCCCCCAGGGGGCGGGCACGGACTACCGCATGTACTCCGTCGGAGGGACCTCCGCCGCCGGGGTCTCCGCTGCAGGGACCTCCGCCGCCGGGGCCTCCGCGGCCGGGGGAGCGGACTCCGGGAGGCGTCCGCGGAGGGTGGCGGCGAAGTCCTCGGCGCGGCGCAGCTGGACGCGCAGCTTCTCGACCTGCGCGGTGGCCTCCCGTTCGTACCCGCGGACGCGGTCCACCAGCGCCTCGCGCTCACCCGCGTCCAGCGGGTCGCCGCCGTCCAGGCGGTCGGTGGCCCGGAGCAGGTCGCGCATCTGGTCCAGGGTGAAGCCGAGCGGCTTCATCCGGCGGACGACCATGAGCCGGGCCACGTCCTGCTCGGTGTAGAGACGGAAGCCGCCCTGGGAGCGGGCGGAGGGGATGACCAGTCCGGTGTCCTCGTAGTGCCGGATGGTGCGCAGGGACAGCTCGGTCCGCTCGGCGACCTCACCGATCTGCATGTGCTTGTCGTCCACGCCCTGTGACCCGGCCCTTCGTTTCATGGCGGGCGGCGCCGCCATGGACCCCGCCCATCTCTACCCTAACGTCAGGGTAGAGTTGTGGTCGGTGAGGGCGGCCCGGCCGCTCCGCCACCGCTGTCTCCGGGACCGATGACGCCCCCGCGAAGAGCCGATTCTCGCAGCCGCCCGGCCCCGCACGTCCTTTCCGCGCACCCGGTCCCGCACGGGGTGTGCCCGAGCACGACAGGTACGCATCTCCTTGTCTTCTGCCGCTGTCAGCCCCGCCGCACGGCTGCGCGCCCTCAAGCCCGACTGGCTGAACGACCCCCGGGTCTGGCGCACCGAGGTCCTCGGCGGGCTGGTCGTCGCGCTGGCCCTGATCCCGGAGGCGATCTCCTTCTCGATCATCGCCGGGGTCGATCCGGCGATCGGGCTCTTCGCCTCGTTCACGATGGCCGTCACGATCTCCGTCGTCGGCGGACGCCGCGCGATGATCTCCGCGGCCACCGGCGCGGTCGCCCTGGTGATCGCGCCGGTCAACCGCGAGCACGGCCTGGGGTATCTGGTCGCCACCGTCATCCTGGCCGGCGTCTTCCAGATCGTCCTCGGGGCCGTGGGTGTCGCCAGGCTGATGCGGTTCGTGCCCCGCTCGGTCATGACCGGCTTCGTCAACTCCCTCGCGATCCTGATCTTCATGGCGCAGGTGCCGGAGATGCGCGACGTGCCCTGGCCGGTCTACCCCCTGATCATTGGCGGGCTCGCGCTGATGGTGTTCTTCCCGCGGATCACCCGGGTCGTCCCGGCGCCCCTGGTCTCCATCGTGATCCTCACCGTGATCACCGTGGCCGCGGGGATCGCCGTGCCCACCGTCGGGGACAGGGGCGAACTTCCCTCCTCGCTCCCCGTGCCTGGCTTGCCCGACGTGCCCTTCACCCCGGACACCCTGACCACCGTCGCCCCGTACGCCCTCGCCATGGCGCTGGTCGGCCTGATGGAGTCCCTGATGACCGCGCAGCTGGTCGACGACATCACGGACACCCGCTCCTCCAAGACCCGCGAGTCCATCGGCCAGGGCGTCGCCAACATCGTCACCGGTCTTTTCGGCGGCATGGGCGGCTGCGCCATGATCGGCCAGACGATGATCAACGTGAAGGTGTCCGGCGCCCGTACCCGCGTCTCCACGTTCCTCGCGGGCGCGTTCCTCATGGTGCTGTGCGTCGTCTTCGGCCCGGTCGTCTCCGACATCCCCATGGCGGCCCTGGTCGCCGTCATGGTCATGGTCGCCTTCGGCACCTTCGACTGGCACTCCGTCTCGCCGAAGACCCTCAGGCGGATGCCGGCGGGGGAGATCGCCGTCATGGCCCTCACGGTGGCCGTCGTGGTCGCCACCCACAACCTCGCGATCGGCGTCGTCGCCGGCAGCGTCACGGCCATGGTCGTCTTCGCCCGGCGCGTGGCCCGGCTCGCCCACGTCACCGCCGTCACCGACCCCGACGGGACCCAGGTCGTCTACGCCGTCACGGGCGAGCTGTTCTTCGCGTCCTCCAACGACCTCGTCCACCGCTTCGACTACGCAGGCGACCCCGACGACGTCGTCATCGACCTTTCCGCCGCCCACATCTGGGACGCCTCCTCGGTCGCCGCCCTCGACGCCGTCGAGACCCGGTACGCGCGGCGCGGCAAGACCGTCCGGATCACCGGCCTGAACACCCCGAGCGCCGACCTGCACGGCAGGCTCACGGGTGAGGTGACGGGCGGCCACTGAGCCGTGGATCCTGCGCGTCACCTCGGCCCGCTCATGGCGTCGCTCGGAATCAAGAAGGCGTAAAGATTGCCGACTTACGGCAATGCAGTCCTGGGTGTACCTCCGTCAGGATGAGGGTGGCAGAAACACGGGGAGCGACCCGGTGCCAGGTCCCGGCAACGGGCACCGGCACCGGGTCCGGCCGATCGGTTCGGGGGTGAGGACGTGGCACGGACAGGCGTCGTCCTCGTGCGGAACCTCACCCGCCGCCGCATCGCCGTCCTGAGGACCGCACCCTGCGCGGGGCCGCGGCACGGACGCCGCGGGCGGCGACGACCGGACACGGCGAGCGGTTCCCCGTACGACCCCGGCAGTCGCCACTCCTGCGGCTGAGCCGCAGCCGACCCGCGTCACCCCGGCCGTGCCCGCTCGTGGCCGTGGGCCGCCCCGCCTCGTCGCGCGGGCGCCGACACTTCGCAGACTTCGAGGACTCCCTATGGATTACCGCACCCTGGGCATCGGCGTGCTCGTTTGCCTCCTGCTCGCCGCCGCCGTGCTGTTCGTCGTGGCCCGTCTGTTCCGCAAGGTGGAGCAGGGCAAGGCGCTGATCGTCTCCAAGATGCGCAAGGTCGACGTGACCTTCACCGGGCAGGTCGTGCTGCCGGTGCTGCACAAGGCCGAGGTGATGGACATCTCGGTGAAGACCATCGAGATCACCCGGGCCGGCAAGGAAGGCCTGATCTGCCGGGACAACATCCGCGCCGACATCCGCATCTCGTTCTTCGTCAAGGTCAACAAGACCGCCGAGGACGTCGTCAAGGTGGCCCAGGCGGTCGGCACCGCGCGGGCCAGCGACCGGAACACGCTCCAGGAGCTGTTCCACGCGAAGTTCTCCGAGGCGCTGAAGACCGTCGGCAAGCAGATGGACTTCACCGACCTGTACACCAAGCGCGAGGAGCTGCGGTTCCGGATCATCGAGGTCATCGGCGTCGACCTCAGCGGGTACCACCTGGAGGACGCGGCGATCGACTTCCTGGAGCAGACGCCGCTGACCCAGCTCGACCCGGCCAACGTCCTGGACGCCCAGGGCATCCGGAAGATCACCGAGCTGACGGCCGTGGAGCACGTGCGCACCAACGAGGCCCAGCGCACGGAGGAGAAGGAGATCACCCGCCAGAACGTCGACGCCCGGGAGGCGATCCTGGAGCTGGAGCGCCGCCGGGTCGATGCCGAGACCAAGCAGAAGCGGGAGATCGAGACCGTACGCGCGAGGGAAGAGGCCGAGACGGCCCGGGTGGTGGAGGAGGAGCGGCTGCGGGCGCAGTCCGCCTTCCTCAAGACCGAGGAACACCTCGGCATCCAGCGCGAGAACCAGGGACGCGAGGTCGCGGTCGCGCAGAAGAACCGCGAGCGGGTCATCGCCATCGAGAACGAGCGCATCGAGAAGGACCGCCTGCTGGAGGTCATCGCCCGGGAGCGCGAGACGCAGCTGACGCGGATCGCCGCCGAGAAGGAGGTCGAGGCGGAGAAGCGGGAGATCGCCGACGTCATCCGCGAGCGGGTGGCGGTGGACCGGACGGTCGCCGAGCAGGAAGAGGGCATCAAGAGGCTGCGCGCCGTCGAGGAGGCGGAGCGGCAGCGGCAGGCCGTCGTCATCGCCGCCGAGGCCGAGGCGCAGGAGCGGCTGGTCAAGGACATCAAGGCCGCCGAGGCCGCCGAACAGGCCGCCACCCACCGTGCCGCCGAGGAACTCACGCTCGCCGAGGCCCGGCTGAAGAGCGCCGACCTCGACGCGCGGGCCAAGCTGCGGCTCGCCGAGGGCATCCAGGCGGAGAGCGCGGCCCAGGGGCTGGCCGAGGTCCAGGTCCGCGACAAGGAGGCCGAGGTCGTCGAGAAGGCCGGCCGCGCGGAGGCCGGGGCCACCGAGGCCCGGCTGCGGGCGGAGGCCGAGGGTGCCAAGGCCAAGGCACTGGCCGAGGCCGCGGCCGTCGGCGAGAAGCTGAGGGCGGAGGCGGCCGGCCTCACCGAGAAGGCCGCGGCGATGGCCGCGCTGGACGAGGCGTCCCGCGGCCACGAGGAGTACCGGCTGCGGCTGGAGGCCGAGAAGGACGTCCGGCTGGCCGGGCTGGACGTGCAGCGGCAGGTGGCCGAGGCACAGGCGACGGTCCTCGCGACCGGGCTGGAGAACGCCGACATCAACATCGTCGGCGGCGAGTCGGTCTTCTTCGACCGGCTGGTCGGGGCGATCGCCCTCGGCAAGGGCGTCGACGGCTTCGTGCAGCACTCCGAGACCGCCCAGGCGCTGGCCGGGCCCTGGCTGGACGGAACGTCGAGCTTCACCGACGACCTCGGCCGCGTCCTCGGCTCGGTCTCCACGGCCGACGTGCAGAACCTGACCGTGTCCACCCTGCTGATGAAGCTCATGAAGACGGGCGGAGCCGACTCCGGGGCCCTGGAGCAACTGCTCAGCAAGGCCGGTGAGCTGGGCCTCGCCGACACCCGGCTGACCGCCGTGAACGGCAGCGCCAAGGGCTGACACACCGCGGTCGTGGAGCTGCCGCGCGGGGGGCGGCGCTCCCCCCCCCCCCCCCGCCCCCCGCCCCCGCCCGCGGGGGGGGGGGGCCCCCCCCCCGGGCCCCCCCCCCCCCCCCCCCACCGCTCTTTCCGACTTCCTGAGAGGGACCTCATGACCACCGCCCTGGACACGGGTACGTACGAGGTGCTGCGCGACCGCCTCACCGCTCAGGCGGCCGAGCTGGCCCGCCGCGCCGAGGCCCTGAACGCCCGCCGCGTCGAGGAGTTCGGCTCCCTGCGCCTGGAGCTGGACGGCACCGAGCACCTGCGCACCGGGCAGGCGTGCGTGCCGCGCGACCTCGTGTCCGTCGGCGACGTCCTGCTCTTCGGGTACGACACCGTCCCCGGCCGGGGGCCCGAGACCGCCGTGGGCGACGTCCTCGCGCTGCACGACCGGGCCCTGAACCCGCTGCCCGAGGACGCCGTGCCCGGCCTGCTCGACGACCCGGCCTTCGTGCGCGAGTTCGCCGCCCTGCACCGCTACTTCCACCAGGCCCGGCTCCTTCAGCTGCGGCGCGTCGAGGACAAGGTGCTCGCCGTCTTCCGGACCGGCGAGAAGGCGGACGACATCCGGGTCCTGCGCTGGGCCCTGTCCGACGACGGCCGGGCGTCCTTCCTCGACGCGCGCGGCGACCGCGACCACGTCCTGCCGCCCGCCCACGACTTCGCCTGGACCCCGACGACCCGCGAGGACCACGTCCTGGGCCGCCATCCGCACGTCTCCGTCGAGGGCGAGGTGTTCGTCGCGACGGTGGGCGGGACCCTGACCGTCAAGGTCGAGGACGACACCGGGACGGGCGAGGGCGTGTACGCCGAACCGGTCGACGAGCCGCTGCAGTCGCTCGCCGACGCGCACATCGCGTACGCGCGGGTGGGCGCCCTGGTCCTGGTGGACGTCCTCCCCTACAAGGAGGACGTCCACCGCTACCTGGTCTTCAACACCCTCACCAGAACCGTCGTCCGGCTCGACGGCATCGGGCAGGGGTGCCGCCGGCTGCCCGAGGACCAGGGCATCGTCTTCCCCGGCGGCTACTGCCTGAGCACCGGCACCCACCGGACCTTCGACGGCGTCGACACCGAGGGCCTGGAGTTCGAGCGGGCGGTCCGCTCCCCGAACGGCGAGGACGTCCTCTTCGCCTTCCACGCCAGGGTGGCGGGCCGCAGTCTGCTGCTGCCCTACAACGTGATCCGCAAGGAGGTCGCCACCCCGCTGTCCTGCCACGGCTGGGCGCTGTTCGACGACGGAGCCCTCCTCGCCCTGCGGGCGGCCGACGCCGAGCCGCAGCGCGTCCACCCCGTGCAGCGGTGGACCTCCCCGTACGTCTCCGACACGCACGCCGCCGCCCGCCCGGCCGGCACCGGCCCGCTCGCCCGGGTCGGCAACGCCGACCTCGTGCGCGGCATCTCCGACTGCCTGGCCGTCACCCGCACCGCCACCGGGACGACCCCGACGGGCGAGGTCTACGAGGCGCTCGTGGCGGCCTGCGTACGGACCGCCGACACCCACCACTGGCTGGCCGAAGCGGACCTCGGCGCCCTGCACGAGCCGCTCACGCAGGTGCGGGCCACCGCCGCACAGGTGCTGGCCGAGTTCGAGACGGTGCAGACGCTCACCCGGCAGGCGGCCGACGCGCTCACCGCGGCGGCGGCCCGCATCGCCGCCGTCGTACGGCGGCTGCGCGGCGAGGCACCCCGAACCGCCGCGGCCTGGGTGTCCGGGCTCACGGAGCTGCGGCAGGCCCAGGGCCATCTGCTCACCCTCAAGGACATGCGGTACGCGGACACCGGCCGCGTCGACGAGCTGGCCGCCGACGCCGAGCGCGACCTCGCCTCCTTCGGGCAGCGGGCCGTGACCCACCTGGCGCACCAGGACGCCTTCGCCGACCACCGGGCCGACATCGAGCAGCTCGTCGCCGACGCCGAGGCGATCACCACGGTGGCCGAGGCGGAGCCCGTCGCGGCCCGCCTCGACGAGCACGCCGGCGACCTGCGCACGGTCACCGACGTCGTCTCCGGCCTGGACATCGGCGACGCCACCGTCCGCACGTCCGTCCTGGAGCGGATCGCCGAGGTCCTCGGGGGCGTCAACCGCGCCCGTGCCACGCTGGACGGCCGCCGCCGCGCGCTCCGGGAGAGCGAGGGCCGGGCCGAGTTCGCCGCCGAGTTCGCCCTGCTCGGCCAGGCGGTCACCGGTGCGCTCGCGGCGGCCTCCACCCCCGAGGACTGCGACGAACAACTGGCCGGCCTGCTCGTGCGGGTGGAGAACCTGGAGTCCCGGTTCGCCGAGTCCGACGCCTTCCTCGCCGAGCTGGCGGACAAACGCGACGAGGTCCACGAGGCGCTCTCCGCCCGCAAGCAGACCCTCGCCGACGCCCGAGCCCGCCGCGCCGAACGCCTGGCCGAGTCGGCCGGCCGGGTCCTCGCCACGGTCGCGCGCCGGGCGTCCGCACTCGCCGACGCGGACGCCGTCACCACGTACTTCACCTCCGACCCGATGCCAGCCAAGGTCCGCCGCACCGCCGACGAACTGCGCGGACTCGGCGACCCGGTCAGGGCGGAGGAACTGGACGGCCGCCTGCGGTCCGCCCGTCAGCAGGCCCTGCGCGCGCTGCGTGACCGCACCGACCTGTACGCCGACGACGGCCGTACCGTGCGCCTGGGCGGTCACCGCTTCGCGGTCAACACCCAGCCCCTCGACCTCACCCTCGTCCCCCAGGGCGACGGCCTGGCCTTCGCCCTGACGGGCACGGACTACCGCGCCCCGGTCACCGACCCCGAGTTCGCCGCGACCCGGCCTTACTGGGACCGCCCGCTGCCCTCGGAGTCGCCGGGGATCTACCGCGCCGAGCACCTGGCCGCCGCCCTGCTCGACGAGCACGGCCCGGCCGCGCTCGCCGCGGCCGAGGACCTGCCCGCCCTGGTCCGCCACGCGGCGGAGGCGGCCTACGACGAGGGCTACGAGCGCGGGGTGCACGACCACGACGCGGCCCTGATCCTCGCCGCCCTCCTGCGGCTGCACGAGGGCGCCGGCCTCCTGCGCCACGAGCCCGCCGCCCGCGCCGCCGCCCAGTTCTTCTGGGCGCACGGCACCACGGCCGAGGAGCGGGACGCCTGGACCCGCCGCGCCGTCTCCCTCGCCCGGGCCCGCGACACCTTCGGGCTCGCGCCCGCGATCGCCGACCTGGAGGCGGAACTCGCCGGGGCGACCGGCACGCGAGCGGCGGCCGCGTACCTCTTCGAGGAGCTGACCTCCGGTCCCGACGGCTTCGTCATCAGCGCCGGCACGCGGACGCTGCTCGACAAGTTCCGCCGCACGGTGGGCGACTCCGCCTACGACGACGACCTCACCGCCCTCACCGACGAGGCCGCCCGCAGGCAACTCGTCGAGGCGTGGCTGACGTCGTACACGACCGCGACCGGCACCGACCTGGCCCCGGGCGACCTGGCGGAGGCCGTGACCGCGGAGCTCTGCCCCCACCTGCCCCGCTACGAGTCGGACGCACCCCTGGCCGAGACCGTCGGAGACCTGCTCGGCACCCACCCCCGCGTCCACGACCGGACCCTGACCGTACGCGTCGACGAACTCCTCGCCCGCGCCGCGGAGTTCCGCGCCCGTGAGGTGCCCGCCCACCGGGCGTACCAGCGCCGCCGCGCCGCACTGGTGGCCACCGAGCGAGGGCGCCTGCGCCTGGACGAGCACCGGCCGCGCGTGATGTCCGCCTTCGTGCGCGGCAGGCTCATCGACGAGGTCTACCTCCCGCTGATCGGCGACAGCCTCGCCAAGCAGCTCGGCACCACGGGCGACACCAAGCGCACCGACACCGGCGGCCTGCTGCTGCTCATCTCCCCGCCGGGCTACGGCAAGACGACCCTCATGGAGTACGTCGCCGACCGGCTCGGTCTGCTGCTGGTGAAGGTCAACGGCCCTGCCCTGGGCCACGCGGTGACCTCCCTCGACCCGGCCGAGGCCCCGAACGCCACCGCCCGACGGGAGGTCGAGAAGATCAACTTCGCGCTGGAGGCGGGCAACAACACCCTCCTCCACCTGGACGACATCCAGCACACCTCGCCCGAACTGCTGCAGAAGTTCATCCCGTTGTGCGACGCCACCCGCCGCGTCGAGGGCGTGCGCGACGGCGAACCGCGCACGTACGACCTGCGCGGCAAGCGGTTCGCGGTGTGCATGGCGGGCAACCCGTACACGGAGTCCGGCAGCCGGTTCCAGGTGCCCGACATGCTCGCCAACCGCGCCGACGTGTGGAACCTGGGCGACGTCCTGACCGGCAAGCGGGACGCCTTCGCCCTCAGCTTCGTCGAGAACGCGCTGACCGCCAACCCGGTCCTCGCCCCGCTCGCCGGCCGCGACCGCGCGGACCTGGAACTGCTGCTCCGGCTGGCCGCGGGAGACCCCGCCGCGCGCGCCGACCGGCTGGCCCACCCGTACGCACCCGCCGAGCTGGACCGGATCACCGCGGTCCTGCGTCATCTGCTCACGGCCCGGGACACCGTCCTCGCGGTCAACGCCGCCTACATCGCCTCCGCCGCCCAGTCGGACGCGACCCGTACCGAGCCGCCCTTCCGGCTCCAGGGCTCCTACCGCAACATGAACAAGATCGCCCAGCGCATCCAGCCGGTCATGAACGACGCCGAGCTGTCCGCCCTGATCGACGACCACTACACGGCCGAAGCCCAGACCCTGACCACGGGCGCCGAGGCCAACCTGCTGAAGCTGGCCGAACTGCGGGGCACGCCGACCGCCGCCCAGGCCGGCCGCTGGACGGAGCTGAAGGCGGCGTACGCACGCACCCAGACCCTCGGCGGCCCCGACAACGACCCGCTCACCCGGGCCGTCGCCGCCCTCGGGCTCCTCGCCGACCGGGTGGCGGCCGTCGAGTCGGCGATCAACCGTGCCGCCGACCCGCGCCATCTGCTCGCCCATCCGTCCCCCCGGCACGCCGCCCGCCCGGGGCGGGGACCCGGAGAGGACTGAGGAGGGCACCCACCGCGGTGGAGGGGGCCCCACCGCGACGGCGGAGTGCCGGAACGCGGCAGCGCACGGCGTCCGCCGCTGCCCGTCAGATACCTGTCAGGGACGCGTAAGGGACCTGTAGGGTCGGTTGCGGAGTGCCGGGAAGTCTGGTCGGCGATCAGGGAACAGTTGTCTTCGTCGATCGGGGTTGGTCTTCGTGGTGCTCGTCGCGGTTTTCGGCGCGGCTCTGCTCATCGCGGTTCTGCTCTCCGGGCTCGCGGCCCGGACCGTGCTGTCCACCTCCTTGCTCTTCCTCGTCGGCGGTGCGCTCGTCAGCGACGGGTTCCTCGGGCTCATCCACATCACGCCGGACAGCGACATCGTCGCGGTCACCGCCGACCTGGCGCTGTTCGCGGTGCTGTTCACCGACGGCATGCACGTGTCCTTCCCGAAGCTGAGAGAGAACTGGAAGAACCCGGCCCGCGCCCTCGGCCTCGGTATGCCGCTCGCCTTCGTGGGCATGGCACTGATCACCCACTACCTGGTCGGGCTGGACTGGACGACCTCCTTCCTGGTGGGCGCCGTACTGGCCCCCACGGACCCGGTGTTCGCCTCGGCGATCGTGGGCCGCAAGGAAGTGCCCGCCAAGCTGCGGCAGCTGCTCAACGTGGAGAGCGGCATCAACGACGGGCTCGCCCTGCCGGTGGTGCTCGTCCTCATCGCCGCCGCCGGCCCGACCAGCGGCCACGCGGAGTCGGCCTTCGGGAAGATCGCCCTGGAACTCGGGCTCGGGCTCGTCTTCGGCGTGGTGCTGCCCCTGCTGGTGAACGGTCTCGTGCGCTTCAGGCTGCTGGGGGCGGAACCCAAGCTGCAGCCGTTGCTGCCGCTGGCCACCGGCATCGTCCTGTACGCCGCGTGCCACCTGACCCATGCCAACCCGTACCTGGCCGCCTTCTCCGCGGGTGCCGTTCTCACCGCCGTGTCACCGGAGGCGAAGACGGCCTTCGAACCGCTGGGTGAGGCGCTCGCGGAGCTGGCCAAGTTCGCCGCCCTGCTGGTCTTCGGCGCGCTGCTGACGCCCCAGCTCTTCGCCGACCTGTCCTGGACCGGCTACGTGGCCGTCGTCCTGGCGATCGTGCTGGTGCGGCCCGCCTCGATGCTGGTCTCGCTCGCCGGAACGCGGTTCGACCGCCGGGAGAAGCTGGTGGCCGCGTGGTTCGGTCCCAAGGGGTTCGCGTCGGTGGTCTACGGGCTTCTCGTGCTGCAGGCCGGCATCCCGCAGGGGGAGCAGGCGTACACGCTCATCGCCGTCTGCATCGCCTTCTCGATCATCGCCCACAGCAGCACCGACGTGCCCATCGCGAGGATCTTCGACGTGGAGGACCTGACGGGCATCCCCGAGCCGGCCGGCAGCACCCGGCCCCAGGCCCCGAGCGAGGAGGACGGACCCGTCCGCAGGCCGTGAACGCCTCGTCCGCCGGCCGGGACACAGGTCCGGGAGACGGCCTGCCCGCGCGGGGACCCGGACACGGCGAACGGGCCCGTGCTCACCAGGCGCGAGGTGAGCACGGGCCCGTTCAGGAGCCGGGCCGTGTGAGCGGTCAGACGATGGTCTTCACCGACTCCTGGTCGTCGTCGCCGTCGGCGCTTCCGCCCGCCTTCCGGGTGCGGACGTACTCCAGGAACGTGTGGAGTTCGCGCTTGACGACGGGGGCGAGCAGGTAGAGGCCGATGATGTTGATGACGGCCAGCGAGAAGAGGACCGCGTCCGCCAGGTCGATCAGGGTCTGCAGCGTCAGCAGCGAACCCGCGATGGCGAAGACGGTGTAGAGGGCCTTGTACGTGATCTCGCTGACCCGGCTGCGGCCGAAGAGGTACGTCCACGCCTTGAGGCCGTAGTAGCCCCAGGTCAGCACCGTGGAGACCGCGAACAGCAGCACCGCGACGGTGAGGACGTACGGGAACCAGGGCAGGACCGTCTCGAAGGCGTCCGAGGTGATCGTGACGCCGCCGATGTCCTCGCCGAGGCTGTCCGGGTTGGCGATGACGATGGTGAGCGCGGTCATCGTGCAGATGACGACCGTGTCGATGAAGGGCTCCAGCAGGGCGACCAGGCCCTCACTGGCGGGGTGCTTGGTCTTGACCGCGGAGTGGGCGATCGGCGCGGAGCCGAGACCGGCCTCGTTGGAGAAGGCGGCCCGCTTGAAGCCGATGATCAGGGCACCGAGGACACCGCCGGCGACCCCCTCGGGGTTGAAGGCGCGCTCGACGATCGACACCAGGGCGTCCGGGACGGCGGTGATGTTGACCAGGATCACGATGAGGCACGCGACGATGTAGACGCCCGCCATGGCCGGCACGAGCCTGCTGGTGACGTTGGCGATGGAGCGGATGCCGCCGAGGAGCACGATGCCGACGACGACGGCGATCAGGATGCCGAAGAACAGGGCGCCGGCCGAGGAGCCGAGCGCGCCGTCCTCGCCGCCGGTGACGGAGACCAGCTGCGCGTAGGACTGGTTGACCTGGAAGAGGTTGCCGCCGAAGAGACCGAAGAACAGGATCATGAAGGAGGCGAGGACCGCGAGCACCTTGCCGAGCGTCTTGCCGTTCTTCCCGAAGCGTTCGGCGAGGCCCTTGGGGAGGTAGTGCATGGGGCCACCGGACACGGTGCCGTCGGCGTGCACCTCGCGGTACTTCACGCCGAGGGTGACCTCGACGAACTTGGTGGCCATGCCGAGCAGGCCGCACAGGATCATCCAGAAGGTGGCGCCGGCGCCACCGATGGACACGGCGACGGCGACACCGGCGATGTTGCCGAGACCGACGGTGCCGGAGACCGCCGCGGTCAGTGCCTGGAAGTGGTTGACCTCACCGGCCGACCCCTTCTCGTCGTACTTCCCGCGCACCACGTCGACGGCGAGTCTGAACTTGCGGAACTGGATGAAGCCGAACCAGCCGGTGAAGACCAGGCCGGCGACGACGAGCCAGGCGACGATGAGGGGCAGGTCGGTTCCGCCCACGGGGACGGCGTAGAAGACCACCTCCCCCAGCCACTCGGCTATGGGCTCGAAGAATCCGCTGACTGCATCGTCGACGGACTGGGTGACGGAGTCGAGTGACACGTGGCTACCTCGGTGACGCTGGTGTGGCGGGCGGGGAGCCCGCCTGGGTGAGCGGTCTCTGGGCGAACGTCGTTGTCCGATGAGCGAACCCGGGGTACACGAAGCGGTTTCGGAACGTGATCAGCCCGGGCGGTAGTGGGATACAGGCCAAACCCCGCGGATCCCGGTGGCCGACCGAGTCACCTGCGGAGTTGCGCTGTTCTACCACGTCTTTGCCGAACGTTTAGTGACGTATCTCACGTAACGGTTCGTGACCAGTGAAAGTCCCAGCAGGTGAGACCGGACCGTTATTCGGCCACGGGGAGCGTGTCGTCTACACATATACGGGGCCGCCGACCGGGTGACGGGCGGGTGACCGGCGGGTGGACGCGTGGCGTGCCGACGAGAGCGTGCTGGAGGGTACCGGAGGGTGCTCAGCCTTCTCGGGCGGGCCAGTCAAGGAGCCGGGCCCCGATGGTCGCGGTCTGCAGCATGTAGCGGTGGGAGGGGTCCGTCGGGTCGGCGCCGGTGAGCTGGTGGATGCGCTCCAGCCGGTAGGTGAGGGCCCGCACGCTCAGCGAGAGACGGCGCGCCGCCGCGGCGGCGACGCAGCCCGAGTCGAAGTACGCGGTGAGCGTCTCCAGCAGGGGCCCGGCACCGCCGCGCGCGGTGGTGAGCGGACCGAGCGTGTCGTGGACCAGGTCGGCCATGGCCTGGCGGTCGCGGGTCAGAACGGGGTAGACGAGCAGGTCGGCGGCGCGCAGCACCGGATCCGCGAGGTCGAGCCGCTCGGCCAGGTCCAGGGCGTTGAGCGCTTCCTCGTAGGACTGGACGACTCCGCCGGGGCCCGGGTGCGGGCGGCCTATCGCGACCCGGCCGCCGTCGGTGGCGGCGTGCGCCTGCTTGGCGAAGTAGGGCAGCACCTCGCCCTCGTTGCCCGGCGCGATGCACAGGAGCCGGCCCTCCTTGGTGGTGAGCAGGACGTTGTGGTTTCCGAAACGCGCGAACAGCGCCTGCTCCACCTGGCGCGGGGCGCCGGATCCCTCCACGTAGGAGTCGGCGCCCTGCGCGACGGCGACCGCGTGGGCGTGGGACAGGCGCAGCCCGAAGCGTTCGGCCCGCTCGGCGAGCCTGCCGAGGTCACTGCGCCCGTGGAGCAGGTCGTCGATGAATTCGCGGCGTGCGGCCTCCTCTTGCCGTACCGCGAGCCGCTGGGCGCGCTCGTAGCCTTCGGCGAAGGCGTCGATCGCCTGGTGCACGGCTGCGAGAGCCCGGTCCGTCGGTGCGGAGAGCCGGGGCCAGACGGCGAGCGCGGCCGACAGGTGCCCACTGACCAGGGCGCGCAGCCCGTGGCCTGCCTCCGCCGCCCGTTCGCCCAGGACCCGCCTGGAGTCCAGCTCCTCCCGGGACAGCCGGCGGCCGGTGGAAGCGACCTCCGTGAGGATCCGTTCAAAGCCGGCCAGATAATCCTCGGGCACGTCTCCGTCCCGCACACCGCCCCCTGAGCCAGTCATCCGCTTGCGACGCGTCCTTGCTCGGCAGCGTGCCCACAGACCCTAGCGAACGCCACGGGGACGGCGTGCCCGGCGGGGGCGTCCCGGCCGGCGAGCAGGCCCGTGCCGCCCCGTGTGCGGACCCGGCAGAACGGGGCACATGGCGGAGCGCGAGCCCCGCGAGGGGACCACGGACGATGTCGACGCGGTGACGCGGGAAGTGTTGCGCACGGTGGACCGGCTCATCGCAGCCGGTCTCGCGGACCGTCGGACCAATCCGCACAACCGCAGGGAGAACCCGTTCCCGTCGACCACACCGATCCGTCCCCACTCGGCTGGCAGTGACACCGGGTTTCTCCCGCGCGGGCAGCCCTCGGAGGATGCCGCTCAACGTCGCCGAGGACACGGCGAAGGGCCCGGCGAAGGCACGGGCGTTGCCTGAGGCGGCGGGTGCGGCAGGGCGACTGCCGGTCAGGTGACGGCCGAGGCCGTTGAGGTCTCTTCGACGCCGCGGGAACCGACCGCGTACCCCGTCCGACTGCTCTGAGGAGGTGGGGAGGTGGCATGGAAGGGCTGGATGTCCGGCTGTCCGGCGTCGTGTGCCGGCACGGCAGGGTCGAGGCCGTGCGCGACGTCGACCTCGACGTCGCGCCGGGGCAGCGTGTGGCTCTGACCGGTACCAACGGGTCGGGCAAGACCACGTTGGTGCGCGCCGTCCTGGGGCTGCACCGGCATGTCGCCGGCCGGATCCTGGTGGGTGGGCGGGACACCGGGAGCGCCGCCGCGTGGGCATGGCGGAGACGGGCGTGCGCCTGGATCCCGCAGAAGCCGGCGACCGGACGCTTTCCCCTGCTGGGCCACGAGCTGCTGACCAGCGGGGGTGCCCGCGCCGAGGCGCTGGAGGCGGCCGACAGGCTGAGGGTCGGTCACCTCGTGGACCGGCCCCTGCACACACTGTCCGGTGGCCAGCTCCAGCGCATGTACCTGGCGCGGGCGGTCGGCTGTGTGGCGGCCGGGGCGGGCGTGCTGCTCGCCGACGAGCCCACCGCCGCCCTCGACTTCGCCGGGCAGGAGGAGGCGGCCGGCGTACTGCTGTCCCTGCCGGTGACCGTCGTGGTCGTCACGCACGACAGGGCTCTGGCCGAACGCTGCGACCGGGTGCTGGAGATGGCCGCGGGCCGGCTGCGGGAGGCCCGGTGAGTGCCCTGGCCGCAGCCGACGTCGGGCAGCTCCTGCAACTCGTGCCCGTTCAGCGGGCCGGTATCGCCCTGCTGGTGGCCGCGGTCGGGCTGCCGGTGATCGGCGTGGTGATCGTAGGCCTCGACATCATGCCCGTGCGGTTCGCGATGATGCACGTGGCTCTCCTGGGCATCGCCGTCGGTCTGACGACCGGGCTCGACCCCATGCTGTGCGCGCTGGTGGCCTGCGCACTCGCCGGCGCCGGAGTCGCACCGCTGGCCCGCACCCCGGACGGTCTGTCCGGCGCCATGGGACTGCTGATGAGCCTGGCGATCGCCGCCGCCCTGCTGCTGCTCGCCGTCTCCGGCGTCAACGCGGCCGGCGCCTTCGCCCTGCTCTGGGGGTCCATCCTCTCGGTCGGCACCGCCGACCTGTGGCTTCTCGTCGCGCTGGCCGTGGTCGTACCCGCCCTGTTCTGGTGGCGCCGCAGGGACATCGCCCTCCTCCTCTACGACCGTGAACTGGCCCTGTCCTCGGGTGTACGGGCCGACCGGCTCACCCTCGTGCTGCTGGTCCTGGTCGCGGTGTCCGTCGCCGGAGCCATCAAGCTCACCGGTGCTCTCCTCGTGGACGCGCTGACGCTTCTTCCGGCCCTCGCCGCCCGGCGGCTCGGCCGTTCCCTGCTGTCCATCACCGCCTGGGCGATCGGCATCGGTGTGGTCGTGAACCTGACCGGGTTCCTGATCGCGCTCCGTTTCGACTGGCCTCCCGGCCCCGTCCTCGTTCTGACCGCCGGCGTGGTCGTCCTCGCCGTCCACCTCGTACCCGAACGGAGAATCAGCTCATGGCGCGCACCAGCGTCCGCATCACTCCCCTCCTCGCACTGAGCTTCAGCGCGGCCCTCCTGCTGACGGCCACCGGCTGCGGTGGCGACAGCGATACGCCGGCCTCCTCTTCCTCCTCGGCCTCCTCTTCCTCCTCGTCCGGCGCGGAAGGTGACGCGGCCGGTGAGGACGGCCCGGTCGTGGTCGCCACGACGAGTTGGGAAGGCGCGTTCGCCAAGGCGGCCGGTGCCCAGGACGTCACCGTCATCGTGCCGGAGTCGGTACAGCACGCCCCCGACTACGACCCGAAGCCCTCCGATCTCGCGGCCGTGGCGGACGCGGACTTCGTGCTCTACGCGCCCTTCGAGCCGTACGCCGAGAAGTTCAAGGAGGCCGCCGGGGGCGACGCCGAACTCGTCGAGGTCAATCTCGACAACGACGCGGACAAGGCGAAGGCGGAGGTGACGCGGCTGGGCCGGATGTTCGGCACCGAGGCCACCGCCGCCGAGTGGATCACCTCGTTCGACACCGAGTACGGCAAGCTGCGGAAGGATCTCGAGAGCGTCTGGCCGGGCGGCAGGGCACCCACCGCCGTCGCCCAGGTCTTCGCCGCCTGGTCGGCGAAACTGGCGGGGGCGGAGGTGGTCGGGACCTACGGGCCGGAGGCGGTGACGGCCAAGCAGTTGTCCGACCTCTCCAAGAAGAAGCCGCAACTCGTGCTCGACAACGTGCACATGGCGACCGGCACGGTGCTGCCCGACTCTGGGGCGCGCCAGGTGGGGATCGTCAACTATCCGGACAAGGGGCTGGACCTGCTGACCGTCTACAAGAACGCGGCGACGACGCTGGAGAAGGCGATGAAGGCCTCCTGAGGGCGACGCCCGCCGGATGGGCCGCCCGGGGCCTCCCCCCGGCGGCCCTCCGTCGTCCCGCGGTCAGCCTGCCGGGGCCAGCGGGTGCCGGCGCTCCGACGCGGAGGCGCAGCGCTCCCGCATCGCGGCCCGGTCCGGCTTGCCGGCGGGCGTCAGCGGCAGTCCGCTCAGTACCAGCAGGCGCTCGGGGTGCTTGCGCCGCTCCACGGCCCGCGTGTCCAGGTGGGCGCACAGCTCCTCCAGCGTGGGCGCCGCCGCCCCGTCCCTGGGCACGACGCAGGCCGCGAGACGCTCACCCATCAGCGGGTCGGGCACGCCGACGCACACCACGTCCCGGACCGCCGGGTGCGTGGCCAGTTCGACCTCGACCTCGGCGGGGCTGATGTTCGCACCACCGCGGATCACCACGTCCTTCAGCCGTCCGACGACCCGGAGCGTGCCGTCGTCGTCGATGAGGCCGAGGTCCCCGGTGCGTACCCAGCCGTCCTCGGTGCGGTAGCGGGCGTCGAGGTCGGGGGCGGCGACGTAGCACAGGGGTGTCATCGGGCCACGGGCGACGATCTCACCGACCGTACCCCCGCTGACCTCCCGCAACTCACGGGTGCCGGGGACGGCGATCCGGATGTCGGCGACCCGGGGGTCGGGTTGTCCGGCGGCGATGCCGGGGCGCCCGTCGCCGTCGGGGGAGCCGGATGCCAGCCCCGTGTGGCAGTTGACGCCGTCGGCGGAGCCGTAGAGGTTGACGACCGGGCAGCCGAAGGCCAGGCGTGCCTCGGCCGCGGTGGCCTCGTCGAGGGGCGAGCCGCCGACGACCACGGCCGTCGGCGGAGCGAACGTCCGGTGCCCGCCTTCCGCGATCCGGTCCAGCATCATGCGGATCATGGTCGGCACGCCCAGGACATGGGTCGGCTCGTGCTCGGCGATCGCCTCGAGTGCGGCATCCGGGGTGAAGTGGTCGAGCAGGATCAGCGTTCCGCCGTGCCGGGCGAGGGCGACCGGGGTGCCGTTGCTGCCGAAGGCGGAGGCCAGCGGCACCAGGAAGAGACAGCGCGGCGGGCGTCCGTCCGGGATGAGGGAGCCGAGGAAGTTGCCCCGGCCGCCGGCCAGCGCGTTGTGCGAGTAGGCCACCATCTTCGGCTCGGACTCCGACCCGGAGGACACGAGGATGCGGGCGGCGGTGTCGGGGTCGGGACGGGCCGGCGTGAACGTCTTCGGGTCGGTGCGCATCAGAGCCGACAGGGGGACCGCTCCCTCCGGCGCGGTGCCCGCCGGTCCCGCGGCCACCACCGCACGCAGGGCGGGCAGTTCCTCCGTCAGCGCCAGCAGGTCGGCCGCGTGACGGCTGCCCCGGTGTTCGGCTGCCGCGATCACCGCGACCGCCTCCGATCTGCGCAGCAGCGAGGCCGCCTCGCGCCCGCCCCGCCCGACGGGGAAGGGCAGCGCCACCGCGCCCAGGGCGGCCAGCGCCAGATCCGCGACGACGGCGTCGCGGCCGTTGGGTATCTGGACGCCGACGACGTCACCGGCGCGTATCCCGAGGCCGGAGAGTCCGGCGGCCAGACATCGGGCTCTGCGGTCCAGCGCGGTGTAACAGAGCTTGCCTTTGGCGTCGAGGACTGCCGTGCGGTGGGGGTCGGCGATCTGACGGGCGCGGTACAGGCTGTAGAGGTCCAGGTCGGGGCAGGTTCCCTCGACGGCCCAGGTACGGCGCAGCGTGGCGGGCAGCAGGTCGTGCAGGGCGACGGTCATGCGAACCTCCACGGGGCGGGGACGGCAGGGGAGCCGTGGGCGTCACGGCTGATCGATCCGGAGGAGAGCAGGTCGGCCAGGTCGGTGACGACCGGGACGGCGGCCATGCCGCGCTCGTGCAGCCGTCTCAGCTCCTGGGCCGTGGAGAGGTGCCGCGCGTCGTGCGGGAGGGCGGCGTGGTCGGGCAGGGCGATCCAGCCGTCGGCCGTGGGCACGGGCCTGCGGAATCCGGCCGGTTGCCGTGGGTCGAGGCCCTGGGCCGCACGGCACCGTGCCGACGCGGTGAGGACGTCGGCCGCTCCGAGCAGGGACGAGTCCACCCGCACACCGGCTCCCGTGCGCCGGCGCAGCAGCAGCCCCGCGAGGACGGCTTCGGCCCCGAGGAGCCCTCCGAGTACGTCGAGCAGGGTCATCAGTGACGGCACGGGCGGCTCCTCCGCGGCACGTACCGCCTCACCCACCCCGGTGCGGGCCTGCACCATGAAGTCGGTGCCCATCGGCGCTCCGGGGAGCCGGCCGGCCCAGCCGCTGGTGTAGGCGTAGACGAGCGCGGGGTTGACGGCGGACAGGTCCGCGTGGTCCAGGCCGAGGGCGGCGGCCCTGCCCGGCGCCCAGTTGTGGAGGAAGACGTCGGCCTCCGCCGCCATCGCCCGCAGCCGCTTCCGGTCCGTGGCGGACTTGATGTCCACCTCGACGGCCTTCTTGCCCCGGTTGAGCGCCAGCCAGCGAGCCGAGACGCCCGAGCAGGTCGGCGGCATACCGCGCAGTGGATCTCCGCCCGGCGGTTCGATGCGCACCACTTCGGCGCCGAGCAGTCCCAGCAGATGCGCCGTGAGCGGTGCCTGGATGCGGCGGCCGGCCTCCAGGACGGTCAGTCCGGCCAGCGGGGCGTCGGTGTCCGGTGGTGCGCCGGGGTCGGAGTACGACGCGTCGTGCGCCGTCAGTTCCCAGGGCGGGGCGCCGTCGTACTCGGCGGCCCGCTCGGTGAGGGAGTGCAGCGCACACACCTCGGCACCGGAGGCCCGGGCGGCTTCCCGGACGCGCTCCCAGCCGTGGCTCCCGGCCGCGGTGTGCAGCTCCTGCGGGAAGGGTGCGCAGGCCGTGGCGTACCGGAACTGGAAGGGCCGCCAGCCACGCCGTACCGCGTCCGCAGGCGCGTCGAGGGTCCGCCAGAACGCGGCCCACGCGCCCGGATCCAGGGTCTCCAGCTCGAAGACGATGCCGTCGGCGGAGGTGAACGGAGGACCGCCCGGTGCGGTCTCCGCCGCCTCGGCCTCCTCCGCTCCGGCCGCGGCCAGGTACTGGGAGACGGCGAGCAGTCCGGCCCGCTCGACGCTGATCTCGGTCCGCGTCACCTGGGAGCCGCACGTCTGGGCGAGGAGCCCGGCCAGCAGGCCCTGCACGGTCAGCACGCCGGCGGCGGTCGCGGCGTAGTCGGCGGCGAGCCCGCGAGGCGTCCCGTCCCGGCGGCCGTGTACGCCCATGATGCCGGTCACCGCCTGCGCGGTCGCCTCGTCGACGGCTCGGCCGCCCCACGTCGTGTGGGCGGTGACGCCGCCGAACTCCGCGCCGACGAGTGTCATGTGTTCGCCGGAGCGTCCGGTCTCCGCCGCGCCGAGCAGCCGTAGGTGCTCCGCGACGAGTCCGCCCGCCGGGCCCGGCGGTCCCGAGGCGTCCAGACGGAGTCCGTCGAGGGGTCGGGACGGCTGCGCGATGGGCGGTGTGGCCTGTGGTGCCATGCCTCTCCTTTCCTGACGCGCGGGAACCCGGGGGCGATCACCCCCGACCGGTTCCACGAACAGACAGTCGGACCGGCGAGAGCCGAAGTTCCCTGGAAGGTGGGGGAGACGTGCTGGACGAGACGCTCGGTGACCCGCAGTGCCCTTCGGACGTACGGGAGTTGAGAGAGCGGGTCGCGGACTTCGTCCGCACCCGGGTCGTGCCCGGTGAACGGGTTCTGGACGGTGGTGGTCCGGACGCGGCCCGGACGCTGCACCGACTGCGTCAGGAGGCCAAGGACCACGGCCTGTGGGCGCTGCCTCTCCCGGTCGAGCTGGGCGGTCAAGGGCTTGGACTGCGGTCGTATGCCCATGTCGCGGAGGCGGAGGGCGCCAGTGACCACGGGCCGGCGGCCCTCGGGTCGGATTCCCTGCTGGACGCGCTCATGCTGTGGCGACACGGCGGTCCACGCGTCCGCGAGCGGTACCTGGCGCCGCTGGTCGCCGGAGAGCTGCGGGCCGGTTACGCGATGACGGAGCCGGAGGTCCCGGGCACCGATCCGTTCCTCACCGCCACCCGTGCCGTTGAGACCGAGACCGAGGCTGAGGCCGAGGGCGAGGGCGGCTGGCGGGTGACGGGGAGCAAGTGGTTCGTCAGCGGGGGCGACGCCGCCGACCTCGTCACCGTCCTCGCCCGCACGGACGGGCAGCCCCCGCAACGGGAGGGCCTGTCACTCCTGCTGGTCCCGGCCGGCTCTCCCGGCTTCCGGGTGGTGCGCGAGCTGCCCGTGCTGGGGGCGGCCGGACAGGTGGAGATCGCACTCGACGGAGTCGCGGTGGACGCCGACCACCTGATCGGCGAACGCGGCAAGGCCCTCGCCGTCGCCGCCGAACGGCTCCAGCTCGGCCGGACCCTGCGCTGCCTGCGCTGGCTCGGTCAGGCCGCCCGCGCCTTCGACCTCATGCGGGAACGCGCCGTCACCCGCTCCCGCTCCCGCGGCCCCCTCGGCGACCTGCAACTCGTCCAGCGCCACGTCTTCGAGTCACTGCTCGCCCTGCGGACGACCCGGCCGTTGGTCCACGAGGCCGTGGCGCGGCTGGACGTGGGCGTCGACGCCCACGTGGAGGTGGGGCTGGCCAAGGTCGCTGCCGCTCGTACGCTCCAACTGGTGGCCGACGCGGCGATACAGGTCCACGGCGCGGCCGGTCTCGGACCGGACACCGCGCTGCCCGCCCTGTTCCGTACGGGACGCGCGGCCCGCATTCTCGACGGACCCGACGAACTGCACATCACCTCCGTGGCACGGCGTGTGCTGCGCGCGGAGCAGGTCTAACCGGCGTGCCCGTCCACCCGGCCGGTGAGTTCCGCGAGGGCGTAGGCCAGGAAGAAGTCGCCCCAGATCAGCTCGTGCCGCACGGCGGTTCCGGCTCCGAGGTCGTAACAGCCGTCCAGGAGGCGGCCGTCGGCGGTCAGGTGCCGCTCGACCAGCGTTTCCAGGATGCCTGCGGCCCGGTCCCGATGGCCCAGCCGCAGCAGCGCGAGCGCGGTGATGGCGGCGGCTGAGGTGTCGAGGGGGCCGGCGGGGCGGGCGGTGTCGGCGAGCGGCACGGAACGGGCCGGCACCAACGCGTCGGCGAGTCCGGCAAGCGCGTCGTCGCCCAGCAGAGGGGCGCCCTCGGCAACGGCGAGCAGCAGCCACGCCGGACCACGGCTCCAGCCCGGCGCCGGGTCGGCACAGGAGGTCCAGCCGGTCGCCTCGGTGTGCCGCCAGGACCAGGACGGCGACCGGGAGTTCTGGCACAGGTCGAGGTGGCGGCGCAGATGCGAGGCGGCGGCCTCCGCGTCCACCGTGGCCAGCAGCGGCACCATGCCGGGTACGCCGTCCACGCGGGCCATCAGCCTCGGCCCGCCGAACGCCGACCCCCACGGCACGAGGCCCAGCTCCGGGTCGAAGGCGTCCCGGCAGGCCCGAGCGGCCCGGTCCCGAATCCGTGCCCCGTCATCGGCGAAGAGGGTGCCGTACCAGAAGATCAGTCCGCGGGTGGAGGTGTCCGCCTCGATCCAGCGGGCCAGTCCGGCGGTGCACGCCCGCGCGGCCTCCCGGTCGGAGGGGGCGCCGCTGTGCCGGGCGAGCAGCCACAGCAGTCCGGCCCAGAAGCCGCCGGTCCAGGAGCCACGCGCGGTGGTCTTCCACCGGCCGGAGCCGGGGTCCGCGTGGAGAGGGAACCGTTCGCCGGCTTCGGTACGGGTGGCGGCGGCCCTGGCGAGGACGGAGCCGAGCGCCGAGGCGGCCCACTCGGGCGCGGTGTCCGGGTCCGTGCGGTTGGCCCGCTGTTCCTCGGGGGCGGTGGCCGGGTCCGTGCGGTTGGCCCGCTGTCCCTCGGGGGCGGTGTCGGGTCCCGTGCGGCCGGCCCGCTGTCCCTCGGGCGCGGTGCCTGGTCCCGTGCGGTCGGCCCGCTGTCCCTCGGGGGCGGTGTCCGGGGCCGTGCGGTTGGCCCGTCGTTCCTCGGGGGACCGGGCGGCCCCCTCCGCGTCCGCCCTCACCCCCGCACCACCGGCCGGCGTTCCCGCGCGGCCCACAGCAGCGCCACCAACCCGGCCCCCGCGAACTCGGCCGCCACGAGGAGCCAGCCACCTCCGTACCGGCCCGCCTCGGCCAGCACCCCGAACAGCGGTGGACCGATCGCGAATCCGGCGAAGAAACCGGCGGAGACCAGCGCGGAGTCCTGCCCGGCCCGGCCCGGCGCCGCGCGCTGCATGACGAGCACCATCGACACCGCGTTCGCCGCCACGGCGAACACCCCGACGGCCGGGGCCGCCGCCCACACCAGCGGGCCGGCGGTTGCCGAGCCGACCAGGAGCAGGGCCGCCGCCACCGCTGAGAGGGCGAGCGAACCCGGCAGCCAGACCGCCCGTTCGGGCCGCCCGGCCACCTTCGACCAGCCCAGCCGCCCCACGATCCCGGAGACGCCGAGCACGGCCACCAGCGCCCCTGCCGCCGTGGGACCCAGCCCCAGACGCTCGGTGCCGTACAGCGACAGGTAGGTGTTGACCGAGGCGATACCGCAGCCGAGCAGCAGCGAGAACACCATCAGCCAGGCGATCATCCCGCGCGGGACCCGGACCGTCGGGGTGGACTTCGCGGGCGGGTCGGCGGGCAGGGCGCGGGCCGCCCACACGGCGGCCACCGCCGCCGCACCCGCAGCGGTCCACACGGCGCCCCGCCACCCGGTGAGGCCGGCCAGCGCCGCGAGCGGCAACCCCGCCGCGAACGCTCCCAGTTGTACCCCCGACTGCTTCATGCCGGTCACCGAACCGCGCCGCGCGGGCGGAACGGCGGCGAGGATCGCCTTGTTCGTGGCCGGGTTGGCCAGCGCCTGCGGCACACCACCGAGCGCGACGGCGGCCAGCAGGAAGCCGGAGCCCGGAGCCGTGCCGATCAGTGCCAGCGCGACGGCGGCCACGGCAAGGAGGGCCACGAGGCAGCGACGGGGCCCCACCCGGTCCACCACCCGGCCGCCGACCGGGGAGAGCACGGCCGCCGTGGTGAACCCGACGGTGGTCGTCAGCCCGAGCACCGTCGCTGACACGCCGAGGTCCGCGACGAGTCGCGGGCCGAGGGCCCCGAGCAGGAACAACTGCATCATCGAGAAGGCCATGGCGCACGTCAGCAGCGTGGTCAGCGGCCCCGCCGCCCCTTCGGGCGCTCCCTCGGCCGCCCGGCCTGCCCCGCCTCGACCGACTTGCCCCGCCCGTCCCGTCGTCACAGACACACCTCCTTGGAGGAGGTGGTCGAAGGCAACCTCGCCCGGGTTCCCGCGGTGTGACGTGACGTGAATCACCATGAGCGGGTTGAGTGGTGGACTGGGCAACTTTGCGTACTGCCACAGGACGGTGCGCCGAAAATGCAAGGATGAGCCGCCATGAGTGCTGGGTGGTGTCTCCGCACGACACGGGCCGCGGTGTTCGCGGCCGTCTGCGTGCTGCTCGCCGCCCTGGGGCACGTCATGATGTCCGGCCTCTCCGTGCCCTGGTGGTCTCTCGCAGCCGGGGTGGTGACGTGCGGCGGGACGGGATGGTGCCTGGCCCGCCGGGAGCGCGGGCTGCTTCTCGTCTCCTCCGTCGCGGTGGTGGCCCAGTCGGCACTGCACGCGTGGTTCTCCTACGCCCAGGCGCTGTCCGCGCCTTCCCTGTCCATGGGCGGTACGGCTGACGACGTGCTCCCCACGCTCTCCGCAGCCTCCGCGGGGCACACCGGTCATGCCATGCACTCCATGAGCCATGGCGGGCCCGCCATGGAGCCGGCGGACGGCATGGACCCCATGACTGGGGTGGACCCCATGACTGGGGTCGACCACATGATGGGCGGTGGGATGGGCGCGGGCATGCTCGTGGCTCACCTGCTGGCCGCCCTGCTGAGCGGCCTGTGGCTCGCTCACGGCGAACGGGCGGCCTTCCGCATCCTGCGGGCCGTCACCGGATGGCTGGCCGCCCCACTGCGACTGCTCCTCGCCCTCCCCGCGGCGCCACACCGCCCGCGCCTCCTCCCGCGCCGTGGCCGCACGGACCGCCGTCCACGCCGGCTGCTTCTGGTGTACGCGATCACCTCCAGGGGCCCACCGACGGGAACCGCTGTCCGCTGAGACAGCCGGCTCCCCGACACCGTCCTGGGCCAGTCGAGCCCGGACGGCTTCGGGCACCGGGAGTACGCCGTGATCCAGGCGTACTTCCGCCGTCCCCCGCCCCTGCCGGACCCGGGGTGTGCCTCACGGCTGCCCGGTCCGGTCTCCGGATGTCCGCGTGCCGGCCCTCCGGACCCTCGACAAGGACACCAGGTGATCAGTCCAGTTCTGTCTGCCGCATGTGCCAGGACCCAGCAGCCGCCCAGAACACCTGAGGAAGGGAGGTCTCCCGACGAGCTGATAACGACCTGGGCGCTCAGCGCCCGCGGTGGTGATCCGGAAGCTGTCGAGAGGTTCGTCCGCGCTCTCCAGCGAGACGTCCGGCGCTTCGTCGGGTATCTCAGTGCCGACCCGCAGGCCGCCGACGACCTGGCTCAGGACACCTTCCTGCGGGCACTGGGCAGCCTGCACCGCTTCGAGGGCCGGTCCTCTGCCCGTGTCTGGATGCTGTCCATCGCACGCCGGGCGGTGATCGACAGTTACCGGTACGCGTCCGCCCGGCCGCGTCTGGCCGACACCGACGACTGGCAGGCCGCCGCCGAGCGAGCCCAGGAGCGCGGACTGCCCGGCTTCGACGACGGTGTCGCGTTGTCCGAACTGCTGGACGCGCTGCCCGCCGAGCGCCGGGAGGCATTCGTTCTCACCCAGCTCCTCGGTCTCCCCTACGCGGAGGCGGCCGAACTCAGCGGCTGTCCGGTCGGCACGGTCCGGTCACGTGTCGCCCGGGCCCGTGCCGCGCTGCTGGATTTGCTGCACGAGGCGGAACGCGCCGACCCGGTGGGGACGCCGGCCTGACCGGACGCCCGGCACACGGCTCACAGCAGGCCGGCGAGAGCCGTGCGTCCGGGCTGGGCGGGACTCGGTGCCTGCCGCGCGCCGGGCAGGTGGCATCCCCGGTGACGGCGCTGGTCCGCCGAGTGCCAGGATGGGGCGCCATGTCAGTCGGTGGGCTTCTGCGAGTGCTGCGGGCCGCGGTGTTCGCGGCCGTCTGCGTGGTGCTCGCCGCCCTCGGACACGTGTTGATGTCGGAGGAGGGGCTGCCCTGGTGGGTGCTCGTCTCCGGCACCTTGGTGGTCGGCGCCGTCGGTTGGGCCTTCGCGGCCCGTGAGCGGCGCCGCCGTACGGTGGCCGGTCTGACCGTCGCCGCGCAGACCGGCCTGCACGTCGCCTTCACGCTCGCCCAGTCCGGCGACCGGCCGGTCGCGGCGCCCGGGACGACGCAGTCCCTTCGGCAGTGGGCCGACCACTTCCTGTGCGGTGCGGCTCCGACGCCCGCGCAGGCCGCCCGGGCTTACGACATCGCCGTGGCGGCGGGGCTGCCCCACGCGGATCACGTGACCGCTCACGGCGCCCACGACGTGGCCCCGGCGAGCCACGCCATGCCGGCGATGACCGGCATGGGTGGCATGGACGGCATGCATGGCATGCACGGCATGACGCACATGGCCGGCTCGTCCTCGTGGGGGATGCTGGCCGCCCACGTGCTGGCCGCGGTCCTGTGTGGACTCTGGCTGGCCCAGGGCGAGAGCGCGGCCTTCACGTTGGTCCGCGCCTGCGCCGACCGCGCGTTCGTGCCGTTGCGGCTGGTGCTGGCCGTACTCTGCCCGCCTCCCGCTCTGCCCTCCTTCCGGCCGGCTCCCCGGTCGAGGGGGCGACTGCGGCAACTCCTGCTCGTCCACATCCTCGCCACCCGGGGACCTCCCGGGGAGACCGCTGTCGTCTGACAGCCGGATCACCGCCACCGCCTTGCGTGCGGGGGCGGTCTCCCGTCCGCCCTCTCACGCGGCCGGGTCTCCCCAACACCCGTGCGACGGCCTACGACGCCCCGCGTCGATTCCGGCCGGTGCGCACGGGATTCAGGAAGGACCACAGGACCATGACCCCTGCCCTGCCCACCGTGACCGACGAGACGGTCACCGCATGGGCCCTCGCCGCCGCCGACGGCGACAGTGAAGCGGTCGACCGCTTCGTCCGGGCACTCCAACGCGACGTGCGCCGCTTCGTCACGTACCTCGCCGACGACGCGCAGGCGGCGGACGACCTGACCCAGGACACGTTCCTGCGCGCCTTGACGGCACTTCCCCGGTTCGAGGGACGTTCCTCGGCACGCGTCTGGCTGCTGTCGATCGCCCGCCGGACCGTCATCGACAGCCTGCGCCGCGCCGCATGCCGTCCCCGCACCGCGGGGACCGACGACTGGCAAGCCGCGGCCGAACGCGCTCAGCCGGCCGGACTGCCCGGCTTCGACGAGGGCATCGCCCTCATGGAGCTGGTCGATGCCCTCCCCGGTGACCGCCGTGAGGCGTTCGTGCTGACCCAACTCCTCGGCCTGCCGTACGCCGAGGCCGCCGAAGTGAGCCGGTGCCCGGTCGGCACGGTGCGTTCCCGGGTGTCCCGGGCCCGGGCCGCCCTGGCCGAGTGGGCGGCGGAGGAGTCCGCCACCCGCCACTCGGTGGAACTCGCCGCGGCCTGACGAGACCACCAGGCGCCCCCCCCGGACCGATGTCCGCTGCCCTGTGGCAGCGGACATCGCGTGCCGTCAGCCCTCAAGACCGGCCAGTGACGGGCATCACACTCACCCTGGGGAACTGGCACACCAACGACCCCGACTGGTGTACCGGCACGGCACGGCACGGAACGCCATGGCGCGGCTCGCTCCAGCGGCAGCCGCAGGACGTGCGACGCGATCGGGAGAGTCGACAGATGGCGCAGACACGGCAATCCGCCTCCGGCGCACCGGCCGGCCTCCTGCGCCGGCTACTGCCCCCTCCCGCCCTGTGCGGGTTCCTCGTGCTGCTGGCCCTGCTGTTCGCCGCCTCCTACGCCGTCGGCCGGGGTCTCGGCCCCGTCGCCCCCGGGATGCACGGCCCCGGCATTACCCAGGACGGTCACGAGGGCGGCGGCATGGACGCGGAGGACGACGACATGGGCGGCATGAACCACGGGAGCGGACACTGATGGCCGGCGAACCGGCATCCGTGCAGGAGGTGACCGACCTCTCGGTCGGCGGCATGACCTGCGCGGCCTGCGTGAAGCGGGTGGAGAAGAAGCTGGCCAGGCTGGACGGCGTCACCGCGAGCGTGAACCTGGCCACCGGGCGGGCCCGCGTGCACCATCCGCCCGAGGTACGTCCCGAGCAGCTCGTCACCGCCGTCGAGCAGGCCGGATACACCGCCGCGCTGCCCGAGCCGCCCGAAGAACGACGCCGCGAGGATGATGACGCCGCGGAGACGGAGGCCGGGCAGGAACGCGAACGGCTGACGGTCACCGTCCTGCTGGCCGTCCCCGTGCTGGTGCTGTCGATGGTGCCCGCCTGGCAGTTCCGCAACTGGCAGTGGCTGTGCTTCGTGCTCGCCGCGCCCGTCGTGGTCTGGGGCGCCCGGCCCTTCCACCAGCGGGCGGCGCGGGCCCTGCGGCATTCGGCGTCGACCATGGACACCCTGGTCTCGCTGGGCACCCTGGCCTCGTTCGCCTGGTCCTGCTACGCCCTGTTCTTCGGCGGAGCGGGCGATCCGGGCATGCGGATGCCCTTCAGCCTGGTGCCGACCGCCTCGGACGGCGTCGCCCACATCTACCTGGAAGCCGCCGTCGGCGTCCCCCTGTTCGTCCTGGCGGGCCGGTATCTGGAGGCACGGGCCCGACGCGGCACCGGAGCCGCCTTGCGTTCACTGGCGGAACTGGCCGCCAAGGAGGTCGCCGTACGCGACGACACGGGTGAGCGTCTCGTCGCCATCGGGGATCTCCGGGTGGGCCAGATCTTCGTCGTCCGGCCCGGGGAACGCGTGGCCACCGACGGCACGGTCGCCGAAGGCAGTTCGGCCGTCGACCTCTCCCTGGTCACCGGAGAGAGCGAGCCGGCCGAGGTCGGGCCCGGCGCCGCCGTGATCGGCGGTTCCGTGAACGTCGGCGGCCTGCTGGCAGTGCGGGCCACCGCGGTCGGGGCCGACACACAACTGGCCCGCATCACCCACCTGGTGACCGAGGCCCAAGCCGGCAAGGCGCGGGCACAGCGCCTCGCCGACAAGGTCGCCGGCGTCTTCGTACCGGTCGTGCTGACCCTGGCCGCGACGGTCCTGGGATTCTGGCTCGGCGCGGGGGCCGACCCGCAGGCCGCGATCACCGCCTCCGTGGCCGTCCTGGTCGTCGCCTGTCCCTGCGCCCTCGGCCTTGCCACCCCGACCGCCCTGATGGCAGCCACCGGCCGTGGCGCTCAACTGGGCGTCCTGGTCAGCGGCCCGCAGGCCCTGGAAGGACTCCAGCACATCGACGCCGTGGTGCTCGACAAGACCGGAACCCTCACGTCCGGGCACATGAGCGTCGCCCGGGTCACAGCCGCGCCCCGGGGCATCGGCGAGGACCAGGTGATCAGGCTCGCGGGCGCGGTGGAGCGGGGCTCCGAACACCCACTGGGACAGGCCGTCACGGCCTGTGCCCGGCGCGCCGCACCGGCCGGGACGCTGCCGGACGTGACCGGCTTCGCCGCTCTGCCGGGACGCGGTGTGCGCGGCGAGGTCGAGGGACGGCTCGTGGAAGTCCTGGCACCGGACGACGAACTGCCCGCACCCCTGGCCGAGGCGCTGTCCGCCGCCGAGACGGCCGCCCGCACACCCGTCATGGTCCGCGTCGACGGAGTGACCGAGGCGCTCATCGAGATCGGAGACGTACTGCGACCGGGCAGCTACCGGGCCGTGGACCGGCTCCGCCGCCTGGGCGTACGTCCGGTGCTGGCCACCGGAGACCGCGAGGCGCCCGCCCGAGCCGTCTCCACGGCCCTGCGCATCGACGATGTCCACGCCCGCTGCACCCCCGAGGACAAGGCCCGACTCGTCCGGGAACTGCAGGAAGAGGGCTGCCGGGTCGCCGTCGTCGGCGACGGCGTCAACGACGCCGCGGCCCTGGCCGGAGCCGACCTGGGCATCGCCATGGGCACCGGTACCGACGTGGCGATCGGAGCCGCCGACGTCACCCTCGTGCGCGGAGACATCGACGCCCTCGCGGACGCCGTCCGCCTCTCCCGCAGCACGCTGGCGACGATCCGCGTCAACCTGCTGTGGGCCTTCGGCTACAACGTCGTGACCGTACCCCTCGCCATGGTCGGACTGCTCAACCCGATGCTGGCGGCCGTCGCCATGTCCGCCAGCTCACTCCTCGTGGTGGGCAACAGCCTGCGGCTGCGCGCCTGGCAGCCGTCACCGGCCCGCGGCCGCAGACCGTCCGCGTCGCCGGCCAGGACGGAGACCCCTCGATGACACTTCCCACCTGGGCGCCCACCCGGCGTCGGCTCGCGGACACCGCCCTGGCCGCCCTGGCGCCGGTCTGCGCCTGCGTGCTGGCCCTGGGCGGTCTGGCGGTCTGGACCGCTACGGGCAACGCCGGCACGCCCGCCCGCATCGCTGTCGCTGACGCGCGGCTCTTCCTCCCCTCCCGGGGAGTGCCGGAGACAGCGGCGTTCTTCCGGATCAGCAACACCGGTGGCGCTCGGGACCGCCTGCTGGAGGTGACCTCGCCCGACGTCTCCGAGGGCATCTCCCTCAGCAGCCACCGGATGACCGCCGGCGGAGCGGCCTACCGACAGCCGGCCGACTCCCTGCCGGTTCCCGCGGGCGGCACCCTCGACATGACGCCGCTCAGCAACGACGTGACCGTCCCGGCCGCGGCGGGCTGGGAGATCGGCGACCTGGTGCCCTTCACGCTCCACTTCGAGCACAGCGGACGAGTGGAGGTCCCGGCGGTGGTCGTCCGGCCCGTGTCCGAGTGACCACGAGGCGTGAGAGGGCCGGCAGTGAGCAGTCGCCGAACGCCGTGTCCGAGTTCCTTGGCAGGACGTGGATCACCCGCGCGGGTGAGGACCGACCGGCCGGCGCCACCGCGGGCACATCTCTCCTCGCGAGATCGATGTGCCCTCAGGGCCATACAAGGCAGTACGGCTGATGCCCCGCCTCATGCAGCCGATGGCTGAAGTCCTGCCACTCGTGCAGCAACTGGTACACGTTGAACGCGTCCCGCGGCCCGCCCCGGTCCGGGACCGTCGACCAGATGAAGGCCGCCGCGCCGACCGCTTCCTCGCCGATGCCGCGCAGGGGGTCGACGACGGTCATCGGGAGTTTCACCACCGCGTAGTCGGGGTGGAGGACGACCAGTTCCAGCGGGGGGACCTTGTGCAGGGGCACGCCCTCGATGCCGGTGAGGACCATGGCGGCCATGGTCTCCGGCTTGATCTTGGTGAACATGCCGTTCATCCCGAGCTCGTCGCCGCCGAGCTCCTCGGGGCGCATCGAGATCGGGACGCGGGCCGCGGTCGCGCCGTCGGGCGCGCCGAAGTATTTGTAGGTCACCCCCACCCGACCACCATTCCTGCTCTCCGCCCCCGGCCGGTCGGCGTGCCGTGCGTCCCGGTCGGGCTCGCTCGGTGTGCCGTGTGTCTGACGTGCTTCGGACGCTTCCTCCGCCTCGCGTCGGTGCCTTCCCCGCCGGGCACGTCGAGGACCCAGGTCGTCGGTCCCCTCGCCCAGTCCGCCACCGCGATGCATATCTCCACCCGACTGCTTTTCTAGGACGCGTGGCCCCCGCCGCGCAACCCGATCATCGTGTCAGTGACCTCCCCCACGGCCGCTCGCCGAAACGTGCGGTGAAACATCTGTCCGTCACGAGTCCGCGGGACGGTCGGCAGCCACGCCCGCGCCGCCTCATTGAGCTGCGTGGACGGGCTCCAGTCTGGCAGACGGCACGGCGATCGGGGCGGTTGTCTACCCTTGTCAAGGTCACCCTGGGCAACCAGAGGCCGGGCCGGGGCCGATCAGGGTCCGCGCATGGCCCGGGCGGGGGCCACGCAGAGTCCGATTCGTCAGAGAAGGTCGAGAAGGTCGGAGAAGTCGCAGGTCATGAGCGAACTGGCATATCCATACGAAGCACCGGCCTCGCAGGCTCTGTTCGACCGCGCGGCGGCCGTCACACCCGGCGGCGTGAACTCCCCGGTGCGCGCCTTCCGTGCGGTCGGCGGCACGCCGCGGTTCATGGTGTCCGGCACCGGGCCGTACCTGACCGACGCGGACGGGCGCGAGTACGTCGACCTCGTCTGCTCCTGGGGCCCGATGATCCTCGGGCACGCCCACCCCGAGGTGATCGCCGCCGTGCAGGAGGCGGTCGCGCGCGGCACCTCCTTCGGTACGCCCGCCGAGGGTGAGGTCGCCCTCGCCGAGGCGATGGTCGAGCGGGTCGCGCCGCTGGAGGAGGTGCGGCTGGTCTCCAGCGGGACCGAGGCGACCATGTCGGCCATCCGGCTCGCCCGCGGGTTCACGCGGCGCACCAAGGTGATCAAGTTCGCCGGGTGCTACCACGGCCACGTCGACTCGCTGCTGGCCGCCGCCGGCTCCGGCGTCGCCACCTTCGCGCTCCCCGACACCCCCGGCGTCACCGGCGCCCAGGCGAGCGACACGATCGTGCTGCCGTACAACGACCTGGAGGCCGTGCACGCCGCCTTCGCCGCGCACCCCGGCGAGATCGCCTGCGTGATCACCGAGGCGTCCCCCGGCAACATGGGCGTCGTGCCGCCGCTGCCCGGGTTCAACCAGGGGCTGAAGGACGCGTGCGCCGCCAACGGCGCGCTGTTCGTCTCCGACGAGGTCATGACCGGGTTCCGGACCAGCCGTGCCGGGTGGTACGGCGTGGAGGGCGTCGTCCCCGACCTCATGACCTTCGGCAAGGTCATGGGCGGCGGGTTCCCCGCCGCGGCCTTCGGCGGGCGCGCCGACGTCATGGCGCACCTCGCCCCGGCCGGCCCCGTCTACCAGGCCGGCACCCTCTCCGGAAACCCCGTCGCCACCGCCGCCGGCCTCGCCCAGCTGCGGCTCCTCGACGACGCGGCGTACGAGACGGTCGACGCCGTGTCGCAGCAGATCCAGGGGCTCGTCACCGAGGCGCTGAGCAAGGAGGGCGTCACGCACACGCTGCAGAACGCCTCCAACATGTTCTCCGTGTTCTTCACCGACCGGCCGGTCATCAACTACGAGGACGCCAAGGCGCAGGAGTCCTTCCGGTTCACCGCGTTCTTCCACTCGCTCCTCGCGAACGGCGTCTACCTGCCGCCGTCCTCCTTCGAGTCCTGGTTCGTCTCCACCGCCCACGACGAGCGGGCCGTCCAGCGCATCGCCGACGCCCTCCCGGCGGCGGCCCGCGCGGCCGCGGAGGCGACGGCATGAGCGGGGCGAGCGAGACGAGCGAGACGCGCGACGACGACCTCACCGTCGTCCACGTGATGCGGCACGGCGAGGTCGAGAACCCCACCGGCGTCCTCTACGGACGGCTGCCCGGCTACCACCTCTCCGAGCTGGGCCGGCGGATGGCCGACCGGGTCGCCGAGCACCTCGCCCCCCGCGACGTGACCTACGTCGTGGCCTCCCCGCTGGAGCGGGCGCAGGAGACGGCGACCCCGATCGCCAAGTCGCACGGCGTCGACCTCGACACCGACGCGCGGCTCATCGAGGCCGGCAACGTCTTCCAGGGCAAGACCTTCGGCATCGGGGACGGCGCGCTGCGCCGGCCCGGCAACTGGAAGCACGTGGTCAACCCGTTCCGGCCGTCCTGGGGCGAGCCGTACGTCGACCAGGTCGTCCGGATGAAGGGCGCGCTGGACGCGGCCCGCGACCGGGCCCGCGGCCACGAGGCCGTGATCGTCAGCCACCAGCTGCCGATCTGGATCCTGCGCTCGTACGTCGAGCGGCGGCGGCTGTGGCACGACCCGCGCAAGCGGCAGTGCACGCTGGCGTCCCTGACGACGTTCACGTACCGCGGCGACCGCATCGTCTCCGTCGGCTACACCGAGCCTGCCCGCGACCTCGTCCCCGCCCACCTCCTCGCGGGCGCCAAGCCCGTCAAGGGGCAGGGCAAGGCGTACGGCGCCTGACCTGTCGGTATGCCCCGGTGCGGGGTGTGACGCCCGTTACCGAATCCGCACAGGTTTTCGCGAACCCGCCCGTTCGTCGCGTCCTCTCACAGGGTGACCACCCAAGGACGCGACGAACGAGGTTGCGATGCGCACTTCCAACCGCACTCTCACCCGCAGGGGGATGCTCGGACTCGGCGCCGGCGCCGCGGCGGCCGTCGGCCTCGCGGGCTGCGGCTCCGGTTCCCACCAGTCGGCGGCCGGCTCGCACCAGGCCGGTGACTCCGGGAAGCCCTCACCCTCCGGCAGCGGCGAGGCCCCGGCGAAGCCGATCGGCGACGGCTCCACGTCGTACACCGGCAAGCAGCCGCACCAGCCGGACGCGCCGGTGCCGTTGGAGCCCGGCCAGACGCCCCCGCAGTTCGTCGTCTTCTCCTGGGACGGCGCCGGCGAGGTCGGCAACGGCCTCTTCCCGCGCTTCCTCGACCTCGCGCGCGAGCACGACGCGCACATGACGTTCTTCCTCTCGGGCCTGTACCTGCTGCCCGAGTCGAAGAAGCGCCTCTACGACCCGCCGAACAACCCGCGCGGCGCCTCCGACATCGGCTACCTCACCGACGCCCACATCAAGGACACGCTGGAGAACGTCCGCCGGGCCTGGCTGGACGGCCACGAGATAGGCACCCACTTCAACGGCCACTTCTGCGGGGGCGGCGGCTCGGTCGGCAACTGGACGTCCGCGCAGTGGCGCAGCGAGATCGACCAGGCCAAGTCCTTCGTCAAGGAGTGGCGGACCAACAGCGGCTGGACCGACCTGCCGTCCCTGCCCTTCGACTACGACAAGGAACTCGTCGGCGGCCGCACGCCCTGTCTGCTCGGCCAGGACAACCTGCTGCCCACCGCCCGCGAGCTGGGCTGGCGCTACGACGCCTCCTCGCCCGGCGGCCGCCAGGTGTGGCCGGCCAAGAAGGACGGCGTCTGGGACTTCCCGCTGCAGCAGATACCGTTCCCCGGGCACTCCTTCGAGGTCCTCTCGATGGACTACAACATCCTCGCCAACCAGTCGGTCAACTCGACCAAGGCCCCCGCCCACAACTACCCGGGCTGGCGCGAACAGGCCACGAACGCGTACATATCCGGCTTCAAGCGGGCGTACGAGACGAACCGGGCACCCTTCTTCATAGGCAACCACTTCGAGGAGTGGAACGGCGGCATCTACATGGACGCCGTCGAGAACGTCCTGGGGCACGTCGCACGGGAGAAGGAGAAGGGCGAGGACATCCGGCTCGTCTCCTTCCGCCAGTTCACCGACTGGATGGACGTGCAGAAGCCGGAGGTGCTGGCCAAGCTGCGCACCGTCGAGGTGGGACAGCGGCCGGCCGGCGGCTGGAACGCCTTCCTCAAGGACGCGCCGGCCACCGCGGGAGCACCCTCGAACGCCGCCTGAAATGCGGGTTTCGGGCGGTGAGGGGGGTGCGCAAGATCCTCGGAACGGACATGCGAAACTTTTCACATGAGTGCCGCCAGCCGCGCCCCCCTGCGCTCGAACCGCACCTCCGTCCGCCTGAGAGGGCGTGCCGTCCTCGCCGTCGGCACCGCCGCCGCGGCGCTGCTCGTGTCCGCGTGCAGCTCCGGCGGCACCTCGGGCGGCGGCGGCCAGACGGGCTTCATCACCGGCTCGGACGGCATCGCCACCGCCAAGCAGGGTGAGCGCGCCGACGCCCCCGAGCTGTCCGGCAAGACCGTCGACGGCGGACAGGTCGACGTCGCCGACTTCAAGGGCAAGATCGTCGTCCTCAATGTCTGGGGCTCCTGGTGCGGGCCCTGCCGCGCCGAGGCCAAGAACCTGGAGGCGGTCTACAAGGACACCAAGGACCAGGGCGTCCAGTTCGTCGGCATCAACACCCGCGACACCTCCACCGGCCCGGCCCGCGCCTTCGAGAAGGACTACGGGATCACCTACCCGAGCCTGTACGACCCGACCGGCAAGCTGATGCTCCGCTTCGAGAAGGGCACCCTCAACCCGCAGGCCATCCCCTCGACGCTCGTCATAGACCGCGAGGGCAAGGTCGCCGCGCGCACGCTCCAGGCGCTCAGCGAGGAGAAGCTGCGCAAGATGCTCGACCCGTTCCTCCAGCCGGAGAAGTGACGTGTCGACAGCGATCACCCTCGCCGAGGCGGCGGGCAGCAACAGCACGGTGCTCAACGGCGCTCTGCTGGTGGCCCTCCCCATCGCCCTGCTCGGCGGCCTCGTCTCCTTCTTCTCTCCCTGCGTTCTGCCCCTCGTACCCGGCTATCTCTCCTACGTGACCGGGGTCACCGGCACCGACCTCGGTGAGGCGCGGCGCGGTCGGATGGTGGCGGGTGCGTCCCTCTTCGTCGTCGGCTTCACCGCGGTGTTCGTCTCGGGCGGAGCGCTGTTCGGCTACTTCGGCTACACGCTCCAGGAGAACCGGGGCGTCCTGACCAAGGTGCTCGGCGCCTTCATGATCCTCATGGGCGTCTTCTTCATGGGCCTGATGCCCTGGCTCACCCAGCGGGAGTTCCGCTTCCACCGAAGGCCCGTCAGCGGTCTGGTCGGCGCCCCCGTCCTCGGTGCTCTGTTCGGCATCGGCTGGACCCCGTGCATCGGCCCGACCTTGTCCTCGGTGCTGGTGCTCTCCTCGCAACAGGGCACCGCCGGCCGCGGCGCGATACTGACCGTCGCCTACTGCCTCGGCCTCGGTGTCCCCTTCGTCCTCGCCGCGGTCGCCTTCCGCAAGGCGCTCGGCGCCTTCGGCTGGATCAAGCGGCACTATGTCTGGGTGATGCGCGTGGGTGGCGTCATGATGATCGCGACCGGCCTGCTGCTGGTCACCGGCGCGTGGGACGCCATCGTGCAGGACATGCAGACATGGTCCAACGGCTTCACTGTGGGGATCTGACCGATGAGCAAGACGACAACGGGCGAGACCCCGACAGCCACCGACGAAGGAGAGCTCGGCGCCGCCGGCTCCCAGCTCTCCACCGCGCCGAAGGAGGAGGCCCCGAACCTCCCCTCGCTCGGCGTGATCGGCTGGGCCCGCTGGTTCTGGCGCCAGCTCACCTCCATGCGCGTCGCGCTGCTGCTCCTCCTGCTGCTGTCGCTGGGCGCGATCCCCGGGTCGCTGATCCCGCAGGACGGCGTCGACGCGATGAAGGTCGAGGAGTTCCGCCAGAACCACGACATCCTGGCGCCGGTCTACGACAAGCTCGGCCTCTTCCACGTCTACAGCTCGGTGTGGTTCTCCGCGATCTACATCCTGCTGTTCGTCTCCCTCATCGGCTGCATCGTCCCGCGCACCTGGCAATTCGTCGGCCAGCTCCGCGGCCGTCCGCCGGGCGCCCCGCGCCGCCTGGACCGGCTGCCCGCCTACACCAGCTGGCGCACCGGGGCCGAGCCCGAGGAGGTCCGCGAGGCCGCGCTGACGCTGCTGAAGAAGCGCCGCTTCCGCGCCCACGCCGTCGGCGACGCCGTCGCGGCCGAGAAGGGCTACCTGCGGGAGGTCGGCAACCTCGCCTTCCACATCGCGCTGATCGTGATGCTGATCGCCTTCGCGTGGGGCCAGCTGTTCAAGTACGAGGGCAACAAGCTGATCCTGGAGGGCGACGGCTTCGCCAACACCCTCACCCAGTACGACGACTTCAAGTCCGGGAACCTCTTCGGCCAGGACCAGCTCGACCCGTTCAGCTTCACCCTGAAGGACTTCCGCGGCACCTACGAGCCGACCGGCCCCAACCGCGGCACCCCGCGGATCTACGAGGCCCACGTCACGTACAGCGAGGGTGCCGACGGCGCCGAGAAGACCAGGACCATCAAGGTCAACAAGCCGCTGGAGATCGAGGGCTCCAAGGTCTACCTCGTCAGCCACGGCTACGCCCCCGTCGTCACCGTCAGGGACGCCAAGGGCAACGTCGTCACCGACAAGCAGGCCGTGGCCCTGCTGCCGCTGGACTCCAACGTCACGTCCTCCGGCGCCATCAAGGTCATGGACGGCTACCGCAACGCGAAGGGCGTCAAGGAGCAGCTCGGCTTCAACGCGTTCTTCCTGCCGACGTACGGCGGCGAGGACAGCGGGATGCGCTCCACCTTCCCGGCACTGATCAACCCGAGGCTCGCGCTCTCCGCCTACCACGGCGACCTCGGTGTCGACGCGGGCTTCCCGCAGAGCATCTACCAGCTCGACAGGACCAACCTGAAGGAGTTCAAGGACTCCGACGGCAAGCTGTTCAAGAAGCGGCTGAAGGTCGGCGAGACCATGACCCTCCCGAACGGCGCCGGCTCGGTCACCTTCGACGGCATCCACGAGTGGGCCGGCTTCCAGGTCACCCAGCAGCCCGGCAGCGGCTGGGCCCTCGGCGGCGCCGTCGTCGCCATCCTCGGCCTGGCCGGCTCCCTGTTCATCCAGCGCCGCCGCGTCTGGGTGCGGGCCGTGCGCGGCGCCGACGGCGTCACGGTCGTCGAGATGGCGGGCCTCGGCCGCAGCGAGTCCGCGAAGGTCCCCGAGGAACTGGGCGACCTGGCCGGGGTCCTCTACGACCAGGCACCGGACGCGCCGAAGAACGACGTGCCGAAGAACGACGACGACACCCCCGATTCCCCGGGTTCTCCCGACACCCACGCCGTACCTGCCGAAGGGGCTGAGAAGTGACTCTCGCCGCCGCAACCGAGTTGGCCGCCGCGACCAACGAGAATCTCGCGAACGTCAGCAACACGCTGATCTACTCGTCGATGGCCGTCTACACCCTGGCCTTCTTCGCGTACATCGCCGAGTGGCTCTTCGGCAGCCGCAGCAAGGTCGGCCGTACCGCCGCCGCGCTCACCGCCACCGACGGGACCAAGGCGGCCAAGGGGAAGTCCGGTCCGGCCGTCACCGTGAACAAGGCCGGCGGCACCGCCGTACTGGAGCGCCCCGAGGTCGTCGTCCGCGCCGCCTCCGGCTCCCGCGACGTGCCCGACGGTCCCGGCGCGCACGGCGGCACCGAGCAGGGCGACCTGTACGGCCGGATCGCCATCTCGCTCACCCTCCTCGCCTTCGCCATCGAGGCGGGCGGCGTCCTCACCCGCGCCCTGTCCGTGGAGCGGGCGCCGTGGGGCAACATGTACGAGTTCAACATCACGTTCACCACGACGGCCGTCGGCGTGTACCTGGTGCTGCTCGCCCTGAAGAAGAACGTCCGCTGGCTGGGCCTGCCCCTGATCACCACGGTCCTGCTCGACCTCGGCCTCGCCGTCACGGTCCTCTACACCGCCAGCGACCAGCTCGTCCCGGCCCTGCACTCGTACTGGCTGTACATCCACGTCTCCACCGCGATCTTCTGCGGCGCGGTCTTCTACGTGGGCGCGGTCTCCACGATCCTGTACCTCTTCAAGGACTCGTTCGAGAACAAGCTCGCCTCCGGCGGCACCCCCGGCCGCTTCGCCAACTCGGTCCTGGACCGGCTGCCCTCTGCCGCCTCCCTCGACAAGTTCGCCTACCGCGTCAACGCCGCCGTCTTCCCGCTGTGGACGTTCACGATCATCGCGGGCGCGATCTGGGCGGGCGACGCCTGGGGCCGCTACTGGGGCTGGGACCCCAAGGAGACGTGGTCCTTCATCACCTGGGTCGCCTACGCCTGCTACCTGCACGCCCGCGCCACCGCCGGCTGGAAGGGCCGCAAGGCCGCCTGGCTGGCCCTGATCGCCTTCGGCTGCTGGCTGTTCAACTACTACGGCGTCAACATCTTCGTCTCCGGCAAGCACTCGTACGCGGACGTGGGCCTGGGCGCCCTCCAGTCGGTGGGCTTCTGACCAAGGCGCCGCGCAAGGCCGGTTCCCGTGACCCAGAGCACCGGGACCGGCCTTTCGCGTGCCGTCCGGAGACGGGAGGCGTGCGCGCGGCCGCCGCCGACGTACGCCTGCGCGCGGGGAGGGTTTCCCTCACCCGCGGCTGGGGGCCCTCGGTACCGGGCCGGAGCGGGCCACGCCCCTGACGACGTCCCGCAGGCGCTCGACGTACAGCCGCAGGTTCTTGTGCGCCACGTCGGTGTCCGGGTAGCGGCTGGCGAACCAGAGGCCCTCGGGGAGCCGGGTGACCCACGCGCACACCTGGTCGCCGTACGAGACCCGGAGCAGGGCGTACGCCGACTGGTCCGGCCAGTGGCCGGCACCGGGGACGTCGCGGGCGTCGACGTACGAGACGATCGAGTACAGGTCGGGCGAGGTCGGCCGGAAGTCCGTGCCGAGCAGGCGCAGCACCCGGTCGATCGGCATGCGGGACAGCCGCCGGTTGGCCTGGAGTTCGGCGCGTACGGTGCGCAGGGCGCTCGGGAAGTCGTGCGCCCCCGCCACCGGGACCTCGATCGGGGCGCCGCCCACGTACCAGCCCACGGACTCCGACCACTGGGAGCGGGACCGGGTGTGGAAGGGGACGACGGTGCGGTAGACGGGCTCGCCGCCGATCTCGTGGACGATCAGCGCGGTCGCGGCGAGGACGCCGACCAGGCTGCCGCCGTACGGGCGGCAGTACGCCTCGAAGGCGGCGGCGTCGTCCGCGTCCACCAACGGCTCGCGCAGCATGTGCTGTTCGGGCAGCGTGCCGCCCGGCTCGACCCCGAGGTCGACGGGGAAGGACGGCAGCCGCCCGTCGCACCGCTGGATGAACTCCCGCCAACGGGCGACGATGTCGTGGCTGCCGTCGATCCGGTCCGCGTCGGCCCGCTCGGCCTCGCAGAAGTCGACGTAGGAGCCGACGCGGGGCCGCGGCACGCTCCGGCCCGCGACGCCGGCCGCGTACAACTCGCCCACCTCGGCGGGGATCCGGTAGATGGAGTACGCGTCGACGTTGCTGTGGTCGAAGGCCATGTAGACGCTGACGCCGTCCTCGCGGACGACCGCCGTGTAGATGAGGTTGGGCCAGCGCAGCGCGTCCGCGACCCGGTCGAAGCGGTCCTGGAGGTGGCGGGCGAGGGCGGTCGCGTCCGGGAAGTCGCCGACGTCCTCGCGGTGCAGGGACACGGAGTCGGCGTCGAGGGTGAACCGCCGCATGTCGTCACCGTTCTCGCCGCCCCACCGGAAGCCGCTGCGCAGGGTCTCGTGCCGCAGGGTCCAGGTGCGCAGCGCCTCCTGGAGCACGTCGAGGTCGACCGGGCCGGGGATGTCGAAGGCCGCGCCGAGCCAGGTCGGCACGAACAGCCCGTCCTCGCGCACCGATCGGGCCGTGCGGATGTGCGACTCCTGGATATAGGCGGGTGGTCGCGCGTCCTCGGGCAGCGCCGCCGCGATGTCGAGCGTCCTGGGACTGAGCGTCCACTCGACGAGGCGCCCGGGCCGGATCTCGCAGCGGTGGATGTCGGTCATTCGCACGAGGGGTCTCCGTTCGCAGATGTAACAGACCCGACCAAGGGAATGCCGCTTTTACGACCGCACACCCGCCGTGTCGCCACGGTTCAACGGAACGGATGGCCTTTCGAACGGGGGTACGCCTATTCTCCGATCGGTTCCCAGCCGACGACCCGGCCGCAGCGGCGGCACCGGTGGAGCAGCACGTGGCCGCCGCCGAACGCCGTCCCCGCCGACCGGAATCCCGCACCTTCCTGATCCGCGTGTGGGCGCACCGGGTGGCGGCTGCATCGGCTTCGGCACGGTATCCGGCATACCACCAGGAGCCGCCCGGTCCCCAGTTGTACTGCTTTCCCGACTCCGCGTCGCATGCGGGCACCCAGTGGCGCAACAGGCCGCCCAGCCGGACCCACAGGGACCATTCGTCGCCGCACACCAGGCAGCGCCAGCCGATCCCGCCCGCGTACCTGGCTACCGAATGTTCCCAGCCGCGCATGTGCCGGTACGGGGACAGCCCGGAATACCGTTCTCTCCAGGGGTGCAGGCTGTAGCCCTTTGGGCGACCGCACGGCCGGCACGAATGCGTCCGGACACGCTTCTGGCCCATGCTCCGAGTGCGCTGACCCCGACATCCTCCGCCACTGGCTCACCCGCGCCGTCACCGCACCCAGCGCCGAGGCGGTCTTCGAGGACGACTGACCCCACGCCGAAGACCCCGGGCCGTGGCAGGGGAGGCCACGGCCCGGGGCCGGTCCGGAGGGTCAGTGCTGGTGGGCCGCCTGGCGGGTGACGTTCTCGACGGCCTTGAGAGCGAGGTCGGGGCGGTCCGTGTGGATGTAGTGGCCGGCTCCCTCGGCGGTGGTGAGGCGGCTGTGGGTGGAGAGGGCGCGCCATTCGTGCTGGCCCTTGGTCCACATGCGCTCCAGGGCGGGGCCGTACTGGGGAACCTCGGCGTACTGGGACTCGTGCTTGAGGATCTCGACGGGGATGCGGCCCGCGGAGCGGACCCTGCCGTCGGCGATGACGAACTGCTCCGGGTTCTGGCCCTCGTTGACGGCGAGGGCGCCGGCGCGGACCTGTGCGGGGATGCCGGTGGCGTCGGCGGGGATGGTGCGGTTCATGTCGCGGGTGAGGTGGGGGATGGTGGCGTCGAGGAGGACGAGGCCCTTGACGCGGTCGGTGTGGTGAGGGGTGTAGCGGGCGGCGATGTAGCCGCCGAGGGAGTGGCCGGCCAGGACGACGGGGCGGTCGCCGGCGAGGCGGTCGAGGACCTTGGTGAGGAGCCTGCCGGTGTCGTCCATGGTCTGCAGGGTGCCTGGGGCGGGCTTGTCGCTGGCGCCCTCGCCGAGGCGGTCGTAGGAGCAGACGCGGTGCGTCCTGCTCACCGTCTTCTGGAGGGGAGCCATGTTGTCCAGGCCCTCGCCGCCGCCTGCCATCAGCATCACCAAGGGCTGGTCCGTGTCGTCGGCCTTGCCGGAGCAGGAGACGCTGACCGTGTGGCCGTCGACGCGGAGCTTCTTCGTGCCGGTGAAGGTGGCTCCCTGCGAGGCCGCCTCGGACGCGGTGCCGGTGGTGGCCTTGGCGTACTCCTCGTCGAGGACGAGTCCCGCACCGGCGACGGTGCAGACCACGGCGATGGCGGCGGTGGCCTTGGCAAGGGTGCGGAACATGGGGGCCTCCAGCAGGCATGGTGGGGGTAGGGCAGCGTGTGAGTGGGGGTTTTCGCCGTCGGCCTTCGTCGGCCTCGGTCGGTCTCCGTCGGCCTCGGTTCGGCCTGTCGTGCTCGGCGACTGGTGAAGACTCTATGGACGCGGCCGTCCGCGATCGTCACCCTGCGGTGGACACCTGCGTGTAGCTCCCCCGGGGGACAGGCGGCAGGGGGGCAGGGGACAAGCCGCCGCGTCTACTCTCCGCCCGCGCTGATCGAGCGCCAGATCCGGTCCGGCAGTACCCGCGCCGCCTCCTCCAGGTCCAGGTCCCGGATGCCGGCGACGTGGCGGCGGGCGACGGCCACGACCGGGCCCAGGACCAGGGACTCCAGCACGGGCTGGGGCAGCGGGGCCAGTTCACCGGAGGCGATGTGCGGCTGGGCCCACGCGGCGAACGCCGACACGGCCGGTGCCTGCGCCTCCATCGTCTCCCGGGCCCTCGGCATCATGCGCTCGTCGGCGTAGGGGGAGTGGAGGAGCAGGGCCGCGCCCGGGTGGTCGCGGACGAAGGCGAGGTACGCCTCCACCACCGCCCGGATCCCGGCCCGTGCGCCCTCCGTGGCGATCAGCGCGGTGGCCAACTGCCCCATCAGCCTGCCCGTCCAGCGTTCCGTGAGGGCCGTGAGCAGGCCGTCCAGGCTGCCGAAGTGGTGGTACAGGCTGCCGAGGCTGACGCCGCTGGTCCGGGTGACGGCGGTGACGGTGACGCCCTGTTCGCCCGACTCCGTGTAGAGGCGCAGCGCGGCGTCCAGAAGGCGGTCGGAGGTGACCTCACCGCGGTGCTGCTTGGGGCTCATGGTCAGGCCGTTCTCGTCGTCCGTGCCGGGGCTCGTTCTCGATATGTTTCTAGAATCAGTTTCTAGAAAACACTTCCAATTCTACGTCCTCCTGGCACAGACTGTCCCACGTCGGACGCGCGCGTCCGCCCGGATCCAGGAGGGGAGCGGGCGGGCCGCGGGTCCGCGGTCGTCAGGACAACGGGGGGACGGGTCAGGCGCGTCGATTTCGCCCGGGGAACCGGGACCAGGACGGTCTCCGGCCGATGATGGCCTGGGCCGACAGCGTGCCGATGCCGGTCGTCCGGGCCGTCGGACTGGCCGAACTGCTCGGCGCGGCCGGACTGGTGCTCCCTCCGCTGACCGGCGTCGCGCCCTGGCTCGCCCCGGCCGCGGCGGTCGGCTTCGTGGTCCTCCAGATCGGCGCGACCGGGGTGCACCCGCGGCTCCGGGACCGCGAGGTCGCCCTCAACCTCGCGCTGCTCGCCACCGCGGCCGTCACCGTCCGGCTCGCCACGACCTGGCTGTGCCGGGGCGGGCGGCGATCCTCAGCCGTGGGGCGGTGTGCGCCGGGCCGAGTCCAGGAGCCGGTCCGCGAAGTCCGCGACGAGATCCCCCAGTTCCTCCGGCCGCTCGACGGCGAACGGGCGGTCCAGCGAGGCGAGCACACCGGGCAGCCAGTCGAGTCGCTCGACCCGCATCTCGACCCGCGACCAGGTCTCCGGCTCCGACCCCGAACGGGCCGCCTCGGCAGCGGCCCCGTCGCTCACCCCGCCGGTTCCCCGCGCCTCCGCCCCCACGATCGCCACACTGCCCGGCAACCGGGTGCGGATCTCCTCGGCCGTCCCCCGGACCCACACCGTCACCGCGTGCCGGTAGGGGGCGGTGGCCAGTGCCGTCAGGACCCGCTCCGCCGGGTCGGGGCCGGCCGGCGGTTCGAAGGAGCCGGGCAGGATCCGCACCCCGGCGACGCGGTCCAGCCGGAACGTCCGGTCGGCACCGACCGAGAGGTCCCGTCCGGTCACGTACCACCGGCCGGCGTGCGCGACGAGCCCGTACGGGTAGAGCGTGCGTTCGCCGTCCCCGCCCCGGCCGCCGGTGTACCGGATCGCCACCGGCCGGTGATGGCGTACCGCGTCGGCGACCGGGAGCAGGACCGCGGTCTCCGGGGCGGCCGACTCGGCCGGCGGGGCCGTGAAGGCGACGGAGTCCAGTACGGCGTCCAGGCGGCGGCGCAGACGATCCGGCAGCACCCGCCGGATCTTCGCCGACGCCGTCTCGCCCGCCGTGTCCGCCGCCGCGGTGAGCCCGGTCCGCCGCCCGGAGACCAGGCCCAGCAGTACGGCCAGAGCCTCGTCGTCCGTCAGCATGAGCGGCGGCATGCGGTGGCCGGGGGCGAGCCGGTAGCCGCCGTGGCGGCCGCGGACGGACTCCACGGGAACGTCGAGGTCGATGAGGTGGTCGACGTACCGGCGCACCGTGCGCTCGGCGACGCCCAGCCGTTCGGCGAGGTCGGCGACGGTCCGGACGCCGCCGGCCTGGAGGAGTTCGAGCAGGGTGAGTACGCGCGACACGGGACGGGACATGCCCGCAAGTGTGCCGCCGATACCGGCCGGATTGTGACCGGTATTGCCCCTAGCGTGAGGACCCGAGCAGCGAGCCGCAAGCAGCGAGCCGCAAGCAACGATCGGCCAGGAGGCCCCCATGAACCTCGTCTCTCTCCGCGTCATCACGCACGACGTCGCCCGCCTCGTCGGCTTCTACGAGCGCGTCACCGGCGTACGCGCCGACTGGTCCACCAAGGACTTCGCCGAACTGCGCACCGCCTCCGGCACCCTCGCGATCGGCAGCACCCGTACCGTCCCGCTCTTCGCCCCCGGCTCCGCCCACCCGGCGGACAACCGGAGCGTGATCATCGAGTTCCTCGTCGACGACGTGGACGCCGTGCACCGGAATCTGACCGGCTTCGTCACCGAGTTCGTCAAGGAACCCACCACGATGCCCTGGGGCAACCGCGCGCTCCTGCTCCGCGACCCGGACGGCAACCTGGTCAACCTCTTCACCCCGGTCAGCCCCGCCGCCGTCGAGAAGTTCGCCGTGTTCTCGCGCTGAGCCGGCTGTGGGTGGGTGAATCGTGTGACAGGACTGATGCGTTCTCACCATCGTTCGGCAAAGCGGGAGTTGGGGTCGCCATGCTAAAGATGTAGCTCGCAGTGAGTCGGTGGACGGGCGGGGGAGAGTTGAGCGGGGAAGCCGGAGGCGCCCTCACGGGCAGTGGCGCCGAGCCGTTGGAGGACGACGACCCGCGCCGCATCGGACCGGTCCCGCTGCTGGGCCGGCTCGGGGCGGGCGGCATGGGCCGCGTCTACCTGGGCGTACACGAGGGCCGGTACGCGGCCGTCAAGCAGGTCCTGACCTCGGTCGTCGGCGAGGACAAGGAGTTCCTGCGCCGCTTCGGGCACGAGCTGGACAACCTCGCCCGGTTGCCCGCCGGGGCCACCGCGCCGCTGCTCGCGGGTGACCGGGACGCCCGGCCGCCGTGGTTCGCCACCGCCTACGTGCCCGGCATCACCCTGCGCGAGGCCGTCGACCTGCACGGGCCCCTGCCTCCGGCGGCGCTGTGGCTGATACTCCGGGAGGCCGCCACGGCACTGGCGGCGGTACACGACCTGGACATGGTCCACCGCGACCTGAAGCCGTCCAACGTGATGCTGACCCTCGACGGCCTCACCCTCATCGACTTCGGTGTCGCCCGCGCCGCCGACCAGAGCCAGCTGACCAGGACCGGCATGGTGGTGGGCACGCCCGCCTACATGTCGCCCGAACAGGCCTCCGGGAAACGGGCGTCGAGCGGGATCGTGGACGTGTTCGCGCTGGGCTCGGTGATCGCTTACGCGGCCTCGGGCCGGCCGCCCTTCGGCGACGAGTCCGGGCACGCCGTGCTCTACCGCATCGTGCACGAGGAACCCGACCTCCAGCCGCTGCGCGAGCTGGACCCCGGACTCGCCGACGTCGTCGCGGCCTGCCTCGACAAGGACCATGAGGGCCGGCCGACCGCCGCCGAGCTGGCGGAGACCGCGGAGCGGCACGGTCCGTTCACCGCGCCGCTGTGGCCCGGGGCGGTGAGCGGCCCGCTGGCCGAGCGGGCGGCGTTCGCGGCCACCGTCCCGGACCCCGGGGACCTGCCCGGCCCGCGGGAGGAGACCGAACCGTCGGCCGGTCCCGCCGAGCCGTCTCTCCCAGTGGTCCCCGGTGGAAAGCCGGAGAGGCGCGAGCGGCGACGGCGTACGAAGGTACTGGCGCTCGTGGTCCCGGTCGTCGTGACGGGGACGACGCTCGGCATCACCCTGCTGCCCTCCGTCATCGACAGGCCGGACGCGGGCGCGGACGCGATGCCCTCCGCCTCCGGGCAGGCCTCCGCCTCCGAGGGTGCCGGCGGTGCGTCCGGCACGGAGAGCCCACGCCCGTCCGGAACGCCGTCGGGGCGGCCGACGGCCACCGGCGGTCCCAAGGGCAGTGACAAGGAGAACGCCGACGACGGCGACGCGAAGGGTGAGGAGAGCGGGAGGGATGCGGTGCCCGGCTCCGCGGACGGTGGGGCCGGTGGTGGGGCCGGCGGCGGTACCGGCTCGGACGGCTCCTCCGGGGGTGCCTCGTCCTCCGGTGGCTCCTCCGGCAACGCCGGTGACGGCGACGGTGGTGGCGACGGCGACGGTGGCGGCGGCAACGAGGGTGGCGGTGGCGGTTCGGAAGGGGGTGGCGGGGCGCCGTCCGGGCCCGTCATGCTCAAGAACGCCGAGAACGGCAAGTGCGTGACCCACGGCGTGGGCAACAGCCCCTACGACGGCAGATGTTCCGGCGCCGGCGCCACCTGGTCCTTCACCGCGCTGTCGGGCGGCACCTACCAGATCGTCAACGGCGAGAACGGCGAATGCCTGGACGCGGGAGCCCTCGGTCACCAGGTCCAGTCGTTCAGGTGCATCTCCGGTACGGACAAGCAGTGGCAGCTGAGGTCGAACGGATCGATCAGGAACGTCGGGACCGGCGGCTGCCTGGACCTCAGCGGGTTCAGCGGTTCGGGCGTCGTCACCGAGGCCTGTGACGGCTCCCCCTCGCAGCGCTGGGCGCGGACCTGACGCACCGGGCGTGACGGGTTACTTCCCGCCGCGCTCCCCGTCCGGCCGGTCGTCCTTGTCGGCGTCCCGGTCCTTGTCGGCGTCCCGGTCCTTGCCGCCGTTCCCGTTCCCGTCCGCGTCCGCGTCCCCGTCCGGGTTCTTCTGGTCGTCCTTGCCCAGCGACTTCAGGAAGTCGGGATTGTCGTCCGGCGCGACCCACTGCCGCCGGCGGCCGCCGCCCGCCCAGGGCGCCGCACCCGCCGGCTGCCGCTTCTTGCCGGCGATGATCCAGGAGATGGACCCGACCAGCGGGAACACCAGCACCAGGATCGCCCACAGCGGCTTGGGCATGTGGCGGATGTCGGCGTCCTTCGTGCTGATGCAGTCGATGAACGCGTAGACGCTCAGGGCCAGTGGCACGAGGAACATCAGCACCCGGAGCATGGGCGTCTCCAGCGGAAGCGGGGGGGTGGGGACGCGTGACGGCCCCCAGGTACAGGGCCAGGGTAGCGGCTCGGGGATACTGGACGGCATGGCTTACGACGATCTTCGCTCCCTGCTCAGGGCGCTGGAGCGCGAGGGCGACCTCAAGCGCATCAAGGCCGAGGTGGACCCGTACCTGGAAGTCGGGGAGATCGTCGACCGGGTGAACAAGGCCGGCGGCCCCGCCCTCCTCTTCGAGAACGTGAAGGGCTCCGACATGCCCCTCGCGATGAACGTCTTCGGCACCGACCGCCGCCTGCTCAAGGCCCTCGGGCTCAAGTCGTACTCCGACATCTCCGACAAGATCGGCGGCCTGCTCCGTCCCGAGCTGCCGCAGGGCTTCGTCGGGATGCGCGAGGCGTTCGGGAAGCTCGGCACGATGACGCACGTGCCGCCGAAGAAGGTGAAGCCGGGCAGCGCGCCCGTCCAGGAGACCGTCCTCACCGGCGACGACGTCGACCTCGACCGGCTCCCCGCCCTCTTCACCTGGCCGGACGACGGCGGCTCCTTCTTCAACCTGGGCCTCACCCACACCAAGGACCCGGAGACGGGCATCCGGAACCTGGGCCTGTACCGGCTCCAGCGCCACGACAAGCGCACCATCGGCATGCACTGGCAGATCCACAAGGACAGCCGGAACCACTACCAGGTGGCCGCCCGGCGCGGCGAGCGCCTGCCGGTCGCCATCGCCTTCGGCTGCCCGCCCGCCGTGACCTACGCCTCCACCGCCCCGCTCCCCGGCGACATCGACGAGTACCTGTTCGCCGGGTTCCTGCAGGGCAAGCGGGTCGAGATGGTCGACTGCAAGACGGTCCCGCTCCAGGTCCCCGCGCAGGCCGAGGTCGTCATCGAGGGCTGGCTGGAGCCCGGCGAGATGCTCCCCGAGGGCCCCTTCGGCGACCACACCGGCTTCTACACCCCGCAGGAGCCCTTCCCCGCCCTCAAGATCGACTGCGTGACGATGCGGAAGCGCCCGCTCCTCCAGTCGATCGTGGTCGGCCGCCCGCCGACGGAGGACGGACCGCTGGGACGGGCGACGGAACGCTTCTTCCTCCCGCTCCTCAAGATCATCGTCCCGGACATCGTGGACTACCACCTCCCCGAGGCCGGCGGCTTCCACAACTGCGCGATCGTCTCGATCGACAAGAAGTATCCCAAGCACGCCCAGAAGGTCATGCACGCCATCTGGGGCGCCCACATGATGTCCCTGACCAAGCTGATCGTGGTCGTGGACTCCGACTGCGACGTCCACGACCTGCACGAGGTCGCCTGGCGCGCGCTCGGCAACACCGACTACGGACGCGACCTGACCGTCGTGGAGGGCCCGGTCGACCACCTCGACCACGCCTCCTACCAGCAGTTCTGGGGCGGCAAGGCGGGCATCGACGCGACGCGGAAGCTGCCCGAGGAGGGCTACACGCGCGACGGGGGCTGGCCGGACATGGTGCTGTCCGACCCGGATACGGCGGCGAAGGTCGACCGCCGCTGGAAGGAGTACGGACTGTGACGTCGGCATCCGCCGCGCTGCCGCATCAGCCGGGGCGCACCAAGGCGTTCCTGCGCCTGGTGATGATCGAGCACTCGGTCTTCGCCCTGCCCTTCGCCTACATCGCCGCGCTGACCGCGATGTACGAGTGGGACGAGAACATCCACTGGGGCCGTCTGCTCCTGGTCACCGTCGCCATGGTCGGCCTGCGCACCTTCGCGATGGCGGTCAACCGGATCATCGACCGCGAGATCGACGCCCGCAACCCGCGCACCGCCCACCGCGAGCTGGTCACCGGCGCGATGTCGGTCCGGCACGCCTGGACCGGCGCGCTGATCGCGCTGGCCGTCTTCCTGGGCGCGGCGGCCCTGCTCAACCCGCTCTGCCTCGCGCTCGCCCCCGTCGCGGTGATCCCGATGGTGGTCTACCCGTACGGCAAGCGGTTCACGAACTTCCCGCAGGCCATCCTCGGCCTCGCCCAGGCGATGGGCCCGATCGGCGGCTGGCTCGCCGTCACCGGCAGCTGGTCCTGGGACGCGGTGATCCTCGGTCTCGCGGTCGGCATCTGGATCGGCGGCTTCGACCTGATCTACGCCTGCCAGGACGTCGAGACGGACCGCGAGGTCGGCGTGAAGTCGGTCCCGGCCCGCTTCGGCGTCCCGGCGGCGATCTGGGGCGCCCGCGCCTGCCACACGGTGACCACCGCGCTGTTCGTCTGGTACGCCCTCGCCACCGACGCCGGCGTTCTCTTCTGGCTCGGCCTGCTGATCGTCGCGGGCGCCTTCGTCTACGAGCACACCATCGTCCGGCCCACCGACCTGACCCGCCTCAACAGGGCGTTCTTCAGCGTCAACGGATTCATCGGCATCGCCCTCTTCGTGTGCGCCCTGCTTGATCTGCTGGTGCGGGGCCTCACGGTCTGAAAACCCTGAGCCTGCGACTAGGCTCGACATCATGAACCCAGGACAGACGCAGCGCGTGCCTTGGATCGTGGGGGTCTCCGGAGCATCCGGCACCCCCTACGCCGCCGCCGTGCTGCGCGCGCTGCTCGCCGTCGGCGAGAGTGTCGACCTGGTGGTCAGCCGGGCCTCGCGGCTCACCCTGCTCGACGAGACCGGCATCTCCTTCCGCGACGCCCACTGGCAGCACGACCTGCGCGAATGGCTGGCCCGCGGAGCCGACGGCAAGCCCGGCACCTTCGACGTGGACGTCTCCGGCGTACGGCACTGGAGCGCGGGTGACCTCGCGGCCGGGCCGTCCTCGGGGTCGTACCCGACGAAGGGCATGCTGATCGTGCCCGCGTCGACGGCCTGCGTGGCCGGTGTCGCGCTCGGGCTGTCCAAGGATCTGCTCCAGCGCACCGCGAGCGTGACCCTCAAGGAGCGCCGCAGGCTGGTCGTGGCCGTGCGCGAGACCCCACTGGACGGCCGGACCCTGCGGCACCTGGTGACCCTGGACGACGCGGGCGCGAGCGTGGTGCCCGCCTCGCCCGCCTTCTACGCCGGGGCGACGCACATCCAGGACCTCGTGGACTTCGTCGCCGGACGCGTCCTCGACGCGGCGGGCGTCCCGCACGACCTCTACCGCCGCTGGCGCGGCGACCTCGGCGGGGCCCGCCCCACCACCTGAGCACCACCTCCCCCCACACGTTGGTTAGCCACATCTTCAGAACTCTTCAGTGGAAGGCATCGATCGCATGGACGCGGTGGACAGGCAGCTCATCCAGGCCCTGAGGGAGAACGGCCGGGCCTCCTACGCGGAGCTGGGGCGCCTCGTCGGACTGTCGGGACCCAGCGTCACCGACCGCATCAACCGGCTGGAGGCGGCCGGCGTCATCACCGGCTACCGGGCGACGGTGGACTCCGCCTCGCTCGGTCTCGGCGTCATCGCCCTGATCGGCATCTCGCTCTCCGACGCCGCCGACCACGAGGACGTGGCGCAGCGGCTGAAGGACCTGAGCGAGATCGAGGACTGCTGGTTCATCGCCGGCGACGACTCCTACATGCTCAAGGTGCGGGCCACCGACGTGGACGGTCTGGAGAGCATCATCCGCCGCCTCTCGGGCACCAAGGGCGTCTCCCGCACCCGCACCACCGTCGTGCTCTCCACGAAGTGGGAGAACCGGGTGGGCGAGCTGCCCGAAGAGGTCTGACGACCCGGTCGGACACCGAGGCCCGGCACCGGGGGGCGTACGGTTGACGAGTTCTTCTCAGAAAGAGGTATCGCATGGACGCCGGGCTCAAGCGGGAGCTGGAGCAGAAGGTCCGCTCCGGGGAGCGGCTGACCCGCGAGGACGGCATCGCGCTGTACGAGTCGGACGATCTCGCCTGGCTCGGCGGCCTCGCGCACGAGGTGCGGACGCGGAAGAACGGCGACGTCGTCCACTTCAACGTCAACCGCCACCTCAACATGACCAACGTGTGCACCGCCTCCTGCGCGTACTGCTCCTTCCAGCGCAAGCCGGGGGAGAAGGACGCGTACACGATGCGCATCGAGGAGGCGGTGAAGCTCGCCAAGGCGATGGAGGGCGAGAACCTCACCGAGCTGCACATCGTCAACGGCCTGCACCCGAACCTGCCGTGGCGCTACTACCCGCGCTCCCTGCGGGAGTTGAAGGCCGCGCTGCCGGACGTCTCGCTCAAGGCGTTCACCGCCACCGAGATCCACCACTTCGAGACCATCTCCGGGATGTCCGCCTCCGACATCCTCGACGAGCTGATCGACGCCGGTCTGGAGTCCCTGACCGGCGGTGGCGCGGAGATCTTCGACTGGGAGGTGCGGCAGCACATCGTCGACCACCGCACCCACTGGGAGGACTGGTCGCGCATCCACCGCCTGGCGCACGAGAAGGGTCTGAAGACCCCGTGCACCATGCTCTACGGCCACATCGAGGAACCGCGCCACCGCGTGGACCACGTGCTGCGCCTGCGCGAACTCCAGGACGAGACCGGCGGCTTCCAGGTCTTCATCCCGCTGCGCTACCAGCACGACTTCGTGGACATGAAGGACGGCAAGGTCCGCAACCGGCTCCAGGCGCGCACGCAGATGGCGACCGGCGCGGAGGCCCTCAAGACCTTCGCCGTCTCGCGCCTCCTCTTCGACAACGTCCCGCACGTCAAGGTCTTCTGGGTCATGCACGGCGTCCAGACGGCCCAGCTGGCCCTCCAGCACGGCGCGGACGACATGGACGGCTCGGTGGTCGAGTACAAGATCACCCACGACGCGGACGACTTCGGCACGCCGAACAAACTGACGCGGGAGGATCTGCTCGACCTGATCCGCGACGCGGGGTTCCGGCCGGTGGAGCGGAACACGCGGTACGAAGTCCTCCGGGAGTACGAGGGGCCCGACGCGGGGCGTCGGGAGTCGCCGCAGCCGATGCGGGTGTGACTCTCCGGTTGTTCTCCGGCTGCGGGTGAGTGGGGGCTGGTCGCGCAGTTCCCCGCGCCCCTTTCAGGGGCGTCCAGTGCATGTCCCTCAAGGGGCGCGGGGAACTGCGCGAGCAACCACACTCAGCCCGCACCTGCCGGTAATGGTTACCATGGCCCCGTGTCCCTTACCTTCGCCTTCGATCCGCCCGTCACCCCCGACCTCCGCGACGGCGTACTCGACCTGTGGACCGACGTCACCAACGCCGGCGGCTCCGTGGGCTTCGTGCCGCCGGTGACGCGGGAGGACATCCGTCCCGAACTGCTGAAGCACCTGACCGGCATGGCCGAGGGCCGCACCCGCCTCCTCGTCGGACACGACGCGGAGGGGCAGGTGGCCGCCACCGCGTTCCTCGCCCTGAACACGCACCGGCTGATGGGCCACTGGCTGTGGCTCTACACGGTGATGGTCCACCCGCGCCACCAGGGCCGCGGCTACGGCCGGGACCTGATGACCGCCGCCGCGGACGCGGCCCGCACCGTCGACGGCATCGAGGCGATACGCCTCACCTGCCGGGGCGGCCTCGGCCTGGAGCGGTTCTACGAGTCCTGCGGCTACAAGGAGGTCGGCCGGGTGCCCGGCGCGATCCGGGTGGCCCCGGGCGACGACCGCGACGACATCTTCCTCCTCCTGCCGCTGGCCTGACTCCACCCCCTTGTGGGACCCGCGCCCCGGCATGCTTCACTGGACGGTGCCTCTTTGTGCCAGAAACGGAAGAGTGGATTGAGATGCTCCGGTACACGCTGATGCGGCTCGGGATCTTCGTGGCCTGCCTCGTGGTCGTCTGGGGCCTCGTCTACGCCGGCGCGCTCCCGCGCGGCCTCGGTGACTCCAACGGCATGTGGGTCATCCTGCTCGCCCTGCTGATCTCCGCCCCCATCAGCTACGTCGCGCTGCGCAAGGAGCGGGACCGCGCCTCCGTACAGGTCGTCGGCCGGGTGGACCGCATGAAGGCCAACCTGGAGGCCAATCGCGGCCAGGAGGACCTCGCCGACGACTCCGCACGGGCGCAGGCGCGGACGCGGGAGCAGACCTCGTAACGTCCGTCACACCACGCGCAACACCACGCACGCCCCGGTCTCCTGATTCGCAGGAAACCGGGGCGCTTTGCGTTTTGCGGGCGATAGTGGACTCCAGCCTCTCAAAGACAGGCTTTGAGTGTCCCAAAGCATGGGTGTTAAAGTCGTGTGCATGAAGCAAGCAGCCGCGCCCGCCACCCCACCGAGCCTCGGGCTCGTGGCGCGCCTGCACGTGGACCTCTGTCGGTGCGCGTCCGCGAACTGTCGCCCCTGACGTTCCCCCCTCATCCGTCGTTCTCCACGTCAGTCCAGCGCGTCCGTCCCCGCGTCCCGTCCCCCTACGGAGCATGTCCGTGTCTTCAGAGACTTCAAAGTCTTCGGTGTCCTCGGTCACGAAGTACTTCAAGGTGCCCTTCTGGGCCCAGATACTCGCCGGCCTCGTGCTCGGCGTCCTGCTGGGCTGGCTGGCCCGCAACCAGGACATATCCTGGCTGGTCACCACCCTGGAGAAGGTCGGTGACACCTTCATCGGCCTGCTGAAGCTGGCCGTCGCACCGCTCGTCTTCTTCGCGATCCTGGTGTCGATCACCAACCTGCGGAAGGTCAACAACGCGGCCCGCCTGGCGTCCCGCACCCTCCTCTGGTTCATGATCACCTCGCTGATCGCGGTGGCCATCGGTCTCGTCATCGGCCTGGTCACCAACCCGGGTGCCGGCACCGGACTCACCCCGGCCGACGGCGCCAAGCCCGAGAACACCGGGTCCTGGATCGACTTCCTGACCGGCATCGTGCCCACCGACGTCATCACGCCGTTCACCGAGCTGAACGTCCTGCAGATCGTCTTCATGGCCGCCGTCGCCGGCATCGCCGCCCTCCAGCTCGGCGAGAAGGCCCAGCCGATCCTGAACCTGAGCGAGTCGATCCTCGCACTCCTCCAGAAGGCCCTGTGGTGGGTCATCCGCCTCGCCCCGCTCGGCACCGTCGGCCTCATCGGCAACGCCATCGCCACCTACGGCTGGGACCTGATCGGCAAGTACGCCACCTTCACCGCCGACATCTACGTCGGCTGCGCCATCGTGATGTTCGTGGTCTACCCGACGCTGCTCGCCACCGTCGCCAAGGCCAGCCCGGTCCAGTTCTTCAAGGGCGCCTGGCCCGCGATCCAGCTGGCCTTCGTCTCCCGCTCCTCGGTCGGCACCATGCCGCTGACCCAGAAGGTCACCGAGCGCCTCGGCGTCCCGAAGGAGTACGCGTCCTTCGCCGTGCCGTTCGGTGCGACCACCAAGATGGACGGCTGCGCCGCGATCTACCCGGCGATCGCCGCGATCTTCGTCGCGCAGATCTTCGACATCCAGCTCGGCATCGGCGACTACCTGCTGATCGCCTTCGTCTCGGTCGTCGGCTCCGCCGCCACGGCGGGCCTCACCGGCGCCACGGTCATGCTGACCCTGACCCTCTCCACCCTGGGCCTGCCCATGGAGGGCGTCGGCCTGCTCCTCGCCATCGACCCGATCCTGGACATGATGCGCACCGCGACCAACGTCGCCGGACAAGCGCTGATCCCGGTCATCGTCTCGGCCCGCGAGGGCATCCTCGACCGCGAGGCGTACGACGACGCGCACGCCTCGCCGATCGACGAGCCGGAGCGCGAGAAGCAGGCACCGGAGCCGGTCCCGGCCGCCGCCTGAGCACGGGCCGACCCGACAGAAAGACGCCCCGCGCCGGCCTCCGGCGCGGGGCGTCCTGTCGTGCCGTGCGAGCGGCCGGCGTGGAGCGTGTGGGCGGTGACGTCCTGATCACCGCCGCGCGGACCGTACGCTGATGCGCATGGGTGCCGGGAAGACCAAGCGGATGCCGCGTGCGGTGCGTGAGCAGCAGATGCTGGACGCCGCCGTGCGCGTCTTCGGACAGCGCGGGTACATGGCGGCGTCGATGGACGAGATCGCCGAACTGGCGGGTGTCTCCAAGCCGCTGGTGTACCTGTACCTGAACTCGAAGGACGACCTGTTCACCACCTGTATCCGGCGCGAGGCCCGCGCGCTCACCGAGGCGGTCCGGGCCGGTGTGCGTCCGGGGCTGTCCGCCGACGGGCAACTGTGGTCGGGGCTGCGGGCGTTCTTCACGCACACCGCGCGGTATCCGGACGCGTGGCGGGTGCTGCACCTGCACGCCCGTACCCACGGTGAGCGGTTCGCGGCCGAGGTGGCGGCGATGCGCGAGGAGATCGTCGCGTTCGTGACGCAGCTCATCGCGGCGGCGGCGCGGGACGCGCACCGCGATCCGCATCTGCCCGACGGCGAGGTCGCCGGGCTCGCCGAGGCGCTGGTCGGTGCCGCCGAGTCGCTGGCCGACTGGGCGGGTGGCACCGAGGGCGTCACCGCGAGGCAGGCGGCGGCGACCCTGATGAACTTCGCCTGGGCGGGCCTGGGCGACCTGATGGCGGGCCGCCCCTGGTCCGAGCCCGAGGACGCCGGACCGGAGCCGCTGGCTCAGGCCGCCGGGTAGGGCCCCGCCTCGCCGGACAGGTGCAGCCGTCGCCCGGAGTCGCCGCGCAGCTCGAACCGGCCGCCCCCGGCCCCGTACGTCACCGTCCCCGGCAGCAGCACGGGCGCCCGGAACTCCGCCCGCACCACCGCCGCGTCCGGTGTCCCGTGCTCGGCGAGACAGCGGGCCACGGTCCACATGCCGTGGGCGATGGCCCGGGGGAAGCCGAAGAGGCGGGCGGTGAGGGGATGGAGGTGGATGGGGTTGCGGTCCCCGGAGGCGGCACCGTAGCGCCGTCCGACGTCACCGGCGAGGCGCCACTCGCGGTGGGCGGGGAGAGGCGCGGGGCGGGGAGCGTTCGTGGGGGCGGAGGCCGACAGGGGCGACCCGTGGTTCGGGCCGGAGGGCGGCGTGGGCGAATCGTGTTCCGGGCCGGAGGGCGGCGTGGGCGAATCGTGTTCCGGGCCGGAGGGCGGCAGGGGCGACCCGTGTTCCCGGCCGGAGGCCCTCGCGCTCCCGTGCCGGGCCAGGTACGTGCTGCGTGACTCCCACACCACCTCCCCGTCGGCCCGGACCTCCGTCGCCACCGTGGCCTCGGTGCCGCGGCGGTGCGGTGCCAGGCCCTCGATGTACGTGGTGAGTTCGTACGCGGCGGTCGCGGGCATGGCGGCGTACCGGGTGACGGCGATCGACGTGTGGACGAGCCCGAGCAGCGGGAGCGGGAAGTCCCGGCCGCTCATCAGGCGCATGGCGAGCGGGAAGCCCAGGACGTGCGGGTACGTCACCGGAAGCGCGTCCGCCCCGGTGGGAAAGCCGCACACCCGCTCGTACGCCGCCAGCCGCGCCAGGTCCACGCGCAGGCCGGGCAGGACCAGCCGGGTGAGGGGGAAGTCCGCCTCCGGGCGGGGCCGCTTGAGGGGCGACAGCAGGGCACCGCGGGCGAGCAGCGGCCCGAGGGCGGGCGGCCCGGTCAGGGTGGTGGTCGTGGGGTTCGCGGTGGTCATCACGCCCCCAGCAGGCTCTGGCCGCAGACCCGGACGACCTGGCCGTTGACCGCGCCGGAGGCCGGGTGGGCGAGCCAGGCGGTGGTCTCGGCGACGTCGGCCGGCAGGCCGCCCTGGGCGAGGGAGTTCATGCGCCGGCCCGCCTCGCGGATGAAGAGCGGGACGGCGGCGGTCATCCTCGTCTCGATGAACCCGGGCGCCACCGCGTTCACCGTCACCCCGTGCCCGGCCAGCGCGCGCGGCGCGAGCGAGCGGACCAGGCCCACGATCCCCGCCTTGCTCGCGCCGTAGTTGGTCTGGCCCGCGTTGCCCGCGATCCCGGCGATGGAGGCCGTCGCCACGATCCGCCCGCCCCGGTTGACCGCGCCCGCGGCGAGCAGCGCGTCCGTGGTGCGCAGGACGCTCGCGAGGTTGACGTCGAGGACGGAACCCCAGCGGTCGGCGGGCATGTTGGCCAGACGCCGGTCACGGGTGATGCCGGCGTTGTGGACGAGGACGTCGATGCCGCCGGGCACCGCGGCGGCGATGCGCTCGCCCGCGTCGCCGGCCGTGATGTCGAGCGGGAGGGCGGTACCGCCGAGGCGTTCCGCGGCCCGGCGTGCCTCGTCCTCGGCCTGCGGTACGTCGAGGACGACGACCTGGGCGCCCTGTCCGGCCAGGGTCCGGGCGACGGCGGCGCCGATGCCGCGGGCGGCGCCGGTGACGAGCGCGGTGCGCCCGGCCAGCGGCAGTTCCCAGTCGTCCGGGGCGGTGATGCCGTCCGTGCCCGGGGCGCCGGCCCCGCCCGCACCGCCGACCTCGACGACCTGCCCGCTGACGTAGGCGGAGGCGGGGGAGAGGAGGAAGCGGAGGGTGGACTCGGCGGCGCCGGCGCCGGCGTCGGCGTGGGCGGCGTCCGCGAGCCGGACGAGGTTGACCGTCCTGCCCCGCCCGATCTCCTTGCCGAGCGAGCGGGTGAAGCCCTCCAACGCCTGCTGGACGGCGGCCTGGTGGTGGTCGGCCGGGTCGGGCGGCGTGCCGAGCACCACCACCCGTCCGCTCGTCGCGACGGACCGTACGACGGGGTGCAGCGCGGCGTGCACCTCGGCGAGCGCGTCGACGTCCCGGACTCCGGTGGCGTCGAGGACGACGGCGGCGGGGCGGCCGGTGTCGTCCGGGCCGAGGCCGGTGCGGGCGAGGACGGGCGCGAGGTCGAGGACGGTCTTGCCGGCGGTGAGGTGCAGCAGGCCGCCGGAGAACGCGCCGCGTTCCAGCGCGGCGGGTTGCGGCAGCCCCAGTCGCCGGGTGAGGAAGCGGCCTGGCGCGGTGCCGGTGAAGCTGAGATAGCGGTCGGCCATGTCCTGTCTCCCCAAGCCCTCGGTCATACCCACGTGGTCATACCCACTTGTGCTTACTCTGGAGTAAGGTTACCGAAGGTAAGCCTACGTCACGGGTGAGGAGCAGGTCGAGATGAGCCCTCTGGCAGCGCAGCCCCCGCGCCGCGTCGCGGTCATCGGCGGCGCCCGCGTCCCCTTCGCCCGCTCCGACGGGCCCTACGCCACCGCGTCCAACCAGGAGATGCTCACCGCGGCCCTCGACGGCCTGGCCGTCCGCTACGGCCTCCAGGAGCCCGGCGCCGTCGGCGAGTTCGTGGCCGGCGCGGTCCTCAAGCACAGCCGCGACTTCAACCTGGCCCGCGAGACGGTCCTCGGCTCGGCGCTCGACCCGCGCACCCCGGCGTACGACATCCAGCAGGCCTGCGGCACCGGGCTCCAGGCGGTGATCGCCGCCGCCAACAAGATCGCTCTCGGGCAGACCGAGTCGGCGGTCGCGGGCGGCGCGGACACGGCGAGCGACGCCCCGCTCGGCGTCAACGACCGCCTGCGCCGCATCCTGTTGGAGGCCCGCCGCGCGAAGTCCCCCGTCGGCCGGGCGAAGGCGCTGGCGAGGATCCGCCCCGGCCACCTGGTCCCCGACATCCCGCGCAACGCCGAACCCCGCACCGGCCTGTCGATGGGCGAGCACGCCGCGGTCACCGCCCGGGTCTGGGGCATCGCCCGCGAGGCCCAGGACGAACTGGCCGCGACCAGCCACCAGCGGCTGGCGGCCGCCTACGAACGCGGCCTGTTCCGGGACCTCGTGGTCCCCTTCCGCGGCCTGGCCCGCGACCAGAACCTGCGCCCGGGCTCGACGGTGGAGAAACTGGCGGCGCTGAAGCCGGTGTTCGGGCTCTCCGGCGCCGAACCGACCATGACGGCGGGCAACTCCACGCCCCTGACCGACGGCGCGGCCACCGTCCTGCTGGCGAGCGAGGAGTGGGCCGAGGCCCGGGGCCTCGAACCGCTGGCGTATCTGACGGCGTACGAGACGGCGGCCGTGGACTTCGTCGGCGGTGACGCGGCGGGCGGCGAGGACGGGCTGCTGATGGCCCCGGCGTACGCGGTCCCGCGCATGCTGGAGCGCGCGGGGCTGGGCATCGAGGACTTCGACCTCGTCGAGATCCACGAGGCGTTCGCGTCCCAGGTGCTGGCCACGCTGGCGGCCTGGGAGAAGCGCGGTCTCGCCCCGGTCGACCGGGCCCGGCTGAACGCGGCCGGCTCCTCCCTCGCCACCGGCCACCCCTTCGCCGCGACCGGCGCCCGCGTCGTGGCGACCCTGGCCACCCTGCTCGCCGAACGGGAGGGCCCGGGGCGCGGACTGATCTCGGTCTGCGCGGCGGGCGGCCAGGGCGTGACGGCCATTCTGGAACGCACGTGACCCACCCGCGGGCAAACGTGACCTACCCGCAGGTAACCCCCGAGACTGCACACCCCCGGCGCCGGACCATCCCCGAACGCGCACCAACTCCCCACGCGGGCCCCGTACGATCCCGAGACTGACCGCCGGTAACCCCGCCAGCCCGGTACCGGCGATGAACGCCTCGGCGCGCGAGGCACGTACGTCATGCAGCAGAGCACCGACCGCAGAGCGGTGTCGCCGCTGCACGTCCCAGGAGCCGCCCGTGTCCACCCCGCTTCCCTCCTTCGCCGCATCCGCCGCCTACGCCGACTCGCCCGGCCCCACCCTGGTGGCGCCCGAGACGCGGCGGCTGGACGGCGCCGTACGGGAGGCCTACGTACCGCCGTTCGCCCCGCCGGTGCGCCGCGGGTCCCTCGCCGACCTGCCCTTCGACAACGCGGCGGCCGTCCCCGGCCAGGTGGTCCTCAGCCGCCGCTCGGCGGACGGCGACTGGTCCGACGTGACGGCGGCGGACTTCGCCGACCAGGTGCACGCCGTGGCCAAGGGCATGATCGCGGAGGGTCTGATGCCGGGCGACCGCATCGCGATCATGGCGCGGACGACGTACGAGTGGACCTTGCTGGACTTCGCCGCGTGGGCGGCCGGCCTGGTCACCGTCCCCGTCTACCCGACCTCCTCCCTCTTCCAGACCCGCTGGATCCTCCAGGACTCCGGCGCGGTCACCCTCGTCACCGAGACCACCGCGCAGGCCGCGGCCCTCGGCCCCGAGCTGGACCGCTTCCCCGACCTCCAGCACCTGTGGGTCATGGAGAAGGGACACGTGGAGCGGCTGGCGGAGCTGGGCGCGCGGGTGCCGGACGCGGAGGTCGAGGTACGGCGCGGCATGCTGGGTCCCACCACCCTCGCCACCCTCATCTACACCTCCGGCACCACCGGCCGCCCCAAGGGCTGCGTCCTCACCCACGGCAACTTCTTCGCCGAGGTGGACAACGCGATCGAGCTGCTCTACCCCGTCTTCAAGGCGGAGACCGGCGAGGAGCCCTCGATCCTGCTCTTCCTGCCGATGTCCCACGTCTTCGGCCGCATGGTCGCCGTCGCCTGTGTCCGCGCCCGGGTCCGCCTCGGCCACGCCCCGAGCCTGAAGCCGGAGGACCTGCTCCCCGACCTCGCCGCCTTCCGTCCGACCTGCCTGCTGACCATCCCGTACATGCTGGAGAAGATCTACAACAGCGCCCGCGCCAAGGCCGAGTCCGGCGGCCGGGCCTCCGCCTTCGACCGCGCCGCCTCGGTGGCCGTGCGCTACGGCGAGGCCCGGGAGGCCCACCAGACCGGCACGGGCGGCGGCCCCGGCCGCGGCCTGAAGACCGCCCGCGCCTTCTACGACCCCCTCGTCTACCGCAAGATCCGCAATGCCATGGGCGGCCAGGTCAAGTACGCCATCTGCGGCGGCTCCCCGCTCGGCCGCCGCCTCGCCGCCTTCTACGCCGGCGCCGGCATCGAGATCTTCGAGGGCTACGGCCTCACCGAGACCACCGCCGCGGCCACCGTCACGCCCCCGCTCAAGCCGCGCCTCGGCACGGTCGGCTGGCCGCTGCCCGGCACCCGTATCCGCATCGCCGCCGACGGCGAGATCCTCGTCGCCGGCGAGCAGGTCCTGCACGGCTACTGGGAGCCGCAGGCGGGCGGTGTCGTCCCGGCCGCCCCCGACGGCTGGTTCGCCACCGGCGACATCGGCAGCCTGGACGACGAGGGCTACCTGACGATCACCGGCCGCAAGAAGGAACTGCTGATCACCGCGGGCGGCAAGAGCGTGGCCCCCGCCCCGCTGGAGAACTGGCTGCGCTCCCACCCCCTCATCTCCCAGTGCATCGTCCTGGGAGACCGCCGCCCCTACGTCTCCGCCCTGTTCACCCTCGACCCCGACGGTGTCACCCACTGGCGCCGCATGAACGGCAAGCACCCGGTGCCACCGGAGCTGCTCACCGACGACGAGGAGGTCCTGGCGGTCCTCCAGCGCGCGGTCGACGAGGCCAACAAGCTGGTCTCCCGCCCGGAGTCCATCCGCCGCTTCGCCGTCCTGCCGAGGGACTTCACGGAGTGGGAGGGCCACCTCACCCCCTCGATGAAGCTGCGCCGAGAGGTGATCATGCGGGACTTCGCGGACGCGGTGGAGGGGCTGTACGACACGTAGGCCGCGCGTCCGCCCCAGGGCCTGTCCGGCGGATCATGCCGCACACGCGGGGTCTGGCGCGCCCGTCTGCGGCGTTGTCGTCGGTTGCCAACTCCCGCACGCCCGGCTCTGCTCGCGCGGGGGACCCCCCATCGCGTTGTCGCCCTCCTCCGCCTTGCAACTGGACGCACCAGACCCCGCTCACCCGCGCTGATCATGTGCCGACATTTCCCTGCGACCTGATCCGCCGGACAGGCCCTGGCGGCGGGCGATCAGGCAGGCCTGCGGGACCTGCGCGGAGGTGTCCGCCTCCTGTACACGCACCGTCCGCGACAGCACGGTGAACCCGGCCCGCTCCAGCAGCTCGGCCATCGCCTCCGGCCGCCGTCGCTCGAACTCCAGGGCGACGGGGTGGCCGAACGGGCGGTCGAGGAGGCTCGGCTCGTCGCCGACCTGGAAGCCGAGCAGCAGATGCCCGCCCGGCGCCAGCACGCGGGCGATCTCCCCGAAGAGGTCCGGCAGCCGCTCGGCCGGGGTGTGGATCGACGAGTACCAGGAGACGGCCCCCGCGAGGGCGCCGTCGGGCAGGTCCAGCTCCAGCATCGAACCCTGCTCGAACCGCAGCCCCGGGTTCTCGCGGCGCGCGATCGCGAGCATGGACGCGGACAGGTCCAGGCCGAAGACCCGCAGGCCCAGCGAGGCGAGGTGAGCGGTGACCCGGCCGGGCCCGCAGCCGAGGTCGGCCACCTGCCCGTCCGGCCCCACCAGCTCGGCGAAGGCGGCCATGAGGGCGCGGTCGAGCGGGGCATCCGCGAGAACGGAGCGGAAGCGGGCGTGGTAGTCCTCGGCGATGGCGTCGTAGAAGGTCCGGGTGGTGGTCACGAAGGCGGCGTCGGTCATGGCGGGACCCTAGGGCCTGTCTGACCATTCCCGTCTGCCTCGCGACGCCATGCACGCACTCTCGCCGCACCGGGCGCAGAGCCAAGTACATCCAGTACGAGGCTCTACGCCCGGCACGGCG